>JAAYVL010000100.1 GCA_012517205.1 Verrucomicrobiota bacterium
CAGGCTCCGGCCCCAGGCCTGGGAGCAGGCCGCGAAGCTGGCGCGGGCGCGGGCCTGAGCGGGAGACCGGGCGTCGCGGGGCATGGTTAACGCCCGGCAACATTGGCCAAAGGGCGTCGTGTAATAGACATAAGCTCCGAGGCGTCCGGAGCGGGGGGAATCGAGTAATTTCATAAGCGAGAAACTTCCATGGTTATAGTAATCCAAAGCCGGGAGTGCGGCCCGGCGGCCCGCGCGCGCGGGTCAGTTAACCGGGCAGCGGTTTATCCCCAGCCACCGGAAAAAGGGTATCAGGCCGGAGGCGGCGGTCAACGAAGATAGCAACCCGCCGGATTCGAGCGCGCCGCGTTTGGCTGAGGTGCCAGCCTTTTTGTGGGGCTGCCGTCCGGAGGGCAAGGCTGGCCGGCAGAAGGGACGGAAAAAACAGGCAGTTGCTCAAGCGCACAGGAGCAAAGGGAGGCGGAGTTCCCGGGCGGAAGCTGCGCGCGGCGCGCGAAATAACGTCCTGGCTGTCTGCGGCTGTGGCGGCGCGCGGGCGATGGAGCGGTTTGCTGCCGGTGCCGTTTTGAGGCCGCCGGTGGGAGGGTGTGGCGGGTGAGGGCATGAGGAAAAGGCAGTTGCCGTCCGGCGAAGGGCGGGTAATGTTTTGGCCGAGTTATGATTCCGGCAGGGCGCAGCGTATGGCGGCGATTGACGCCGCGTGAAATCCGGATGTTGTGCTACCTGGGGGTGCTGCTGGGAGTGGCGATCTGGAGATTTGCCCCGCGACCGTGGCATCCGGCCCACACCGTCGAAGTGCCGCATTATGTCATCCAGTCCTCGGCCACGGAGTTGCAGACGGCGGAGGCGGGTCAGGCGTTGGAGATGCTTTACAGCGCCTATACGAGCCGCTTTGAGGGGTGGGCGCAGTTCAGCCGGCGCATCCGAAGTTGAAGGTCAGGCTGTTCCGGGATCGGGCGGAGTTTCGCCGGATCAATCCCGGCCTGGGGTGGGCCGAAGCCTTTTATCGGAAGCCATATTGCCAGGCCTATTACGAGGCGGCAGAGATTAATCCCTGCCATGCGTTATTGCATGAGGCGGTGCATCAGCTCAACGAAGAAGTGACCGGGGTGGCGCTGGCCCAGTGGCTGGAGGAGGGATTGGCCACCTACTTTTCCACCAGCCGGATGATTTCGAACCGGCTGGCGGTGGGCCGGATAGATGTGAATACCTACCCGTGTGGTGGTTGGACGAGTTGGCCGCCAGCCCCCACCTGGCGGAGAACCTTCGCAACGGCAGTGTGATTCCGTTGTTGGCGATTATCACGAATCGCGGCGGCCCCAGCCTGAACCGGCGGGTCAACTTGTATTATCTGCACTGGTGGACGCTGGCGCATTTTATTTTTGAGGATTCGCAGTACGGCCAACGGGCGGGGTCCCTGGTGCGGCAGGGCGGGGGACTGGAGGCGTTCGAAGCGACGATCGGCCCGGTGGAGAAGGTGCAGGTGGAGTGGCATGATTATGTCCGGCGGCTCAAGGCGGCGTGGACCGCCGGTGACGTGAGGTTTTTCAGGGACGGGATACTTCCGGAACCGGCGAAACCATGAGGGCGGGAGAGGAGGGAGGGGTTCCCTGGGCGGCCACGATGAGCGGGGCGCGCGCGGCAGCGAACCGCCGGCGGCCGGCGGATGGCGCGAGTGACGGGGCGGCGGCCCGGCGCGGGGGAATGGGCGATGGAATTGACCGGGGTCAAGGCGGCGGGAGGCGGGATGCCGGAGGTTGGGCGTGGCGATGATGAGCACGGATGTTACGTCGGCGGCCGGTTCGGGCCCGCGCCGGGGCGCGGGGCGGCGGGTTGCGAGCCGGCGGCTGGAGCGCGAGTGGCGGACGATTCAGGCGATGGTGCGGCTGTATTGCCGCGCGCATCATGCGGGCGGCCGCGAGCTTTGCGCGGAGTGCCAGGGGTTGCTGGCCTATGCCGCCGTGCGGCTGGAGCGCTGCCGGTTCGGGGCGGAAAAACCCACTTGCGCGCGATGCCCGGTGCATTGTTATCAGCCAGCCCGGCGGGAGCAGGTGCGGGCGGTGATGCGCTATGCGGGGCCGCGGATGGTCTGGCGGCATCCGGTGTTGAGTTGGTGGCATTGGGTGGATGGATTGAAGCGGCCGGCGGGAGGCGGACGGCGGGGCAGGGGATGAGCCGGATCGGGCGGCATTTCCCGGAGGAGGAGCGGGTTCGGCTGCCTTGAGGCGCCCGGTGGCGGGCGGGGGTTATTCGCGGTTGCCGGGGTTCAGGCGCGGCGGGGTTTCGACTGGAAAGGCCCCGATCATCTGGCGCACCTCCGTTAAGACGGTTTCCACGGGAAGCTGGGCCAGGCCCGCCGGGTGGCGCAGCACGATCATTTTTTCACTGGGCGGCCGCCAGATTTCCACCGCGGTTTCACCCCACAAGAGCACTCCCGGGAGGCCCACGGCGGCGGCGAGGTGCGAGATGCCGGAATCGTGGCCGATGAAGGCGCGGCAGCCGGCCAGGTGGCGCGCCAGTTCGGCCAGGGGACGGCTCTGCGCCACGCGCACCCGCGCGGGCGGCAGGGGGGCCGCGAGGCGCTTCAGCCGGTCGCCCTCGGCTTCTCCGCCCACGAGCAGCAACTCGAAGTCCGTGGCGGTGGCCAGATAATGCAGAAGCTCCGCCCACCGGGCTTCCGGCCAGTTTTTGCGCTCGCTGCCGCTGCCGGGATGGAGGGCCAGGGGGCCGGGCGGCGCCGGGGGCGGAGGCAGGCGCAGGCGGGGGACGGGGTCGGCGTCGAAGATGGCCAGGCGTTCGAGCGGCTGGAGATAGACTTTGGCGGCGTGCAGGCCGCCTCCGTCCATGGCCCGGTGCGGTCCGGGGATGAAGTCGGCGCCGGTGCAGAGGGCCACATTCGTCCGGAAAATGCCGTCCGGGTCGTAGAGATAGGAGACGATGACATCGAATCCGGCGAAGTAGCTGATGAGTTCGGGGGCCAGCCGGCCGCCGCGGGCGAAAAAGCCGGCGAGGTTGGCGGCTTCAATGGGTTGAACCCGGTTGACCAGGCCGCCCGCCAGGGCCAGTTGGGCGATGTGGGGATAGCCGAGGATTTCCAGGTGCGCGGCGGGGAACTGCCGCCGGAGCGAGGCGATCGCCGGCAGCGTGAGCACGAAGTCGCCGATGGCCCCGCCGCGAATCACCAACAGTTTGCCCTGGCCAGGATTCACAGGCGCAAGGGATTCGGGGAGGCGGCGCGGCTCAGGAGACGGTGCGGAAGACCGTCAGCCCCAGGGCCGCCACGAACAGGCCGAACGCCAGCCCCAGGCTGCAGGCCACCTGGGTGCGCTGCGGGGTCGCGGTGCCCCAGGCCAGGAAATCGCGCAGGCGCCAGGGCGAAATGGTGAGCCAGATGCCGGCGAGGACCAGCCCATAGGCCCAGGTTTGGTTGATTAAGACCCAGTGCGTCTGGCTCAGCAGGGGGCGGCCGCTGTCCACCATCAGTTTGGCCAGCAGGAGCAGCACGATAGCCAGCCCGCGCACGGCCAGGAAGTCCTGCACGAATATGCAGGCGCCCAGGCCGATGGCCGCAAAGCCGACGAACAGGTGGCTCTTGAAACGGGCGAAATCGGCGATGGACTCCTGGCTCAGGTTCCACAGGAACCAGGCCGTGCCCAGGGCCATCAGGGCCAGCCCCCACGGCAGCGAGCGCGGGAACTTCCGCACCGCCGCGGCAAAGGCCGCGGGTTTGGCCAGGCCGTAGAGGAGCGGCAGCCCCACGCCCAAACCGAGCAACAGGCTCAAGGTCGAGAGTTTCAAAGTCATTTCAGCAACCGTGCGGAGGATGGGCGATAAGCCCCCGCGGCGCAAGCTGGGAATGGCGGCGTTTCGCTACTGTTCCCGCGGGGGGTGGCCGGTTTGGCCGTAGAGCGTGAACGTGCCCGCGTGCGAGATGCGCACGTCCAGGAGCTGGCCGCGGCAGTGCGGCGGGCCCTCGAATACGACGATCTTATTGCAGCGCGTGCGGCCGGTCAGGCGGGAAGGGTTCTTTTTGCTCGGCCCTTCCACCAGGACCTGGACCGCCCGGCCAACCAGCTTCTGGTGCTGGCGCGCGCCGGACTCATTGACGGCGGCCAGCAGCCGCTGGTTGCGCTCCTCTTTTACCGCCTGGCTGATTTGCCCGGGCATTTGCGCCGCGGGCGTGTCGCGCCGCGGCGAGTATTTGAACACGAACGCCTGGTCGAGCTCGGCTTCGCGCACGAGCCGGAGGGTTTCCTCGAAGTCCGCCTCGGTTTCCCCGGGGAAGCCGGCGATGAAGTCGGTGCTGATGCCGATGGCGGGCTGCACGCGGCGCAGTTTCCCGATGATTTCCAGGAACCGCTCGCGGGTATAGCCGCGGTGCATCCGTTTCAGCACGGAGTTGCTGCCGCTTTGCACCGGGATATGGGCGTTTTCCACCAGTTTGCCGAGCCGCCCATAGGCTTCCACCAGGTCATCCGTGTACCCTTTCGGGTGGGGCGAGCTAAAGCGGATCCGCTCCAGGCCGTTGATTTCATTCACCGCTTCGAGCAGTTGCACGAAGGGGGTGCGGCCGTCGCGGCGGGGGATGAGGCCCCGGCCGTAGCTGGTGACGATTTGGCCCAGGAGGGTGATTTCCTTGACGCCCTGCGCGGCCAGCTCGCGGCATTCGGCCACGATATCGCGGATGGTCCGGCTGCGTTCCTGGCCGCGGGTGTGGGGGACGATGCAGAAGGTGCAGAATTGGTTGCAGCCCTGCATGATGCTCACATAGGCCGTCACGGATTTGCGGGCGTTGCCGTCGAGCAAATGCTCGCGAATCGCGGCTTCACTGCCTGCTTCCGCCGCCACGTCCACGACTTTCCCGCGCTGGCCGGTGAAAAGGCGGTCGAGGTGCTCCGCGGTGCGATGCAGCTTTTGCGTGCCGACAATCAGATCCACGTCCGGCAGGCGGTGGATCAGCCACGAGCCCCGGTTCTGGGCGACGCAGCCCAGGAAACCCAGCACCACCCGGGAGCGGCGGCGGCGGGTTTCCGCCACGAGGTTTTCCATTTTGCGCAGCGCTTTCTGCTCGGCTAAATCGCGCACGCTGCACGTGTTGAGCAGGATGACATCGGCCGATGCCTCGGAGGGGGCGAGCGAATAGCCCTGGGCGACGAGCTGCGCGGCGACCGCTTCGCTGTCGCGCTCGTTCATCTGGCACCCGTAAGTCTTGATATAAACGCTCGGCATAGGGGCTCGGCGAGTTTGATCAAATTAAGCCGCCCGCGCGGGGTTGAAAAGGTGGAAGTGGCCGGGTTAGCGGGGAGTTTCTGATTCCCGCCGGTTCAGCAGCCAGCCCAGCAAGGTGAAGGCGGGCCATGCGAGCGCCGGGATGTAAAGCCCGAACTCATAGAGGCTCTGCAAGCTCCAGCCCAGCACGCCCAGCCAGGCGGCGAATGCGAGCGCGTATTCCGGCCCGGCCGGGCGTTTGGGCCGCGCCCGGGGGAATCCCCAGACCAGCGCGCCGAGGATAAACCCGGTGTAGGCCAGCAGGCCGGCGATTCCGGAATCGGAAGCCTGCTGCAAGTAGTCGTTATGTGCCAGGCGCGCCATTTCGGATTCGGGCCGTTTGACCTGTTGATAGGCGATGGCGAATGTGCCCGGCCCGGTGCCGAGCCAGGGGTGGGCGCGGACTGTTTGGGCGGCGGCGCGCCAGTAGTCGAACCGGGCGACCACGCTCGTTGCCCCTTTCCGAAAAAAGGAGGCGTATTTCCAGAAGAAGCCGGCCAGTCCGGCCAGCAGGATCGCGGCCACGAGCAGGGTTTTGAGCCGCCGGCTGAATGGCACGCGCAGCAAAGCCAGCAGGCCCAGCAGGAGCATCAGCAGCCAGCCGCCTTTCGAGCCGGACCAATACAGGCAGGCCAGCCCGGCCATCCCCGCCAGGCTTATCAGAAAGGCGCGCGCGGCCGGGGTCAGAAACGCGCGCAGTTGTCCGAGGGCGGTGAGGAGCACCGGCAGCAGCAGCAGCAAAGCCCCGGCCAGGGTGTTGGGATAAAACAGCGTGCCAAAGATGCGATCGCTGGTGATTCGCTTCAGGTAGTCGGGGGATACGGTTTCCAGGTGGGGATATACGTAGAGGAAGAAATACTGGCGCGATTGCCGGAGTCCGCCCCAATGCTGCTCCCAGCCGACCGTCAGGACCAGCAGCAGCGCCCCGAGCAAGCCAATCCAGAATAGCCAGGCCTGCTTGACGCGGCGGAGGGAGAAGTAGCCAAGGTAAAAACAAAGCACGCACGCGCCGAAGTGTTTGAGGGTGGCGGTGGAGAGGCTCGGATCGGCGGACGCGGTGGCGGCGAGTCCCTGCCAGCCCAGCCAGATCAGCGGCAGGGCGATCAGCCAGCCGGGCGCGGGGGACCGCCAGTGCGCCACCGCCGCGCCCAGGACGGCGACCCCGGCCAGCATCCCATACGCCCAGGCGATGGGCCACGGATAGCCGAACAGGAACTCATATATCCCCTCCGGGGGGACCACCCACTGTTCGGTGATGGGCGGGTTGCCAAACTTTAACAGCGCCAGGCCGAGGAATGCGCCCCACAGGGCGGCAAAGAGAGCCGTCGGCCACCCGGCCCGCGGGGTCTTGGCGGCTGGCGCGGGGAAGCTCAAGCTACAGGTGGAGTTTCAGCAGCCCGACCTCCAGGGCCAGCGCTTCCTGGACGTTGGTCTGGAGGTAACGCTGGAGTTGTTCGAGGATGCACAGGTTCTCCCGTGCCGCTTTGGGCGAAAGCCGGCGCGCCACCGGGTGCGTCCCCGCCAGTTGAGGGAAAGCCAGCAGGGAGCGGAGGCTGGCTTGGGAGCCGGCGGATTCCCCCAGGGACAAGAGCCAGACATCCCGCAGCCACCATTGGAGGGCCAACAGAAATTCACCCCGCTGACGGCGGTATTCGGCTTCCACCGCGGCGTTAAGCTCCAGCGTCCATTGGTCGCGCAGCGCGGCGTCCACCTCCTCGTATTTCTCCAGCGGGGAACGAGCGTTGAGGTCTTTTTCGATGTCGTCCCGGACGGTTTTCAGTTTGCGGAGCAGCACATCCATGAGGCGGTAGCGGCCCAACAGGCTTTTCTGGCTGGCGGCCGCCATTTCACTGAACGCCGTCAGCCATTCGAGTTGCGCCGCCGCCCAGGCTGGGGGGCCTTCGCCGGCAAAATTCAAGCGCAGGCAGCGGGAGCGGATGGTTTCCAATAAACGCTCCGGCTCGGTCGTGAGCAGAATCAGCACCGAATGCGGCGGCGGCTCTTCGAGGGTTTTGAGAAAGGCGTTGGCCGCCTCCTCCGTCATGCGGTCGGCGGCCACGATGATGCCCACCTTGTATTGGCTTTCGGTGGGCTTGAGGTTCACCACGTCCAGCAGCACGCGGGGCGGGCTGTTGTCGCGATGGACAATCTGGCCGATTTTGATTTGCCGCAGCTTGGATTCGGGGCGCACCCAGAACACGTCGGCGTGCTGGCCGTCGCGCGCCTTCCGGCAGCCGGAGCAGCGGTCGCAGCAATCCACCGCCGCGCCGTTGCGCCGAACGGGGTGCTGGCAGTTCAAGGTTTGGGCCAGGGTGCGCGCCAAGGCTTCCAGGGAATCGAGATGGGGGCCGGCAAACAGGTAAGCGTGCGCCAGCCGCTGGCGCTCGAGTGAGCGTTGCAGCAGCTCCACGCCTTGCGCTTGCGCGGGAAAATCTTTGAATGCCATCCGCTCTGTTATAAATCCCCGGCTGCGGGAAGGGAAGCGGGCATTTTAACGGGAGTTGACGGCGGGGGGGCTCAGCGCTTAAACCCTTGCCATGGAATGCAAAAAGTCGCGCAACGTACAGTTCTGCAATTGCACCTACCCGGGCTGTGAAAAGCATGGCATCTGCTGCGAGTGCCTGCAATATCACCTGGGCATGCGGCAGCTTCCCGGCTGCTGTTTTCCCAAAGAGGTCGAGCGCACGTACGACCGGAGCTTCGAACGTTTTGCCGCCCTGGTGAACGCGGGCCAGGTCTAGCGGGCGTTTTCCGGCGCCTCCGCTTTTCAAGCGCCTTCCGGGGTTTATTCCAACCGGCATCTCCGAGCGCCTCATCTGGCGCGCCGGGATTGAGGACGCCCGGCCGGGGACCGTCCGGCCGCGGCCCGTGAAGCGGCATTGGTTCTGGCGGCGCATTTTTTCCGGAGGAACGGGCGCGGCCGCGGCCATTCCCGGCCGGCAAGCCCTCAAGGGTTAACGGGTCAACGGGATGCGCGCGGAAGAGTTCTTGCTCCGCAGCGCCTTTTCCGGTCAGGATGGCTGCGCATAATGAAGATAAAGGGACTCCGCTGGTACATCGCGGGACTGCTATGCCTGGCTTCGGCGCTGAACTATTTGGATCGGCAAACCCTTTCCGTGCTGATTGGCACCATTAAGGAGGAACTCAGCCTGACGAACGCCAGCTATGGCGCCATTAACGCGTGGTTCCTGGCCAGCTACGGGGTGATGTACGCCGTCAGCGGGCGCATCATAGACTACATTGGCACGCGCCGGGGATTCGTGCTGTTTGTGTCGGGTTGGTCGCTGGCCAACATCCTCCATGTGGTGGCTGCCACCGTGGGCCAGTTTTCGTTCTTTCGCTTTCTGCTGGGAGTCTTCGAGCCGGGCAGCTTCACGGGCGGAGTGAAAGCGGTCGGCGAGTGGTTTCCCATGCGCGACCGCGCGCTGGCCATTGGCATTTTCAATGCGGGTACGGCGGTGGGTTCGGTGGCGGCGGCCCCGATCGTGACTTTCATTGCGGTCACATGGGGCTGGCGATCAGCTTTCTTGGTCACCGGGGCGCTGGGATTTGTCTGGCTGGTGCCGTGGCTGCTGTTCTTCCGCCAGCCCAAAACGCATCCGCAGCTTAGCGAATCGGAACTCCGGTTGATTCTGGAGGGCCAGCCGGAGGAAACGGCGCCGCCGCCGCCGCCGCGGCTCCGGCAATTGCTGCAAATGCGCGAAACCTGGGGTTGCGTGCTGGTGCGCGCGCTGACCGACCCGATCAGTTACTTTCTCCTGTTTTGGATCCCGCTCTACTTTCAAAAGCAACACGGGTTTTGCCTGCAACGCATCGGCCTGTTCATTTGGATTCCCTATGCCGCGGCGGCGTTGGGCAACCTTTGCGGCGGCATCATCCCGCGAACGCTCATTGGCCGGGGCTGGTCGTTGGACAAAGCGCGCAAGGGTACGATGATCTTTCTGACGTTCACGCTCCTGGTCTGTTTGTTTGCCGTGACCCGGACGGCTAATCCGATGGCCGCGCTCCTGCTCGTGGCGGGCATGACCTTCTGTCATGGTGGCTGGGGCAACATCACCCTGCCGGCCGAGGTTTTCCCGAAAAGCGCCATCGGCACGGTCACCGGCTTGGGCGGGGCGCTGGGCTCCTGGGTGGGAGCCCTGGCGATGCTGAGTACGGGCCATGTGGTGGATGCCTATGGCTTTACCCCCATCTTTATTACCTGCGCGCTCTTTTACCCGCTGGCGCTGCTGCTGGTGTACGTGCTTATTGGCAAGCTCGGGGTGGTTCGGGCACTCCCGCAATGAAAGGAAAGGGCGGCGCGCCCGCGTGAAGGATCAAAGGGGCGCGTCCGGCCTGGGTCCGACTGCGGCCGGGAAGCGAAGGAAACGCGCCGCGGCGTCAACATCCTTGAGCCCGTGGCCGGTGATCAGGAGCACGATTTGCTCCCGGCGGCCCAGCAAGTCCGTGCCCTGAAGCCGGCGCAGGGCCGCCACGGTCGCGGTGGCTGCGGGTTCGGCGAACACACCGGTCTTCTCCGCTAGCGTCCGTTGTCCCCGCACTATCTCCCGGTCGGTCACTATGAGGGAGAATCCCCGGCTTTCCTGGACCGCCCGCCGCGCCAGGTGCGCGTTGGCCGGAACGGAAACGGAAATCGAGTCGGCAATCGTGGCGGGTCGCCGGGCGTTCTGGTATTTGCCCGTGCGGATGTAATGATGGATGGCCGCCGAGCGTTCCGCCTGCACGCAGATCAAGCGCGGCAACCGGGCAGTCAGCCCGGCGGCTTTCAGATCGAGGAAAGCCTTGTGCACCCCGCTGATGATGACGCCGTCGCCGACCGGCACCAGAATCGCATCCGGGACCTTAAACCGGTTTTGCTCATAGATTTCCAGTCCCACGGTCTTTTTCCCCTCAAGGGTCAGGGGATGATAGGCGGTATTCCGGTTGAGGCCGCCCTTGTGCGCGGTGTATTCCAGCGAAAGCTGGAACGCGTCATCGTAGGTGCCGCGCACGGGAATGACGCGGGCGCCATACAATACCATTTGCACGAGCTTGGCCTTCGGCGCGCTTTCGGGCACGAAGATGATCGCCTGCCGGCCTGCGGCTGCGCAGAGCGAGCAGCCAATACACAGGGCCGCGTCGAAGCACGGCACCTTGTTCCGGTTGAGGGTGATGGCCTGATACGGGCAGCGCGTGCAATTGCCGCAATGTTCACACAGTTCAGCGTCCACCTGCGGCAACTTCTTGGTCGCCGGAGAGCCATAAAGTCGGTAATCGGATGCGGCAGC
Organism: Verrucomicrobiota bacterium; assembly: GCA_012517205.1. Taxonomy (GTDB): domain Bacteria; phylum Verrucomicrobiota; class Verrucomicrobiia; order Limisphaerales; family UBA8199; genus UBA8199. Next base: position 10,536 of record JAAYVL010000100.1, read on the forward strand.
GCCGCGCCGATCAATTCTTTGACGGACTTGAATCCCCGGTCCTGCATGAGAAAACTGAGCCCGGAGTGCAATTCATTCACGATGCCCAGCCCGTATTTCATCACGATGGTGCAAAACTGCACCGTTTGGGCGCCCAGGGCCAGAAAGTTGGCCGCCGCCTTGTAGTTCATCGGGCCGCCATTGCCGGACACCGCGATGCCCATGCCCGACACTTTCGCCAGCGTCAAGTTGCTGATCGGCAGCACCCCTTCGCCGGACATGCCGACCACCACCCCCTCTTCCCAACGCCGGTCCTCGGCCCGCCGGAGGGTCAGTGACGGGAAGCTGTTGGCCAGGGTGACCCCGGCTTTCTTATGAGGATACTGGGCGAAAACCTGCTGGATGTACTGGATGATCGGCTGAATGGCGGTGACTGCGGCGGTGAGCTTGAACAGTTTCGGGTTATCCGCCGAGCTGGCTTCCATGACCCAGCCGATAATTTTGGCCGCCAACTCCGCGTTCTGGGAAACAATGTCGCCCTGCGCTCCATCGCCGCCTTGGGGGCAAGAAAGGCTGTATTCAACACCCATGGCTCCCGCCGCTTCCAGTTTTCGCGTATTCGACTGCCAAACAGCCTTGTCGGCCTGATCCTGTCCCGTGACCGGTCCGCCGGTCGAGGCCAGTGCGAGCCGGTCCGGGAATTCCCGCACCAACTGCCTTACTTCCCGGCAAACACGGTCGAGTTCATGACCGGAGACATTGTCGCAGTTGGCATAGGTCGAAGGACCCAACACGGTCATGTATTCGGAGGGAATATGGATCGGCACCTTATCAAAGGTGGTCTTCATCACCCCACCGGCCCAACCCGCCGCGTATGCCTTGCGCATTTGGGCATAACCGTCCGTATGCGGCGCCGCCGAGAGCAGAAAAGGTGATCGAATTTTACGCCCGAAGAACTCGGTTTCGAGCGGCACAGGATACAGTTCCAAGCCCGCCAGCACGACATGGCTCTTGGCGCGGTTCTTGAGGCGAGGCGGCTTTTTGCCCAGCAGATAGGCCTCGGCCTCCAAAGCGGCGTTCTTGCCGGTAGCCACTGACTCGACAACCGTCGCCGAGCCTAAAACCATTTCGCCGGCGTAAAAGACGCCCCGCACTTTTCGGATTGGCAGCGAGGATCGGCTTCTGGTGGCGATGATAACCACATCAAACTCCCGGAAGATCGGGGATTCTCTCCGGTTGACCACGAAATTCTGCGGCCGGGGCGCTTTGCCCTTCGGGAGCATCATCCGGGCGAGGCGCAGGCCGGTTATCTTCTGGTTCCGATGCAAGATCTCGAGGGGCTTGCAGCAACTGGTGATTTCGATGCCCTGCTCCAGCAGTATCTCTCGCTCGTAAGCGGTCAGCGGCATATCTTGCTGCCGGCGCCGGTAAACCAACTCCACCGATAACGCGCCGTGCTTTCTGGCCGTCATGGCACAGTCAACAGCGACCGCGCCGCCGCCCAGCACGGCGACCTTCCGTCCGGCTACCGCGATCTGCTTCTGCCGTTCCAAATACTCCTGCCAGGAAAGCGCGTATTCCTCGCCCGGGATGCCCAGCCGCATCGGCTCTTCCAGTCCGGCGCTGACGATGACCGCCTTGTAGTCCTTGAGCAGCGCAGCCGGATCAGTTATGCCTTGGCCGAGTCGGAAATCAACAGTGCCAAGGGCCTTGATAAACTCGATATCCCGGTTCGTGACTTGCGGGTCGAGCCGGTCATTCGAGATGAGCCGCATCATACCGCCCAGCCGCTTCCATTGTTCGTACACGGTCACTTGGTAGCCGCGCTGCGCGAGCACGCTGGCGGCGCCGAGACTCGCCGGCCCCACACCGATTACCGCAACCTTTTTGCCGTTGCATTAAGGTGCCGGGAAACTTCCTAATCCCGCTTGGTGGCGCGCTTCATCACGCTGGCCTGAACCGCGGGAATATTGATCGGCTGGTCAAACGTGCGGCGCACACATGCCTTCATGCAGAAGTAATCCCGGACAGACGACTCCGCAAACCCAGCCCAGGGGATTCGCTCCCATGATCAGCGCCCCCGCCCGCCGGTAATCAGAAGGCGCTCCCATGCGAGCCGCAATGATGAAGTCCGCCAGCGAGCAATCCGCCGGGCAGGCGACCTGACATGGCTTTTCTTCGCAGTATTCGCACCGGTTAAGCTCCGCCTGCAATTGGGCGGCGGTAAGTGATCCGTCGTTGTTCTTCATGGCCATTTTACCGACAGCAAGGGCTCTCATAATGACACTCCCCGCGAAAGACCGTAACCGCACTTCGGTTGGCCCTTGCTGACCATCGGTTGACTCTGCTCGAGCGGGCAATCCGCATTCATTTCCTCACCCCCGCCGACTCGCGCCGGCGCGGTTATCCATCCTCAACCGCTTTGGCAGCCTCGATGAAGGTTTTGACCCGGGCGTGATCCTTCTTTCCGGGGGCGGCTTCGACCCCGCTCGATACATCCACGCCATAAGGCCGCGCGCACTGTATCGCCTCGGCGACGTTTTCGGGGGACAGTCCCCCCGCCAGAAAGATTGGGCGCCCCCAGTCGCGGGCCTGCCTGGCGAGATTCCAGTTGAATGTTTCGCCAGTGCCCCCCGGCAGGCCTGGCGTGTAGGCATCGAACAGCCAGGCATCTGTGCGATAAGCCCGCACGGCCTCCAGCGATGCCCGATCACGCACGCGAAAAGCCTTCATGCTCATCAGGCCAAATCCCAGGCAATACTCCGGAGACTCGTCGCCATGAAACTGCAGCAGGTTTAGCCCGCATTCCCGGGCGGCGTGCAGAACCAGCCCCTCCGGCGCATTCACAAAGACTCCCACTTTGATCACCGACGCCGGCAATTTGCGAATGACGCTGGCAGCCGCGTCCACGGAAATATGGCGCGGGCTGGGCTCGTAGAATACGAAACCGAGCGCATCCGCGCCCGCTTCGGCCGCGGCCAGTCCGTCGGCCTCATTCGTGATGCCGCAGATTTTGACTTTTACGGGCATGCTGTTGCGGCAGCATACCCGCTTTCCCGCTTGGGACAACCGCGTAATGCGCTGCGCGCGGCTTTTCGTATCTCGAAAAGGGAGCAGTTGCGTGCGCCGTTCATACCCACCGCCAGCCCTCCGCCACGCCGGCACGTTCGCCCGAAAGACCATTTGCGCCCGGCTTTACTCAGGCCTATACTGCCGCTTCTGGCTGCCCCCATAGCTCAAATGGATAGAGCGGCGGTTTCCTAAACCGTTGATCCCTGTTCAATTCAGGGTGGGGGTGCCAGCTTGCGCGCGATGCCGGGATCGGCCTCTTACCAGTTCACCGGCACGGTCAATTTTCGCCCAAAGCGATTGTGGTAATGCAGTTGGCGCTGCTGCGCGCCGTATTCGTGCACGAGCCGGGTGAGTTTCACGTCGTAGCAGCAGTACTCCGCGATTTCGAGCAGCTTGCCTTCCCGGTACCATTGGATGGCTTGCAGCCCCTCCGCGGTCTTCTTCAGGCCAAAGGTGGCCGCGGCGATTGCCTCCAGCGAGAGCCGGTGGCGCAGGGTCTCTTGCAGCTTGAGCATCATGTCCAGCGTGGGCAATTGGCGCAGATCAAACGCGGTGTAACCATGTAGCACCTCATAATCGAACCGCAGAATGTTGAAGCCGACGACCTGATCGGCGCGCTGCAATTCCATGATCAGTTCGTTGACCCGCTTTTCGCAGTAGATCTCGTAAGCGCCCCGCGCGGTGCTGAAGGTCACGCCGACGCTCATGCCCATGCGGCTGATGTTTTCCCAGCCGCCGACCTCATCGGCTGATTTCTGGGTCTCCAGGTCAAAATAAACAATGTTCTTCATCGAGGCGTCTTGCGGCGGCGACAAAGCCAGCCTGCCACCGGGCCACTCTAGCGGACACGGAAAAGCGGGCCTAGGAAAAACGATCGGGGACAACAGTTTCCCTCCCCAATTTCCATTTTTCTGCCATTGACTTCCCCACGGCGCGCGGCAAAAGATGTGCCGCATGAAAGAAACTGCTCATCCGCTTACGTCTCGTCGCGAGTTTATCAAAACCACCGGTCGCTTCACCGCCGCTTCCGCCCTGGCGGGCGTGGCGTTGCCACATGTCCACGCCGCCGGGAGTGATCTCATCCAACTGGCCCTGGTCGGCTGTGGAGGCCGGGGCACGGGCGCTGCCAATAATGCGCTCTCCACCCAGGCGGGCCCACTCAAGCTCGTAGCCATGGCGGATGTCTTTGAAAAGAGGCTTGCCGACAGTTATGACAACGTAACGAACTCGAAGCGAGACCTGGTGGACGTGCCGCCGAGCCGCCGATTCACGGAGTTCACCGGCTATCAGCAGGCGATGGACTGCCTCAAGCCCGGGGATATCGTGATCCTGACCACGCCGCCGGCCTTCCGCTGGGTGCATTTCGCCTACGCCATCAAAAAGGGGTTGAACGTGTTCATGGAAAAACCGGTCACCGTAGATGGCCCGACCAGCCGCCGGATGCTCAAGCTGGCCGAGGATGCCGCCGCCCGGAACTTGAAAGTCGGGGTGGGGCTGATGTCCCGTCATTGCCGGGCGCTTCAGGAATTACGCCAGCGCATTCAAAACGGCGAAATCGGCGATGTCATTCTCATGCGCGGCTACCGGATGCACGGTCCGGTCGGGCATGCTTTCCAAACCAAATGGCCGGGCGACCCCAGCGAATTGCTCTGGCAAGTGCGGCATTTCCACGCCTTCCTTTGGGCCAGCGGCGGCTGTTTCAGCGACTTCTACATCCACCATATTGATCACCTTTGCTGGCTCAAGAATGCCTGGCCGATCAAAGCCCAGGCGCTCGGCGGGCGGCACTACAAGCAGAATCCCGAAGGCGTGCCCTACGTAGATCAGAACTTCGATTCGTATTCGGTGGAGTACACCTTTGCCGATGGCAGCAAGCTATACATGGATGGACGTTGCATGAATGGTTGCAATGACATTTACTCCAGCTATGTGCATGGCAGCAAAGGCATGGCCATTGCCGCCAAAGCCGGCGACTTCCAGGGGCCTTCCAGCATCTTCAAAGGCCAGAATGCGCAACGCTCCAACCTCCTCTGGACTTCCAAGCCTCCTCCTGGCCAGACGGACGACCCGTATCAAAATGAATGGGATGATCTCATGGCCGCCATCCGCAACAATCAGCCCTACAACGAAGCCAAATACGGCGTCGAAGCCAGCCTGGTCACCAGCATGGGCCGCATGGCCGCCCACACCGGCCAGGAAATTTCCTATGAAGACATGCTCAACTGCGAGCATGAATTCGCGCCCGATGTGGATAAGTTCACCATGAATTCGCCCGCCCCGTTGCCCGCGGGACCGGATGGCAAGTATCCCATGCCCATGCCGGGGATCACCAAGCAGCGCGAATATTGATTTCAGCCTGGCCCTGGCTCCGATTGGGGGCTTTGCCAGCGGGCGTCCGGCGGGTCTGAACGTCTTGGGGAAGCTCGGCCAGGCGCCGCCGCAGCCGCCCAGGCGGACGCGGAGGATGGGGGAACCGGGCTGGCCTGGGCGGGAGAGGGCGTCTTTGATATGGAGCCCGCCTTGCCGCCCGCTTTCGGGGCGCCGGGATGGTTGCCGCATGCCCCGCGGGGCTTTGGCGCTGCCAGAAATGGAGGCGTGCCCTTGCGCCGCGATGGCAATATTCCGCTTCCCTCAACCGAAACTCCTGCTAATGATGGCTCGGTTTCATTTGACGCGCGAATCATGAAAGACATTGTTCCAGCTCCGCCGCCCGTCGTGCGCAATGATGTGGCGGCGATACAGACGCTTTTCCAGCAGAACGTCGTGCCGAGCTATGGCCGCTTCGATTTGGTGCTAAGCCACGGAGCGGGATGCAGCCTCTACGACATCACCGGCCGGCGCTATCTCGATTTGGGCGGCGGCATCGCCGTCAACTCGCTGGGCCATGCGCATCCGGCCATCACGGAGGCGCTGGCCGAGCAATCGCGCAAAATTATCTACTGCTCGAACTTCTACTACCACGAACCGCAAGGCCGGCTGGCGCAGGCGCTGGTCAGCCTGATTGGCCCGGGCAAATGCTTCTTTTGCAATAGTGGCGTCGAGGCCAACGAGGGCCTGTTCAAACTGGCCCGCAAGTTCGGGCACGATGAGGGGCGTTTCGAGATTCTGACCACCTTGAACTCGTTTCATGGCCGGACGCTGGCCGCCATCGCCGCCACCGGGCAGGAGAAGGTCAAAAAAGGGTTCGCGCCAGCGGTGCCGGGTTTTCGCCATGTCCCCTTCAACGACCTGAAAGCCATGCGCGAGGCGATCTCGCCCGCGACGGCGGCGATTATGATTGAAGGCATCCAAGGGGAGGGGGGCGTGCTGCCCGCCACGCCGGATTATCTGCTGGGCTTGCGCCGCTTGTGCGACGAAAAGAAGCTGCTGCTGCTTATGGACAGCGTGCAATGCGGGCACTTTCGCAGCGGCCGCTTCCAGAGCTATCAGCGCATCCTCGAAGCGGTGCCGGGCGGCGAGACGTTCCTGCCGGATGGCATCTCGATGGCCAAGTCTCTGGGGGGCGGCTTTCCCATCGGCGCGTTCTGGGTGCGGGCGCCCTATGCGGATTTGCTGAGCGCGGGCTCGCACGGCACCACTTACGGCGGCTCGCCGCTGGCGTGCGCCGTGGCGCTGAAGATCCTTGAGGTCATCGCGCGCGAGAACCTCGCCGCCAATGCGCGCCAGGTGGGCGCGCAATTCAAAAGCCGCCTGGAGGAGCTTGCCCGCAAATACCCGGCGATCATTCAAAAGGTGCGCGGCCTGGGACTGATGCTGGGGATGGAGCTGGCGCCGGCCATGCCTCAATTGCCCGGCGACCCCGCGAAGACGCCGGCGGTCCGTTTCATTAATCTCCTGCACGCCGCCGGGTTGCTGGCCATTCCGGCCGGCACCCACGTCATCCGGTTTTTGCCGCCGCTCAACCTCCGGCCCGCGGAAGCCGAGGAAGGGCTAAAGATGCTTGAATCCGTGCTCGCCAATCTGGTATGAGAGGCTTTTCTCCGGGCAGGCAGCACGCCTGTCCGCTTTGGATATGAGACATCTATTGAGCATTGAGAAGCTGGCTCGCGCGGAGATGGACGCCATCCTGGCAGGGGTGGCGCCGCTCAAAAAGGAACGCGGCCGGCATACACGGTTCCCGCTGGCCGGTCAGACGTGGGCCATGATCTTTTCGAAATCCTCCACACGCACCCGCGTTTCCTTCGAGGTCGGCATCCGCGAATTAGGCGGGCAGGTCATTTTCCTTCCCGCCCATGAAATCCAGCTTGGCCGCGGTGAGCCCGTCAAAGACATGGCGCGCGTCATGGGCCGCATGGTCCACGGCGCGATCTTCCGCACCTTCGCCCAGCAGGACGTGGAAGAGTTTGCGCACTACGCCCAAATCCCCACCATCAACGCGCTCACCGACCAGGAACATCCCTGCCAGATCCTGACGGACATCTTTACGTTCCAGGAAAAGCGCGGACCGATCCAGGGCAAGGTAATCAGTTTCATCGGCGACGGCGCCAGCAACGTCGCCACCTCGTTGGTCTTTGCCGCGGGCAAGGCCGGATTCGAGTTGCGCCTCGCCGCGCCCCGGGGCTTTCAACCGGACGCCGGCCTGGTCAAACGGGCGGGAGGAAAGATCGTCGTCACCGAAGACGTTAAGGCTGCGGCGGCGGGCGCTGACCTGCTTTACACCGATGTGTGGGTCTCGATGGGGCGGGAGCAGGAATCCGCTGAACGCCTGCAGCAACTGAGCGGCTATCAGGTCAACGCCGGCATTGTCCGGCTGGCCCGGCCCGACGCCTTGGTCATGCATTGCCTGCCCGCTTATCGCGGCAAGGAAATTGATGAGGAGACTTTCGAGGCCCACGCCCAAACCATCTTTGATCAAGCCGAAAACCGCCTCCACGTCCAGAAAGCCATTCTAAACTGGATGACCGGCTGACAAGCCCCCTATTCGCAGAGGCCCGTGCGCGGATCGCGATCGTCCCGCCGTGCGCCAGCCGTTGCTGGCCAGACGGATCCGCTGAGAATACTTGGAGCCCGAGGCTGCCTTCTTCCGCCCATCTGCTCCAGCCGGACCGGCGCTCCGCCAGCTCATTTCCCCCAAGCTTCCCGGGAGTGCCCCCTCCAGATGCTCCCCGCCCGCTTTCGCCGGTTCCCCAACGATTTGAGTGGAACCAGCCGTAGGGCAGGCGGAGTTTGCCGGCCACCCGATGGAGGGTGGTAATGCGGTTGACGATGGCGCGGTAGCCGCAAGCCTTTCTTTTGACGGTGCTGAACCCGCGATTGAGCCTTTCGGTGTGGTTCTGGCAGAACATTCGCCCGTCATCCTGACGGCGGCGGGCCGATCCCCAAAACGAGGGCCGCTCCCGGAACTTCAGAAACACCGTGCCGCTGGCAGATTCAAATCAGTTCGCGGCCACCTCCCAATTCAATCCCGGTCCCAACAGCTCCTGAAACAAGACTCTCTGCGTCATGCTCCAAGCCGACATGGCCTCCTGGCCCATCTTACCGACTTCGTGGGCAAATCCCCGTTTTATACGTAACCCCCGTCTTTCCAGCCTCATCCATAGCTACCCTCAAGCCGTGTACAAGGGGTGTACAAGGGATGCCCACCGGGTGCACAACGAAAAATCCTATGTACTTCCGGTGAGCATCCCTTGTACACCCCTTGTACACGGCTTGAGGGTAGGGTGGAAGTGACGTAATTGCAGGGAGTTGAGGTGCTTTGAGAGGATTGGGAGTCCGAGGGGCTTTGGAGGCGGTTTTTGGGGCGGTTTTCGTGGTTGAAACAGCGGAACTGTGGGGGGAGGGAAAGCCTGCACTCCTTCGCCCTTGAGCCCTGGCAAACCGGATTCCCCTTTGCCCGCGCACTGATCGGGCGGCGCCATCATCGCACGGCCAAAAAGAGCGGCCAAACGCCCCCGGGATCGCACGGCTGCCTTTCCAGCGCTCCGCCGGAGGCTGGCGGCTGTTTCCGTGGCGCCAGCTCATCCGTGGCCATTGGGCGGGGGTGGAAATCCGCAATTATTGGCACCGGATAGGGCGGATGGGCGAGGACGTCTCGCGCAGTCGCAACCCCTACCGGCTGGCTAACCTGGCCCGGTTGCACCGCGCACTGCTGGCCCTGCTGGCGCACCGCTACCCCGATCCGCCCCTTCCCCCAAACATCGAAGCGTTTAACCGCCGTCCAATCCGCCGCCTCAACCTCCGCAGCTCTTGATCTACAAAACCAAAGCCCCTGACCTATTCGGGCACCGGAGGCATTCATGTCTGGCGGCGGGCAGGCTGCCGCATAAAGGGGGATGGCGTTGAGGATGCTCGTGAGAGGGGCAGGGGAGGAGGCCCATGCCCGAAGAAGAGAGACGCGGAAGAGCGGGCCTCAGCGGACCTTTTGCCCGGCCCAATCGCGCGGGGCGGAGCCAGAGGCGAAGGATTCCTGGCTGTGGAGCCAGCGTTCCTTGGGTTTTGACACCACGGAGCAAAGCTCTATGCTTAGGCCGTGCGCATTGTAAGGGTATCGCTAGGCCAACGCAGCTATAATATCCAGATCGGCACGGGCTTGCTGGCTCGTGTGGGGAACCTGTGCCGGCGGCTGGAACTGGGGCGTCGTTGTGCCATTATTTCCGACGCGAATGTTGCGCCCCGCTATGCGCATGCCACGCAAAAGGCATTGGACCGCGCGGGCTTTGCCACGGAATTGATCACCATCCCCGCCGGCGAGACGGCCAAGAGCCTGGGCACGGTGGCGGCGTGCTATAATCAACTGGCGGGGCATCGGCTCGAACGCAGCTCCTTTGTTGTCGCGCTGGGGGGCGGCGTGGTGGGGGACCTGGCGGGATTCGTCGCGGCGACGTATTTGCGCGGGATTCCGTTCGTGCAGATTCCCACCACTTTGCTGGCGCAGGTGGACAGCTCGGTCGGCGGCAAGGTGGGGTTGAACCTCAAGGCCGGCAAGAATCTGGTGGGCGCGTTCCACCAACCGCGGCTGGTGCTGTGCGATCTCTGCACGCTGGCCTCGCTGCCGCCGCGCGAATATCTCGCCGGACTCGCGGAGGTCATTAAATACGGCATCATTTACGACGCCGCGCTCTTTCGCGTGTTGGAGCGCGACCTGCCCCGGCTCTTGCGGCGCGAGCCGGCGTGCCTGGCGGGCGTCATTGCCCGCTGCTGCGAGATCAAGGCCGCCGTCGTGCAGCAGGACGAAACCGAAAGCGGCCTGCGCGCCATCCTTAATTTTGGCCACACCATCGGCCATGCGCTCGAAGCGATCTCGCGCTACGGCCAATACCTGCACGGGGAAGCCATCGCCATCGGCCAGGTGGCCGCGGCGCAAATCTCGGTTTGCTTGCGGGGTTTGCCGGTGTCAGAGGCGCTGCGCATCGAGCTTCTCTTTCAGCGCGCGGGGTTGCCCACCCGCGTAAAGCTCACTGCCGCCCGGCAGCGCAAGCTCTTCGTGGCCATGAAACTGGACAAGAAAGTCAGCCGCGGGGAGGTTCGCTTCGTCCTCACGCCGCGAATCGGCGTTGCTGAGTTCGGGCACCCGGTCCCGGCGGGCATCCTCCAGCGCGTCTTGCATCCTGAACCGGGCGCCGCGCCCGGGTTGGAGCAAGGGCAAGAGTGCCCGCCACGGCCCTCCGGCCAGGCCGAAGGCGGATCAGCATGCCCGCGCCCCGGCGTTGCGGCGGCGCATTCCCCTCACCCCACACCCTCCCACGTTTAACATGTCTGCGGTCAGCGAAACCCTTGTTCGCGAATACTTCGAGTTGCACGAATTCCTCGTTCGCCAGCATCGCAAACATGTCGGTCAAACCCGGCGGAACGAAGATGACGATATTGACTTTTTCGTGCTTAATCCGCATCCCAAGCCTGCTATGGGAGAGCTGCCCTTTGTGCTCGGCTCGCCCGAGTTGTCCTTTATCGAGCGCGCGATTGTAGTGGTCAAAGGCTGGCATACGGACACTTTCAGTCCGGCGCGGCTGGAAGCCTCGCCCGGCATCTTCCGTTTTGTGGAACCGCGGGTCTTTCGGCAGGCGGCCCGCGCCTTTGGCAAAGAGGACACGCCGCTGAAGGTGCTGGTGGTTCCCGCCCTGCCGCAGACTGCGGCGGCCCGGGACGAGAGCATTGCGCTGCTGCGTTCCAAGGGCATTGACGCGGTAATCCCCTTCCGGACGATGCTGGCGGATTTGATTAGCAAAACCGCCCCCAATTTCAACTACCAGAAGTCGGACGTGCTCCAGCTTATTCGCATCCTCAAAAACTACGATTTCTTCAAAGAGCCGCAGATGGAATTGTTCAAGCCCCGGCCCGGTAAAAGCAGAAAGGGCTAGTGGGAAATCTCCGGCGGCAACCGGTAGGCTAATCGGAAGCCCGGCGCAAAGCCCCAGGGAACGGCCGCGTTGGCGGAACCCACAAAGCTGGGGCTGCAGTTTCTGGCGGTCGTCTTCGGTTTTCTGAGGCGCGTCTCAGTTTCGGAGCGGCTCGTTTCCAATCAAAGGCATCTGAAAAACAGTTGACCACCGGGGATAACGTTGCCGCGCCGCGCCCCCGGGAGGCCTGGAGCACGCATGCCTCCCGGCTTTGAGGCGTTGCTAAAAATAGAGATGCCCCCGCCGGCTGGCTGGCGTTCTCCGCGGCTTGCCAAGCCGGCGGCGGGCTTGCTAATTTTCCGAGGTGGCACAGCAGCAAACATTGAAAGGAACGGCGAGCTTCGCCGGCATTGGCTTGCACAGTGGCAACCGGGTCTCGATGACCTTCCTGCCGGCTCCCCCCAACACCGGCATCCGCTTTCGGCGCGTGGACCTGGAGGGCAAACCCGAAATCGAGGCGATTGCGGAAAACGTGGTTGATAACAATCGCTCGACTACTTTGGCCCGGGGCCACACCCGCGTGCATACGGTGGAACACGTGCTGGCGACCTTTGCCGGCTACGGCATTGACAACGCCATCGTGGAACTGGATGCCAACGAACCGCCCATTGGCGATGGCAGTGCGCGGGAATATTGTAAGTTGATTCAGGAAGCCGGGATCGTGCCCCAGGACGAACGCCGCGAGTGTTACAAGGTGACCGAGCCCATCCAGCTGGAGATGGGGGAAACGGTGATGACGCTCTTCCCGGACGAGGCCTTTCGCATTTCCTGCACGAGCGCGGACAAGCAGGGACGGTTCACCCAGTTTTACAGCGTGGAACTGACGCCCACAACCTGGGAACGGGACCTGGCCCATGCGCGCACGTTCTGTTTTTACGAGGAAATCGCCTACCTGATCAACCATGGGCTGATCAAGGGCGGCAGCCTGGAAAACGCGGTGGTAATCCGGGATGATGCGGTGCTGACCACCGAACCGTTGCGCTACCCGGATGAATTTGTCCGCCACAAGATATTGGATATCGTCGGCGATCTTGCCTTGTTGGGCCGGCCGCTGCGCGGGCACCTGGTCGCGGTCCGGCCGGGTCATGCGGCCAACTGTGAGCTGCTGCGGCGCATAATCGCGCAAATGCGCAAGCCGGTGGTTGCCGCGCAGACCTTTGCTCCTCCTCCGCCGGCTCCGAAAACGGCGCCCCCGCCCGCCGCGGCCGCGGATGAGACGCAACCGCAGGAAAGCGCCATAGACATCCAGGGGGTGATGAAGCTGCTGCCGCACCGCTATCCGTTTCTGATGGTGGATCGCGTTGCGAAGATCGAAGGCTCCCATATTATCGGCATCAAGAATGTCTCCATCAACGAAGCCTACTTCCAGGGACATTTCCCCGGTCACCCGGTAATGCCCGGCGTGCTGCAATTGGAGGCCATAGCCCAGGTGGCCGGCATCATCATGATGAAAAGCGCGGAAAACGCGGGCAAGATAGCCTATTTCATGTCGGCCGAGGATGTAAAATGGCGCAAGCCGGTGCTGCCGGGCGATGTGCTGGTTATTGATGTGGAGATGACTAAAATCCGCGGCAAGATCGGCAAAGCCAAGGGCGTGTGCAAAGTGGCGGGCGAAGTCGTCAGCGAGGCTGCGGTGACTTTCATGCTGGCCGAACCCTAGGACAGAATTATTAAGCGGTATGATTCACCCCACGGCTCTCATTCATCCCCGGGCGCAGATTGGCCCTGATTGCGAGATTGGGCCGTATTGCGTCATCGGTGAGCATGTCGAATTGGGCGCCGGCTGCCGGCTCCATGCGCACGTAGTGGTGGACGGCCATACGCGGCTGGGGCGGCAGAATGTAATCTATCCCTTCGCCAGCATCGGCCTTCAGACGCAGGATTTAAAGTGGAAGGGCGGGGTGACCCGCACGGAGATCGGGGACCATAATACCATCCGCGAATGCGTCACCATCCATAGCGCCACGGGCGATGGCGAAGCGACGGTCATCGGCTCGCATAACAACATCCTGGCCAGCAGCCATCTCGGCCACAATGTGGTGATCGGCAACCACGTGATCATTTCGATGGCCGGAGTGGCGGGGCATGTGGTTGTGGAAGATTACGCGCTGGTGGGCGGAATGTCGGGGGTGCACCAGTTCTGCCGCATCGGCAAAATGGCGATTGTGGGTGGTTGCTCTCGAATCCCGCAGGACGTGGCGCCGTTCATGCTCGTTGAGGGCAATCCCCCCGAGACGCGCATGATCAACAAGATTGGCCTGGAGCGCAATGGCGTGCCGGCCGAAACCCAGGCTGCCCTCAAGCAGGCCCACAAAATCCTGTTCCGGGAGGGGCTGACTACCTCTAATGCCCTGGCGCGGATCGAGCAGGAATTGCCGCCCCTGCCGGAGGTTCAGTACTTGGTGCGGTTCGTGCGCGCCAGCGAGCGCGGCATCATTAAATGAGCGCCCAAAATTTGAGCGCCCCCGCACAAAACGCAAGCGCGGATTCCGGCTGGCCGCCGCTTGCGCCGGGCACGCTTTATCTCGTGGCCACGCCGATTGGCAACCTCGAGGATATCACGCTGCGGGCGTTGCGCACCCTCAGGGAATGCGACGTGGTGGCCGCTGAGGACACGCGGCGAACCGGGCGGCTTCTGAAACACTTTGCCATCGTTAAACCGCTGCTGAGTTGTTTCCGGTTCAACGAAGCGCAGCGCTGCGGGGAAATCATCGAACGGCTGCAGCGCGGGGAAAAGGTGGCGCTGACGACGGATGCCGGCAGCCCGGGCATCAGCGATCCGGGGGAGCGAGTGGTGCAAGCGGTCATTGCGGCGGGCCTGCGGGTCGAGCCGGTGCCCGGGCCTTGTGCGCTGGTGGCGGCGCTGACGGCCAGCGGGTTGCCGGCCACCGAATTTCATTTCATCGGATTCCTGCCCCACAAGTCCGGCCCGCGACGCCGGGAATTGGAACGTCTTCGCCACACCAGTGGAACCTTGGTGTTTTACGAATCGCCCTATCGCATCGGGAAACTGCTGGCCGAGCTAAACGGAGTTTTCCCGGCCTGCCAGGTCGTCCTTGCACGTGAGTTGACCAAGAAATATGAGGAATACCTGCGTGGCACCCCCGCCGAATTGCTGGCGTTGCTCCGGCAACGATCGCTTAAGGGAGAATTCGTCGTACTGTTGTCCGGCGAAGGGAGGCCCGCCATGGAGCCGGATATGGATTCAGACTTCTGCGGCCCGGGAGATTGATTCTTTCTGGTTGGCGGGACAGGCACAGTTTATAAGCCCTATATCAACAAATTATGAAGAACAATACACCTCTGCTGAACTATCACCCTCTTGGCATCTATCTGCCCACGCCATTCAGGACCCGGAGCGGCATCTTGCGCCGGTTCCTGGCTTGGGCCGTGAGCATTCCCCTGGCTGGGATCAGCTTGACGGCTAGCGCGGCGATCATTGCAATTCAGGACTTTGAACCGATCCCGGCGGTTCCCACTTTTTTGTATACCGCAACCGGAGGCTCGATTTTAACAGGCAGTTCCGGGAGTGGCGGGGGCCCGTGGGGGAGCAATGGAGACCGCCCCTCCTTCTCTCCGTATTACAGCGGTGGCGCTCAAGCCTATCAGGTCAACAGTGGCACGGCGACTCTCACCTTCGATGCTGTCAACACCGGCGGCTTCACTGGAGTCCAACTGAGTCTCCGGGTGGCAGCGTTCTCGGCTGCCACCTCCGCAAATGGGCTTGATTTGGGAGACTATGTGGAAGTCCAAATCAGCCCTGATAATGGGGCGCACTACTATCCCACGGTGAGGGTGACAGGTAACAACAATGCCTACTGGAGTTACGCGGGCGGCACCGGAAATGCGGCCACAGCCTACGACGGAGATGCAACCGCGGCGGTATTTACCCCCGCTGGCAAGGGCGAACGCACTACCGATGGTTACAGCACGATTACCATTACCTCGCTGCCGGAGGTGAGCCAACTGCGAGTGCGCGTTATTATGACAAATGATCACGAAAACGAACGCTGGGTCATTGATGATTTGTTAATCACGGGAACGCTCGCGGAGCCGCCTCAGGCTGGCAACAACGGCCCTGTTTGCGCGGGCGAAACGTTGTCCCTTACAGCCTCGACCATTCCCAGCGCCACTTACGCTTGGACCGGTCCCAATGGTTTCACCGCGAATGTGCAGAATCCCACGATTGCCAACGTGACCCCTGCCGCGAGTGGGGTTTATAGTGTGACGGCCACTGTCAATGGCCACACTTCCCCCGCCGGCACTACCAGTGTGATCGTGAATCCTCCTCCCGCCACCTCGGTTATCAGCGGCAGCAGCGTGGTTGCCATTGGTCAGGCAGGGCAGATTTACTCGGTGACTCCGACGCTCGGATCGAGTTATGCCTGGACCGTTCCTGGCGATGCCACGATCACCGCTGGGGCGGGAACGGCCACGATTGAAGTCCGATTTGGCAGTTTCGGGGGAAATGTTGCCGTAAGCGAAACGACCGCTGCCGGGTGTGTGGGGGACCCGATCTCCCTCGCAGTGGCGGTGGGGCCGAACCACGCGCCGATTGCGCAAAATAAAACGCTGACCACGACGAAGAACACCCCCGCGACCTGTTTCCATAGCAAGCTTCTTGCGGGCGCCACGGACGCGGACCATGACTCGCTGAGCATTAGTTCCGCCGACCCGAGCAGCGCACAGGGCGGAATTGTGGTGCTCCAGGCCGGAAATATAACTTATGTTCCGCCGACGGATTTTATTGGTTCAGACAGCTACTCCTTCACCATAAGCGATGGGCAAGGTGGAACGGCCACGGCCACCGTAAGTGTGACCGTTACGGCGAATAATGGAGGGGCTCCGAACGTGGTCATTCCGCCGACGTATGATAGCGCGAACCGGACTTTTCGCGTCACCTTTGCCGGCATTCCTCACCGTGCTTATACCGTCGAAGCCGCGAGCGAGCCAAACGGGCCCTGGTCCTATCTCAAGACTGCCACCGCGGACGCTTATGGTTTGCTCGAAGTAACCGATGTGCTGCCGTTATCGGTCACTGCCCGTTACTATCGGACCATTTCTCCTTAGCACGATAGTGCTAGCCCGTGCCGCGAATGTTCGCTGCGGCATAAAGTCGGCCGGGCATTAGTGGGGCCAAAGTTTTAACGGTGGCCGTTGCGAGACAGAGGGATGGTGGCGTCGGCTTAAATCCGGCGTTTACCTTCGCGCGATGGTTTCAACCGAAAACAATTCCCTGTGCCAGCGGAAGGTCTTTCGAATAGTTGACGGTAGCGGTTTGCCGCCGCATATAGTTCTTCCAGGCATCGCTGCCGCTTTCGCGCCCGCCGCCGGTTTCCTTTTCGCCGCCGAAGGCGCCCCCGATTTCAGCGCCGCTGGTGCCCAGGTTGACATTGGCGATGCCGCAATCACTGCCGTGGGCGGCAAGGAACTGTTCAGCTTCACGCAGGTCGTTGGTGAAAATAGCCGAGCTGAGCCCTTGGGGCACTTCGTTATGATAGGCAAACGCCTCGTCCAGAGTCCGGTAGGGGATGAGATAGAGGATGGGGGCGAAGGTCTCTTCATGCACGATCTTCATATCGTGGCGCGCGGTTACCAGGCACGGGCGAACGTAGCAGCCGCCGGGGTAGCGCGACCCGTTAAGGGGTTCGCCGCCATAGAGAATTTGGCCGCCTTCCTGGCGCGCCGCCGCGAGGGCCGCCTGCATATCTTCGACAGCGCGCGGGTTGATCAACGGCCCCATAAGTGTGCCGGGTTTCAAAGGATTGCCAATGCGAACCTGCTGGTACGCGCCGACCAGGCGGCGGGTCAGGGACTCGCGAATGGACTCGTGCAGGATAAGGCGCCGGGTAGTGGTGCATCGCTGGCCCGCCGTGCCAACTGCGCCAAACAAAATCGCCCGCATGGCAAGGTCCAGGTCGGCGCTGGGGGTGACGATAATAGCATTATTGCCGCCCAACTCCAGCAGCGAGCGCCCCAGGCGGCGAGCCACCAACTCGGCCACGTGACGGCCCATTCGGATCGAGCCGGTTGCGGAGATGAGCGGAACCCGCGGGTCATTAATCAGTCGCTCGCCAATCGTTGCCCCCTCCCCAATGACCAGGCTGAAAATTGCGGGATCAACTTTGTTGGCGCGGCAGATCCGCTCGGCAATCTTGAGGGTGGCAATCGCCGTGAGCGGAGTCTGGCTGGAGGGCTTCCAAAGGGTGGCATCGCCACAGACGGCGGCCAGCGCGCTGTTCCACGCCCAGACGGCCACGGGAAAGTTGAAGGCGGTGATGATGCCAACAACCCCCAGCGGGTGCCATTGCTCCATCATGCGGTGGCGCGGCCGCTCTGAGGCAATGGTCAGTCCATAAAGCTGGCGCGCGAGGCCAACGGCGAAGTCGCAGATATCAATCATCTCCTGCACTTCGCCTTCGCCTTCAGGTAGAATCTTGCCGGCCTCAAGGGTCACGAGCCGTCCCAGGTCGGTTTTGGCCTGGCGCAAAGCATTGCCGAGTTGGCGCACCAGTTCGCCCCGCTTGGGAGCGGGCACGAGCCGCCAGTCCTGGAAAGCCTGTTGGGCGCGCCGGGCCACCCGCTCGTACTCCTGCGGCGTGGCGGTGCGGACGGTGGCGAGAGTGCGGCCATCTATGGGCGAGATGCTTTTGAGCAGCTTGCCGCTGCCGAACCATTCACCGCCAAAGGCGCCGGGATTCTCGGGTTTGAGGCCGAGTCGTTTGAATAAGGCGGAGGTCAGGGAGTATGTCGGTTTCATAAAA
This sequence comes from Verrucomicrobiota bacterium, assembly GCA_012517205.1. Taxonomy (GTDB): domain Bacteria; phylum Verrucomicrobiota; class Verrucomicrobiia; order Limisphaerales; family UBA8199; genus UBA8199. The sequence continues at coordinate 28,687 of JAAYVL010000100.1, forward strand.
AAGCCGGCGGGCCTGGTGGTAGGCGCGGGTTAAAGCAGGCGGCATTGCTGGTCCATAATGCGCAAAGCCGCTTCAATGATGTCGTCCTTTACGTCCAGTACGGGCCGCAAGCGAATGGAGCGCTCGCCGCAGCGCACTACGAGCAGGCCCAGTTCGTAAGCGCCTTTCCAGAAAGCGTCCCGCGTCGCACCGTTGGGCAGATCAAACGCCAGCATCAACCCGCGCCCACGGACTGCGGAGATCACCGGGTATCTCCGAGCCAGCGCCTGGAGTTCGGCGAGGAAACGCTCCCCCTGGCATCGCGCGTTCTCGACCAATCGCTCCGCTTCGATGATCCGCAGGTAATGCGTGGAGCGTACGTAATCTGTAAAGTTGCCTCCCCAGGTCGAGTTGATGCGGCTGGGAAGCCGGAAGCAGTTATCCTTGACCTCATCAAGCCGCGGGCCAGCCATCACGCCGCAGACCTGCACCTTTTTGCCGAAAACGAGCAAATCAGGGCGCACGTCAAAATGTTCGCAGCACCACATTTTGCCCGTAATTCCCAGTCCGGACTGGACTTCATCAAAGATGAGAAGAACGTCATTCTCATCACAAATCCGGCGTAGCGCGCGCAGAAACTCGCCCCGGAAATGATTGTCGCCGCCCTCGCCCTGGATGGGTTCGATAATAATGGCGGCAATCTCCGGAGCCTTCCGGGCCAGTACGTCCCGGATTTGCTCCAGCGCCTGCCTCTCCTTTTCGACCACCGCCGCCTCGCGCTGCGCGGGCGGCAGGGAGAAATCCAGGTTTGGCGCGATTATGCGTGGCCAGGGAAACTTGGCGAAATAGGCAATCTTGCGCGGATCCGTATTGGTCAGGCTCATCGTGTAGCCGCTCCGCCCGTGAAACGCGCGCTCAAAGTGGATAATCTCCGTCCCGCGCTCGCCTAGCCCTGCGGCGAGGTTCCGCCGCACTTTCCAATCCATCGCCGCCTTAAGCGCGTTCTCCACCGCCAGGGCTCCGCCCTCGATAAAGAAGTAGCGCTCCAGCGGCGCCAGGCCGGCCACGCGCGCGAACGTTTGAATGAACGCCGCATACTGCACGGTGTAAACATCGGCATTGGCCACCTTGACCCGGGCCGCTGCCAGCAAGTCGGACTTCACATCCGCTTGCTCGAAATAGGGATGATTGAAGCCGATGGGTTGCGAGGCATAAAAGCTGTAGAGATCAATCAATTCCCTCCCGGTCACCGCATCCACAAACCGCGAGCCGCGGCTGCGCGTCAGGTCGAACACCAGCTTGAACCCATCCACGAGGATATGCTCCTTCAGACGGGCAATGACTTGTTGTGGCAAAACGGCATCCGAAGCCCTTGGTCCCGCCGTCGGATTTGCGGCAATGCTGCTGGCTTGTTCAATGACACTCATACTGCTATTGATTTTCCACATCTGGAAAACCCGAGACAGACTAGTGAATAGTTGTCCCTCAATCAAGTAAAATAGCCTCTCCGCGAACCTCATTTTCAGGTAAAATCCTGCACCCAGCCATTCGTCCCGAGCTTTTTTGCCGCGCAAAGTGAGGGGCTTGATAGCCAGTTCCCCTGCGCCACGACGGTGCGGGCAAAACTTTGCCCCGCGCGCCCGGGCCCGTTTTGACGAGCAAAGGTGAATGTTGGCGGTTAATCAAAGCCCAGAAAAGGTCTGCCTCTGTACGACAGGCGACGAATTCCGCGCCGTGGTTCTTGAAGCCTTGACCAGAAGGAAGGAGAAGCCACCCAAACCGCGAAACAGTGCGAATCAAAGCTTGCATGCGTTCCAGAATGGTCTAATTTGCCTTGGAAACCAGCGGCGGGGTAGCCAAGTGGTAAGGCAGGGCTCTGCAAAAGCCTCATGCGTCGGTTCGATTCCGACCCTCGCCTCCAAACTGAAACGCTTCTGCGTCAAGGTTTTCCCTCGGCAGGATGCCGCGACGGGCATCAAAACGGGCACTAAATTCTCTACGGACGCCAAACCGTGGCAAACCACGCCAACACGCCCGTAGCACCGTAACAGTTCGGAAGACTTCTTTCGTAGGCTGCCAAAAGTCTATGAAAAATCGTTTCCGTCTGTTGTATCGGGGTGAGCGCGGAACCTTCTTCTGCTTCGACAAACTGACCGGCAAGCGCACCAGTCTGCACACCAAAGACCGGGATGCTGCCGAACAAGTCGTCCTCGCCAAGAATCAGGCGTTGCGCCAGCCGGTGCTCAACTTGCAGATCGCCAAAGCCTATTTGTCCGGCACGGATTCCGGCGTGGCGACCCGCACTTGGCAGGGCGCACTGGACGCACTCATTGAGACGAAGCACGGTTCGACCAAAGAACGTTGGATTCGTGCGGCGAAGGACAAGGCGCTCGATGACCTTTGCTGCCAAACCATCATTGAAACGCAAGCCGAGCATTTGTTGCAGGCACTCAAGGCAGGCACGGTCAGCACCAACGTCCACTTGCGGAAGTTGCATAACTTCTGTCTGGCGATGAACTGGCTGCCATGGCCGATCATTCCGAAGCGACTTTGGCCGGAAGTCCGCTACAAGGAGAAACGCGCGATCACGCGCGAGGAGCACCTGGCCATCATCGCCCGCGAGCCGAATTCCGAGCGCAAGGCGTTTTATCAACTGGCCTGGCATCTCGGCGCATCACAATCCGATCTCGCGTTTCTGGAAGCGGAGAACGTGGACTGGCAAAATCACGTCATCAGCTATCGCCGGATGAAAACCGGCACAATGGCTATCATGCGCTTGGACGAGGAAATGGAGGAAATCTTGAAAGACCTTCCAGGGAACGGCCCGCTGTTTCCGTATCTGCGAACTGTTCGTTCCGGCGACCGGGCGACGGAATTCAAGCAGCGTTGCGAGGGGCTTGGCATCAAAGGCGTGACGCTGCATTCATACCGATATGCTTGGGCCGAACGCGCGAAAGCGGCTGGTTATCCCGAACGATACGCCCAAGTGAACTTGGGCCACAACAGCAAGGCCATGACGCGGGCTTACTCGCGCAAGGCCGAGGTGGAAATGCCGTCACTCAGCGAATGGGAACGACAACACAAAGTGTTTGCCAAAGGCAAAGCTGAATCGGTCGTCTGAACGGCGGTTGCACTGGCCAAGCCCCTGTCCGAATTGTTCGGGCTGGGGCAATCTATTTGCCTTTGGACGAGGCATTCACCTGTTTAACGAGATCCAAAATGACGACTTGCAGTCCGGCAATCTTCTGGATTGCCCAGCTTTCAAAGATGATCCGCTCATTGGTCAGTTTCGGGTCATTGGGATTCTCTGCCATGATGCCATCCCGATATTTGTGGAATTCGTCTATTAGCTCTTGCGACTTTGCATCCACTCGCCCGGCGGCCTCTGGAAATTCCTGTGCATTCATTTTGGGATTTTAATTATGCGGAACGAGCGGGTCAACGCGTAGCGTTGTCGCGCACTGGTTGCCAGCAGCGTTTGACGCCAGCATGAATGCGCCGCAAATAGTCGTAATCATCTTTTCTCTTGTCATCTACCATGCCATGCTGTCCGGAACAGATTTTGCAAACGCTGCATCAAACATGAAAGCCATACTCTCTGCCGCGTTACTCCTGGTTGCCGCCCACATGACGAATGCGCACGGCACTTTTGAGGCCATGTTGAATTATGCTGGGACGACACCGTCGGGTGGTTATCCCGTGTTCTCCTCGATCTATGCCTCCATCAACGGGCCGATTGGCTGGACGTTTCAGCCGACCACGGCCATCAACGTGACCGCCTTGGGCGCGTTCGACTACTTAATGTCCGGCCAGAGCAGCTTACGGGTCGGATTGTGGGATGCCAGCGGCAACTTGCTTGCCTCGCAGACCGTCAGCGCGGACGGCGGGACGGTGGGACAAAGCCACTATGAATCCATCGCTCCGTTGTTGTTGCTGGCGGGCGAGACGTATTATGTGGCGGCTTATTCCGCTTCCGGGTCGTTGTCTGCCGTGGTGGTGACACCGGATGTTGAACCGAACGGCTATGCGACGATGTCGCCGGAAATACAATTGGGCCAAGTGGCCTACGGTTCGGGGACGGGATTTTCCTTTCCGGGAACGACGGCGGGGAATTCAGGTTACGCAATCATCGCGCCGAACTTTGAATTTCAAGCCGTGCCAGAGCCGTCAACCTTGGCTTTGTTCGGCGTGGGAATCATGGGCTGGTTCGTGGCGCGACGAGGCACTGGTCGCACCGGGGAAAAGCCCTGAATCAAGGGACGAAAATCACAGCCATGACAATTCAAGCATTCATTTCTTACTCGCACAAAGACGCAGAACTGCTCACGCAATTACACGAACATCTATCCGCGCTCCAGCGTCAGCATTTGCTTGACGCCTGGACGGACAGGGAAATTCATGCGGGCGGTGTGATTGATGAACATGTGAGTGAGCGGCTTGAACAAGCCAGACTTTACCTGCTGCTTGTAAGCTCGGCATTCATCCAATCCGATTATTGTTTTGAGAAAGAATTCACCCGTGCTTGCGAGCGGCAGCAGGCCGGCGAGGCCATCATCGTCCCGATCATAATCCGTGAATGCGACTGGAGAATCCCGGCCCTGCGACGTTTCAAGGCACTTCCCGAAGACGGCAAGCCGGTTATGAGCCGACATTGGCACACGGCTGACGAGGCATTTGCCAATGTAGCTGCCGGCCTCCGTGATCTCATTGAACACGGCCCGTTTTCAAAGGCAAAGCGTCAAAAGGCAGATAAGGCAGTCAAAGAGAAATTCATCCCGGACGAACGACATGTGACCGAAGAACAACGCGCTGAATTACGAAAGATTGCCGAGGAAGTTGTTGACCGGTTGACTGCGTGGGCAGCGACCGAATCCGATGACGTGGTAAAGAAAAAGAAAGGGCGAAACTTCGGGATAGTTTGGAGTCAGTTCAATGAGCATTTTAACACGGTCGAGCATGGCTTGTCTTCGCTTCCGCGTGAGAAGTTCGACGAGGCCAAGAACTGGCTTCAGCAATACCGGGCCAGCAAGAACAAAAATTTCAAACGCACCAATCCACAGAAATATCGGAACACGCTGACCAAGACCATCTATACGCTTGCCGGAAAACTGGGCTGGACTGATTCACAACTCTATGCGTTCGCTTCGGAGAAAGTCGAATATGCAACACCAATCAACGGCTTGAGTGATCTCGGTAACAATCAGTTGGAACTCGTGCGAGATCGTATTCGTTATGAGCACACGAAGAAGACCGTGAAAACCAAGCAGGCGAAGGCTCGCAGGGAGAATGGCGGGTAATAGCCTTGACCACCAGTGGAAGGCGTCAACGAGACACAAAGTTATTCTCTTGACTGGTATTATCATTGTTGCTCGCCGCCTTACCCGTGTGGATTGAACGTGAAGCATTCTTTCTTTTCCAGTGGTTGACGATGACATCGGAAGCCTTCGCGAGCCAACGTGTGTCAGCCCGCAATTCCTGAAGTTCGGCGCTGGCGAAATACTTTGAACCAGATTGTGGCGGATGACCGAGCGGCCTCAACAAACCCGCGGCCACTAGCACCGCGATGTCTTGCTCGGCAAATCCAAGCAGCCATGCCGTCTCGGTTATCGAAAGGCGCGCGGGCGGCACGGGCAACGACAGGAAATCTTTTTTCTCCTGCTTCATGTCCGATCTCCACTGCGCGAGGTTGGCCGCGCCTCGCCATCGGCAGCTTCCTCGTCCAGCCGCCGCACGGCAATTTGTGTGATGAATCCCTTTTCCTGCCCTTGGGAACGAAACCGCGTCGGCATGGCCATTACCCAGGCGATTTCCCGCGTGTGAACCGCCGTTTCGATGCGGCGCAGGCCATACCCCACCAGCGTTACCTCGTGGTTGATGAAATAAATCTTCAACGTGTCGTGCTCCGCGCCCGCCTTGAGTTCCGAGTGCATGAAATGTTCGTGCGCGAACACCAGCGATTCCTGGGGCGAAAGTTCGACGCGCAACCCGCGCGACCGGGGATCAATGCCGAAGCACTCGATGGTTTTGCTGTCCATATTTTTCGATGTTTGCGAGTTGCGTTAGTTGGAAGGATTTCACCCGCGCCAGAATGTTCCGGGCGCGAATGCTCCAACCGCGAGTCCACCGTTGCCAGCGGTTGCTTTGCCGTCGTGACTGGAATTGCCGGATGCGCTCATGGCCAATCAGATCCAACGCCAGCGGTGAACCACCCGCCCGCAGCACATTTTCGCGGAGCGCGATTTTGTCGGGCGTGAAAATGCGGATGCCCCGGCGACCACGCGAGATCGTCACATACCACTGGCGGCGATTTGTGGCGGCACGGACGGCAGAATCCGAAAAGAGCACATAGTCCATTGTCTTGCCCTGTGAGCCGTAGGAAGTCACCACGTAACCGGGAACGAACTGGCGATAAGCCGCGTCCAATGTGCGCCCGTCTTGTAAAGCGATGCGTCCATCCGGGTGAACGCCTTTCACCGTGACAATTTCCCCATTGGCGACCGCCACGCCAGACGACAGGCGCTGATTCGCTTTGAGTTGCAGCCTGTCGCCTGTGGCGAGGGAAATTTTGCGTGGCTGACAGACCGTGATGCGGTCCAGTTGATGTTGCGGGACAAGTTGCCACTGGCCGCCCATGTCAATCACCACCCCGCGCTTTACCACGCCCACCAGCGAGCCTTTCGCGCCACGCGGCGCACCGCCTATGGGTTGGTTGAACACGATGGAAGCGGACGGCGGATAAAAGCGGGCATTCCGCTTTTGCGCGTTGGTCAAATCCACCTGCTCTAACGCTTCAATGTCTGTTTCTTTCGTGCCCAGCAGACCCTTTTCCCGGAGCTTGGCCCGCACCTGCTCGTTGACGCGATGCACTTCGCTCCACGTCTGCGCGACGACCACCAACGAATGTCCGGCTTCAGCATAATTCACGTATTCTTCGGCCAGACGTTCCGGCTGATCACCCAACGGACAGGCAACGACCGCGCCCAATCGTTCGAGACCAGCGAAGGATTCTGCCAGTTTACCGGCAGCGGCATCCGCGACAGCGCGGCGGTAGCGGCGAATACCGCGTTTTTCCTCATTAGTTTCGCCGAACTTGGGATTCTGGCGGCGAATCTGCCGCAACTCGGCCGGTTGCAAATGTGCGTAGCGTTCAAGCACGAGCATGGCGTCCGAGGCTTCCACCGGCCCATGCTGGCGCGTGTCGCCGGAGAAAATCAGCCTGCCATTGCTGGAGCGAACCAGCCTGACGAGTTCTGCCATTTGCTTGCCACTGACTTGACCCGCTTCGTCCAACACCACGACGGCATGTTCTGGCATCGCCTTTCGCGTCAGGAAGTCGGCGAGCGTCGTAGGCGAAGTGAAACCACTGTCGGCCAAATCCCGCACCTGTTGGCGCTGCGGGGCAAGTGTCACCACGGGATGACCCGCTTCCCGAAGTTGTTCCGTCAGTGCCTTGAGTACGTAACTTTTTCCCGTGCCCGCCCCGCCGCGAAACAACGTGATGAAATCCCGCGACATCAGCAGTCGCTTTAACGCCGCGCTTTGTTCTTTGGCAAAAGACTCTGGCAACACGGGCAGCGTGTGAACCAACGGCCCAAAGGCGCTGATCCCTTCCGTTGCCGCTCGGACGATTTCCCATTCGCGCCCCAAGACTTCGCGCGTGGTCACATTGGCAACCTGGCTTTCGTCCCGGGCATAACCCCGCTTGCTGGTTGCCCGTTTCAAGCCGCCGATGCTTACGTTTTCCCCTTGCGCCCAAAGCAACGCCTGCCGCCAGATTTCCCGTTCCGGCACAACGGCACAGCGGTCGAATAGATGCTCCTCCGCCCAAGCAACGGCTTCCGCCGATTTATCCGCTTCGTCACGGCGGACAAAGCATCTGCGCCGGGCCATTCATCTTTGCGAACGGCGAATCCTCGCCAAAGCGTTCAATGGCGGCGAACTGCTCGCCGCGCTGGCACAGCAGGACTTCGCCGGGATTTAGTTTGAGCAGTGCGGAGCGAACTTCCCATTGGCCGGTTTGAGGCGTACCGTCCGGGCGGGCGACCGGGCGACGGAGTTTAAGCAGCGTTGCGACGGCCCGAAAATCAAAGGCGTGTCGCTCCATTGCTACCGCTACTCTTGGGCGCAACCGGCGCGACTGGCGGGGATGCCAATTCGTTTTGCGCAGGAGGCGCTTGGACAGAACAGCAAAGCCGTGCATCTGGCTTACTCCGACGTGCCGGAAGTACGAGTGCCGTCACTCGCTGATTACGAGAAACGCCAGACGATGTTCGCCGAGGGAAAAATTGATGAACCGCAAGCCATACCGCAAGTGGTCAATGCGTGAGGAATGACTATGAAATCCAATTCCTTCGACAGAACGCTCCGCGTGATTGGCCTTTGCTTTTGTGTGTTCATTGTGGCGCCCGCGTTCTCCGCTCGCCAATCTCGCAGCGAGCCGTCCGCCGAAAAAAGAGGGCAAGCACGGTTTGTTGCGGCGAGGCAAGAAGATCTGGCCAGAATTGCCACGCGCCTTGCCAAAGGCACACTGCTTTGGTAAAATCGAACCGTTCGGAAGAACGCTGTATGTAAACAAACAAGCCACAATACGAATCTGCGGCTTCGCCGCTGTCTGAATCGAAATTGGCATTTTCATTGGAAGGACAGCGCTCGAAGCACGCCCACATCGGGCGTGCCGAAAGCGTTCCTTCCAAGGCATGCCAATGCCTGATTCGGGGCGTGAGTAGTCACGCCCCTTCGGTTCCGGGGGTGAGGCTTCGCGCTTACGTTCGACAATTGAGTGACGGGCGTAGTCACGCCCCTTCGGTTCCGGGGGTGAGGCTTCGGAAGAAAGGAAAAATGAAAATGAAAAGTCTGAAGTCAACAATCGGCAAGCTGGCTGTGGGATGCGTTTTCGGTCTCAGCTTGATCAGCAGTGCGCCTGCTCAGCTCCAATTCACGGATGTCCGGGTGAACAGCGGTGGCGCTATCCAACTATATTGGGCGAGTGAATCGAATGCCGTTTACCGAATCGAGTACGCCTCCGAGTTGATTGATAGCGGCACGATTTGGAACATGCTTTACGAGGATTATCCTTCCTTTGGAACAAACACCTACTGGACTGATGCTGGCGACCAAAACACCGCAGACGTCGTCGGTCATCCGAGAGATGGCGCGATGAGGTTCTATCGAGTTGTCCAGACTGATACGAATGATCTCGCAAATGCGCCTCAGGTTTCAATCCTCACCCCAACGAACAATTCGGTGCTCACTGGTGACATTACAGTTTCTCTTTCTGTTACAAGCTCGCTTCCTGTGAATTCAATCCGGCTTTACGTGGACGGACAAGAGGTCGGCTACCAAGTTGATGAGGCGACGAATTTTGTCATCAACACCTGCCAATTGGGGAATGGTTCGCACAAGATTTTTGCAATTGTCGAGAATTCAAGCGGCTCCGAAACAACCGGCGAAACAGCCGACATGGTTGCGAATTATGGAATTTCGCCGGCCCGTTCAGTGATCTTCGACAACTTTATTACGGACTACCGCGGCAAGCTGAGATTCCAAGACCCCGATGAAAGTGAAACGAACCGCTTCTCAGCAAATTTCGCGGCATACGCGGACTGGACGCTGACGATCACCAACCAAAACGGTGTGGCGGTTCGCACTGTGACCGGAACTGACTTCAGCATGGAATTTGTGTGGGACGGAACTGGTGACGGCGGAACGAACTTACCGAATGGACCGTATTGGGCGGTCCTGTCCGCCACACAATCAAGTTCGTCATCAATGGCGGAGTTGCTACGAATGATGCCCTCCTACATCGAGGACGCAATTGCGAAAGGAGAAAAATCGTATTTCATCGAGCCGCCGCCAATGCCGCCGGTGTACACAAATGGGGAATGGGTTTCTTGGGAAAAAGTTTACGGCCCGCAACCGTTAACCGAAGTGCCCATCCAAGACGAATATTTCACACTGGCAGCCGCAATCGATCAACAAGCGAAGGAATATTCAGGCTCGTCGGGCGGTGGCGTCACGCTGGATGGACCAGGAGACTCAGGAAGTGGAAGTCAAACAACGGTTCTGAGACCTATTCCATCAGTGTGGTTCGGCAAAAATGGAACAGTCGGAATCGCCTACCAAGGCAATCATCCAGACGGCGTTTCATTCGGTCTTAACACAAGGCCAAGCAACGGACTCCTCGGACGTGTTTCATTGAACGTGACACCCGGCAGCTACGGGCACCTGAACGCGGCACACCGGATTGCGCTTGGCTTTAATCGGTACATGGGCGGCGCAGGCTACCGGCTGAAGTTCTACAAAGGGAACTTTGATTTGCAGGCATCCGACCTGCGTAAGCCATCTAAGGGCGGAAGCAGCCGCTTCAATGATGTCAATGTGGGCTTGTTGGTGGGCCACGGAGTTTATGGAACGACCGCCGACTACACCATCGCCGGCTCAGGACCGTTGCAGACGTACTACCCGGTTTATGCAGGTGGGAACGGCTACGACTGGGTGCGGCTTTCGGAATTCGATTTCGGAAGTTCGGGTGCAAATGGGCTTCGATGGATGTCCATTCTTACCTGCAACAATCTGGTGAATTCCGTTTACCAGGATTGCTACGACAAAGAAGTGCTGCCGGTGAACGACTATCTGCATTTACTATGCGGTGCGAAGACATCCGTGTTCATCGTGTCAGCTTTTGGATTGCACTATTCGGCGGCGTTGACGGGCGGGGGCGGAGTCCAGCGCAGAACTGTCAAAGAATCGTGGTTCTATGCGGGTACAAAAACACAAGGCTTTCAACCCGGTGGGCCGCATGTAACCGTGCAATTTCGAGTCATCGGCTGGCCAGCCTGCTTCACCGATGACTTGGTAACGTATTCCGATCCGGATTCAGGTAATCCGGCGGATATTACCTTTGAGGATAGCACAGTGTTTACACCATGAGGCGACCGCTGGTTATGTTTCTTGTTTGGGCGCTGGGCGGCACTTTTCCCAGTGTCGCCCAGCTTTCCCTTGAGGCGTTTGGCGATCCGTTCGACGGGAAGCGTGTTGAAATTGTGTGGACCGTTCCGACGAACAAATTACCACAATCATTGAATACGATGAGAGTGCTTCCGGCCGTTTTCACGGACGAGGTTGTTTCCAACGTGATTTCTCTGTGCGAATTCAAAGAGCCTGAACAAGTGCGATTGCTTTTTCGCCCTGTGACGCACGGGAAAGAAGTGTCGTATCAAGAACCTCAACCAGAAAAGCCGGTACTAGGCAAATCTCTGCGAATTTATCCTGCGGACGGCTATATCAATTATCTCAATCCGAAAGCCGAAGCGCTTCCCCGAAGTCGCGTCGAGGGAGTTCCCGATGAAGCCGAGGCACTAAGCCTGGCGGTAAGGCTATTGCCAAAACTTGGAATCAATCAGGATGAACTCGCGCACAAACCGGACGGCAAGCAATTGGAATTCCTGAAAACCTCACGAACGATGGGAAAGTTCGTTAAGAATGCCAAAGAACCTGTCGAACAAGTCATCGTGCGGGGAGTAATTCTGTTCAGACAAATAAACAACGTAGCCTTTTCAGGGGCGGGAGATTGTGACGGGCTTCGCGTGGAGTTTGGAAACAATGCCCAAATAAAAGAATTGGCGCTGACATGGCGCAATTTGCGAACAGACAAAACGGTGACGCTCGCGAGTCCGGACCAAATCGTTCAACGAATCAAGGGTGGAAAGGCTGTAATTCGACTTCCAGAACCTTTTGCGAACCTACAACTCGTAAAAAAACTCACGATAATAGATGCCAGACCTTATTACTTTGCTTTCGTCGGAGGTCATCGGCAAAAGATTGTTTACCCTTACGTTATGCTCACGGCTGATGCTGATTTGGGTTTCACAAATTAGGTTGCTTGGTTAAATTGCCCGATTGTAAAGTGATGGTCTATTTAATAATCGAGAAACCCGCTCGTTTCGCTCGTTTCTGGCTGATGACGGCTGTCGCTTGCATCAATGGCGTGGATAACGCGTTGGTGAGGTAATAAATTTTGCAGAAAGAGTTCACACACGCCCAACCGTTTCGGTTCGTCTGGATAAGATCCGAATATCGTCTCCGCAGCCATGCGCTTGATTTCAGAATCGGAATCTTTTAGGAGGCGGGCAACTACCGGCACGAGAATTTCCTTTTCGGGCCGGGTGGAGCCCTGCCAGATGTGGCGGTGAGGAACCGCTCTTAAGAAACGTGCTGCTGCCCCGAAAACTACGCCCTGTTTATGGCATATGGCAGAAATCGCATAAACTGGCTACGCGGCGGATCACCGCGACGCAATTAGAGTCGTTCATTGGCGCGACGAACCGCTGCCTGACGCACGGCCTCGATCGTCACGAGTCGCCAAGATTGTGTCTCGTGAACGTCAGGCAAGCGGTTCGCCGCTTATTACGGCAATGGAGCAAAACGCTCCGCGTCTGCCGCGCCGCACGCCTCTACTATTCGCGCCGGGCGCATGGCGGAACTCGTTGAACGGCTAGCTCGCTCTCGCTGAGTTGGGGTATCTCCATTGTAGTGCCGAAAAAATGCGGCGGCGCGAGCGGCCCATGCGTCCGCTCGCGCCGGTTTGAAGCCATCAATTCTCCGCATCGGCGAATTCGGGAGCAGACGCGCCCTGCCGATCACGTCCGTTTGTCGCAGGCAATTCCTGCCCCTTGCGATTATTTTTGTAGCGCCAGTATTCGATAACCGCATCACATGCCTTGCCGTACCATTTTTCATCACGTCGCAAATCCTCCAGCGTCTTGGTCAGAAAGAACTTCTGGCCGTTGTGCGCCGGATGACCGAGGGGTTTGAGCATCCCTCTTGCAACGAGAATCGGAATTTCATGCGCCGAAAAGCCGAGGAACCATGCCGTTTGCTCCGCAGTCAGCCGACCCGGAGTATTGCCTAGGTTCAAGAAACGTTCCATGTCCTGATTCATAGGTCCTTCTACATTCTAATTCCGTGGCTGACGGATTGCGTCATCGTCTGCGAAACCGTTTCCTCGCTCGCGACCGCTTGATGGCAGCGTTTTGAAATCGCGGTTACAATGTGGCCGGGCCGGTGATCGGGATATTGCTCCCAAACGATTTTCTGTGCTTTGGCCACGAGATTACTGGCCATGAATTCCAACGTCAGCCGGGCATCGTCCTTGAACGCCTCCGTCAGAGCTTGAGCATCGTTGCCTTTCCAAAGCATTTGCGCGTTGCCATTGGTTTGCGCATAAGGCGAGTCCTCATTGAACCGTTCGATGACGGCGAATTCATCGCCACGCTGACACAGCAGGATTTCACCATGATTCAGGTTGAGCAACGCGGAGCGAACTTCCCATCGTTCCGTTTCCGACATGCTTACTTCAAAATCGCAGGACTCCGGCAGTTGCCCGCTCCCGCTCAATTGCTGGTTTAGCTCCTTTGCGTAATTCAACTGTGCGGCAATCGCGCTGGACGCGGCGCAGTATCCGTTCATTTCGTCCTCAGAGAAAGAGCAGCCAGCGACTCTGTAGGGCAACATGATTTGACCGCCTCTTTTCAATCCACCCGTCAGCCGCCGCTCAATCTCCAGGCATTCATCAGGCCGGATTGAACCGGCCTTATCTGACTGCGCCGCAATGTGGCCACCCGCCCACCGTTCCAGTTCACTGACCAGAATCATCATTTCGCCCGAACGCGAGCGCACGGCATTGATTTCGCCTGTTTGAATTCGCGAGAACAGGCTGAACTCGTCGAGACCGAGAGCAGCCGCGCTCTTGTCAGTCGCGAGCGCCGCTTGCCCCGGTTTCTCATTCGTTATTTGCATAACGTTCCTTTCTTCTTTCTCGAAATCCGTTCGCCGCCAGCGGCGAAGATTTCATGTTTTCATCTGTTGCTGTAGCGCACGGCGGCCAAACAGTTTGTCCTGCAAGCAGGGCTGTGCAAGCGGATGAGGCTTTTAGTCCAAGTCCGGGCATCAGTCCCCATGCGACTGCGGTAGCAGGGACGTTGGCAAGCAGCGGGAGCAATCAGTTCTTTTTCGGCAGCGTGAATTTTGGCAACTGGTCCAAGGGGGCCGCATACAATGCTCGGGTGAACGCCTACGCGTTCAACTCGGGACTTGCCGGTCCGTTCAGTGAGGAGGCTGCCAATAATAACCTCCGGTTGGCTAACAATTCTTACGGACACCGGGCGGGTTGGTCGTTCGACGGAGCAGACTGGATTTGGTATGGGCTCGCGGCGACAAACGCCCCGGAAGATTGGAAATTTGGCGCGTACGCGGGATCCTCTCTGACTCCCGGCGAAGCCTCGTCTGTTAGGCGCGGGCGCTTCGCTGTTTCCTTCGTTTCGCATCCGCTCCACTCCGGCGCTGCGCTTTCCGTCGCCTACCTTCCAACCGAAGCAGTATGTGTTAGCGATTCCCGCTCTTAAAACTTCACTGCTGGCGATGGCATTACGCCTTGAGCGACGCCATATCAATGACGAAGCGATATGCTTGAGCAAGTGTTCCCACGCTTCACTGATTTTCTGTATTGGAATGATTTCGATGTCCGAAGCGATTTTGTGTTTCGCGCAGAAGTCGAGCATTTCCTGGGTTTCAGGAATGCCACCGATGGCTGAACCGGCAAAATTGCGGCGCGGCAAAATCACCGATCAAGTTCTGCTGGTTTGGAGATAGAGAAATGTCATTCCACTGAAATTTCGGCAAGTCACTGGCGCGAATCGCCGTTCCGATGGTATGGCCCAACTGCGCTTGTCAACGATACTACGGGTCGGCTCGAACACCCCGGCTCGCCGCTTCCGTTCCTCGTTGACAATGCTCGTTGGGCCGGGGCGGGGACGGCGATTAGGAATTCGCGCCGGGGTTTCTGACCAGTGGGAGAGAGCGCTGAAGCTTTCAGCGCAGCAAATCGTTTTCATGATGGAATCTTCAATCCCATCACTTAAATGGCTTCTGTTGTGGTCTCGTTTTGCCCTCTTTTCAACGCTTGTTGGCTATGCGTACTTCTGCTAACGGCAACCTCAATTCGCCATCATTTCGAGCAAGCGTTGTAGTACGTAAGAACTCATGAAAATCGCCGATGCAAACCTGAAGACATCCCCTCGAAGTTGCGGTCATTGATGGCCGCATTCCAGCGTTTCTCGTAGCGCCTGAGCGCGAAGCGAAGATGATTCGCCTGATAGACAAATACGACACTCGGATTCAGTTGAAGGCAGACGCCTATAAATGGCTTTGGAGGAGTTTCGCATTTTGAATTTAACGCATTTTCGTTGGACTGCGTTCTCTCAAAAGCTTTGAGCCTATTGCTACGCCTACACGACGATCACCACCGAACTTCAGAAGGCGAGCGGCGTATTTGCCGCAATCAAGAACCCGGCAGAATATCAACTCGCATTCAAGCTGTTAGATCAGAGAGCCAGCTACTGTAAGAGAGGCTTGCTGATCGTGAGAGGGAGTGGCTGAACGTGTTATCCGAACCATATTTCTGGTGAATGCTGACCAATTTAGGGATACGAAGATTCCTCTAAACGGGCATCAAAATGGGAACTAAAATGGGAACTGACAGTGTTGAAACAGGCTCGTACGTGTAGGAAATTGTTGAAGATTGTTCGCTTGATTTACAGCAACAACGAGGTTAAACTCCTTATCAGTGCAGCACTTAGAGAAGTCTCCGCTGCCGAACGGTTTAGGCGGGATTCGGAATAGTTGAAAGTTTTGTTCGATTCCGACCCTCGCCTCCAATTCCAAGTTGCCATGAGGCAACGGATTGCAGAAGCCAGAGGAGGAAGTGCCAGTGAAAGTGCCAGTGAAATTATTACCGGGACACAACCATTGAACTACCCCGGCAATACCCGGCAATCACTCGCAACGACGGGATTCGCTGCCCGTCTGGTGTAGCTGATACACCCAAAACCACGTTCAGCCTCATAGCCTCGGACGAAGAAAGTCTGAGCTATGAAACGTCGTTTCATCCTCTACCGCCGCAAGCGCGGCGGCATGTTCTACGTTGAAGACACCGAAACCCGGAAGCAGGAGAGTCTCGGCACGCGCGATCGCGCAGAGGCCATGTCTCTGCTCAACGCCCGCAACGAGTCGGTTCGCCAGCCGCAACTGAATCTTCACATCGCCAAGGCATATCTGGCCGGGACAGATTCAGGCGTGTCAACGCGAACGTGGCAAAATGCCCTGGACGCCATCATCGAATCCAAAACCGGGTCAACCAAAGACCGCTGGCAGCGCGCCGCGAAAGAAAAGGCAATGGACCTGATTCGTGACCGGGTGATCATCGAGACACAAGGCGAGCAACTGCTCGCCTGTCTCAAAGCCGGAACCGTCAGCACGAATGTCCATCTACGCAAGCTGCACAACTTCTGCCTCGCGATGAATTGGCTGCCCTGGCCGATCATTCCCAAGCGCCTCTGGCCAGAAGTTCGTTTTCAGCCCAAACGAGCGATCACCATCGAGGAGCATCAGCTCATCCTGGAGCGCGAAAAGAATCCGGAGAGGCGGAGCTTTTACGAGCTGTGCTGGCATCTCGGCGGCTCGCAAACTGACATCGCCAACCTGAAAGCGGAGGATATTGATTGGGGCAACCGAACCATCGCCTACACACGCCAGAAGACCGGCAGTCTCGCGATGATCCACTTTGGCGAAGAGATCGAGGCGGTTCTTCGCCGTCTGCCAGACACCGGCCCGTTGTTTCCCTACCTGCAATCCGTCCGGTGTGGCGACCGTGCGACTGAGTTCAAGCAACGTTGCCGGGGGCTTGGTATCAAGGGTGTGTCGCTGCATTCCTACCGTTATGCCTGGGCCGAACGCGCCAAGCAATGCGGCTACCCGGAGCGGTTTGCACAAGAGGCGCTGGGCCACAACAGCAAGGCGGTGCATCGCGCCTATGCGCGAAGGGCACAAGTGCGGCTGCCATCTTTGGAAAGTTATGAACGGCAGGCAACGGATGGCCGAATCATTCCCTTGCCGTCGGTTTCGTCGAAGCTGGATCGGAACGACCACTCGATCTCAGCGGCCGGTTGAACGCCGCACTCTGCGTCGCTGCGCGCCCGCGAGCCTTCTGCTTGCGGGCGTTTCGTTCCCGCCAGTAGCTGCAGATCGCATCACTGGCACGGGCGAGCCACTTTTCGTCCCGGCGGAGTTGCTCCAGTAATTCCGTGGCGAAGAACTTCGTGCTGTTGCGTGGGGGATGCCCAAGCGGTTTCAACAAGCCTGCGGCGACAAGCATGGGAACTTCATGCGGTTCGAAGCCGAGAAACCAAGCTGTTTGGGTGGCGGTCAGGCGGGCGGGGGCGATTTTCCAACTGAGGAACTCGGTTTGTTGCGCGGTCTCGTTCATACAAACGACACCCTTATCAAGACCGAATCACTTTGTGGTGTATCCAATACACGAGAACTACACCTGAATTACCCACTCAAGACTCCGCCTATAAGCCTCTTATACCACTTCTGGCACGTAAATGCACTATTCTCCGCTGCGGTAGCGTTTACTTGTTGAACCAGCCAAGGATGAGAGACTAACCCCCGCACGCGCTCGGCACTCTCATAGATGGGCCGCAACTCCTCCCCCAATGCTTGCTC
>JAAYVL010000163.1 GCA_012517205.1 Verrucomicrobiota bacterium
GCCGAGCTCATCATCGAGGGGATGACGGCCGCCCGGAAGGCCGGCGCGATCGTTTCCTTCGATCTGAATTACCGCCCCAAGCTATGGAACATTTCCGGCGGCCATGACCGCGCGGTGGAAGTTCTCGATCGGATTGTGCGGCAGGTGGACGTGCTGGTCGGCAATGAAGAGGACCTGCAACTGGGGCTGGGCATCCCCGGCCCCGCGGTGGCCGCCCGGAACCGGCTTGACCCGAGCGCCTTCCTGGGGATGATAGACAAGGTCATCCAGAAGCATCCGCAGATCAAGGTCGTCGCCACCACCCTGCGCGAGGTTCATTCCACCAACCGCCATAGCTGGAGCGCGGTTGCATGGGTCAACGGCCAGACCTACACCGCGCCCACTTGCGAGCTGGACGTGTTTGACCGCGTCGGCGGCGGCGATGGCTACGCGGCGGGCTTTTTCTATGGCCTGCTCAATGGCGAAGATCCCGGGGAAGCCGTCAAGCTGGGCTGGGCCCACGGCGCCCTGCTGACGACCTTCCCCGGCGACACCACCATGGCCACGGTGGAGCAGGTTCGTGCCTTTGCCTGCGGCGGCTCGGCGCGGATTCAGCGATAGCGGAGCCGGGAACCGCTTTTTCGCGCGCGGGCGGGCGGGCGTCCGGCGGGACGGGCCGCCGCCGGGGCCGGGCGGCCGGGCGGTTTCCCCGGGCATTGCCGGAGAAGCAATTTGATTCCGTGGCTTGCGCGGTGATAAACTCATGCTATAGTAGGCGCGCTAATGAGATCCGCCGCTGGCCTCGCCAGACCGAGATAAATAATTGGGGTGTTCCGCTGAGCGGAATATCCAGCGGGTAAATTGGAACGTAAGTTGGACAATAATAGAGACAAACACTGACTATGAGGACAGGCCTGTTTATGACCTTTTCGGCAACAGCGATTCTGGCTGTTGGCGTGATGGCCCCGGCAACGAAGCTGTGCGCCCAGGAGCAGCTTCCCCAGGAACAATGGAATGAACAATATCGGAGCGAATACGATGTGCCCCCCGGCAAGTATTACTCCGGCCGCTCGCCGTTTATGCGGGGCCAGCCGAAGTTTCAGCCGGTGCCCGTCATCGCGGCCGCCCCGGCCCCGGCTCCCGCTCCGGCGCCGCCGCCCCCGCCTCCGCCGCCCAAGGCCACTTGCAGCGACCCGACGGGGGGATTGATCAAGCTGGGCAAGACCATGCCCGCCGAGGCCACCCTGGGACGCGAGTTCATGGCGGAATTGAACCTGACGGCGCAGGCGTGCGCCGCCAACGTCGTCGTCCGCGATACCGTGCCGGCCAACGCCAGCTATGTGCGCAGTGAACCGGCCGCGACGGTGAACGGCAAGCAACTGACCTGGCAGATCGGCGATCTCGAGGCCGGCGCTGCCCGCAAGATCAAGCTCTGGCTCAAGGCCGAGCAGGAGGGGGAGATTGTGAACTGCGCCTCCGTCTTTGCCGAGCCCCGCACCTGCGCCAGCACGCGCGTAGTGCATCCCGCCATTCAGTTGGTGAAGAAGGCGCCGGCGGAAGTGGTGATTTGCGATCCGATTCCGATGGTTTTGACGGTGAAGAACACGGGCAGCAGCGCGCTGACGGGGGTGAAGATCAGCGATCCGCTGCCGGCGGGGTTGACCAGCGA
>JAAYVL010000024.1 GCA_012517205.1 Verrucomicrobiota bacterium
GGACGCGAACGTTCGGCAAAGCCGGAACGGGCGGCCGGGTGTTGTCGCGTGCCCTGGTTTTTGGGCGGGATGGAGCCACGGCTGGCGGGGACATTTCCCCTCCTGGGCGGAGGTTGCCGAAAGGTGATTGCTTGCGCTGTCCGCAGGGTCGGGCGGCCGTCTTGAAGCAATAGACGTTTTCATCCCGGTCTCCTGAGCCCGGAAAGCGGGTTTGGGTTTGAGAAAACCTTTTCCTCCTCAGCCACCGAAACCCGAGGGCCGACAACCAAAGGGCCGGTCGCCAGGCCAGCCAAATTAGTAATTGGCATCCGCCGGGGCGGCGTGCTAGTTTTTCCGGGTTGGCAGCCGGTGACGGGTATGAAAAACCACTGGCCCAACAAGGATTATATCTGAATCGAACAGGACTAAGCCATGCAGTGGCAAATTATGTGCACTTTATGTGCGTTGCCCTGCTCAAACTCCGGCAGACGGGCACGATTGTGCCCTCGCAGAGGTTTCTTATCAGCCAAATGATCGCCCCGGTGCCGGAAAGCTATTCCGGGCGCATCATTGAGCTGGGAGCCGGCAACGGAGCGCTGACCCTGCGGTTGGCGGCCCGCTGTCCCCAGGCGCGCATCCTGGCCTGCGAAATCAACCCGACCCTGGCCCGCGAGACCCGGGACAATCTTGACGAAGCGGGTTTGGGCGACCAGGTCGAGGTGGCTTCGGATTCCGCCGAGCATCTCCTTTCGGAAATCAGCCGCCGCGGAACCGGCCCGGTGGATTACGTGCTTTCGGGCATACCCCTGGGCAATCTTGACGGCGAACGAACCCAGGCGCTCATTGATGCCATCTGCGGCGTGCTGCGTCCGGGCGGCCTGTATGTCCAGTTTCAATACTCGCTGCTGGATCGCCGGCGAATCCGCTCATGCTTTCGCAGCCTCCGCACCTCGCTGGTGTGCCTCAACATTCCCCCCGCCGTCGTGTACTACGCGCAAAAGTAGGCCGGGGCTGATGGGCAAAACTTGCCGCCGGCAACCGGGGGAATCTCGGGTGGCGGCTGATCGGCCAGGGCAAACCGCCGGCGGTTGCGCCCAACCGGGGGCGGGGTTGCTGATCTTTCTCCCGTCAAGGAAGCTGATACGGGCGTTCCCGCGCCGGTTGCGGGTCAAGGTGGCGCGGAGGGACGCCGCCACGGGCGGGAAGCGCCGGGGGTGTGAACGGAGGTTGGCGGCGGCCGGATCCGCGCTGCGGCTTCGGGTTGGTCTTGCGGCGAAAACGGATTAGGCTGACTTGTGAGCCGGGCGCCGGGAACGGGCCGGGCGGAGTGATGTGATGACGGATAGCAAACCAGTGTTTAGCGGGCCGCCGACGCCGGAAGAATTCCAGCGGCGGATGGCGGAGTTTATGCAGCAGCATTTCGCGGGGGCGCGGGCCTTCCCGGGGGCGGCGCCGGCGGCGGCCGGGGCGCCGGAAGGCGGCGAAGATAAAACCCGGGCGGCGGCGTTCGAGTTTGGCTACAAACCGCGCGAGGTGAAGGCGTATCTGGATCGGTTCGTCATCCGGCAGGACGAGGCGAAAAAGGTGCTGAGCGTCGCGCTGTGCGACCATTATCACCATGTCCGGCTGGCGCTGGCGGGGAAGGAATCCCCGAACTACGCCAAGCAGAATATCATTCTGATTGGCCCTACCGGGGTGGGGAAGACGTTTCTGATTCGGTGCGCGGCGGATTTGATCGGGGTGCCGTTTGCGAAGGCCGACGCGACCAAGTTTTCCGAGACGGGCTATGTGGGGGGCGATGTGGAGGACATGGTGCGCGATTTGTTGCGGCTGGCCGGCGGGGACGTCACGCGGGCGCAGTATGGAATCATTTACATTGACGAGATAGACAAGATTGCCGCCGCTTCCCATGCGAGCGGGCGGGATGTCAGCGGGCGCGGGGTGCAGACGAACCTGCTCAAACTGATGGAGGAGACAGAGGTGCCGGCGCGTTCGCCCAGCGACATCGCCGGGCAAATCCAGGCGATGATGGATTTCACGCAGCGCGGCCGTCCGGCGCCGGCCACGATCAACACCAAGCACATCCTGTTCATCGTCAGCGGCGCCTTTGGCGGCCTGGAGCAGATTATTCAGCGGCGGCTGCGCGAGGCGACGATCGGGTTTGCGGCCCGGGAGCGCGCGGAACCGTCGCCCGAGGCGGTGCTGGAGCACAGCCAGACGCGGGATTTTATCGAGTTTGGCTTCGAGCCGGAGTTCATCGGGCGGCTGCCGGTGCGCGTGGTGTGCCATGCGCTCCAGGTGGACGACCTGTTCCAGATTCTCAAGAGTTCGGAGGGCAGCATTATTCGGCAGTATGAGCAGGACTTTGCCGCCTACGGCATCGAGGTGCTTTTTGACGATCCCGGCTTGCGGCGGATTGCCGAGCGGGCGGCGGAAGAGCAGACCGGGGCGCGGGGTTTGATGACGGTCTGCGAGCGGGTGTTTCGCAACATCAAGTTCGAACTGCCCTCCACCCCGGTGAAGCGGTTTGTGGTCACGCGCGAGCTGGTGGACGATCCGGCGGGCGAGCTGCGGAAGATCTTGTCGGATCCGGCGCGGGAGGAGCGGATGGTGATGCGGCAACTGGTGGATGAGTTTGCGCGGCGCTTCCACGCGGCGCACGGCATCCGCCTGCGCTTCACGGAAGCGGCCGCGGATCGGCTGGTGCGGGAAGCGGCGGAGCAAGGGCAGCCGGTGCGCGATCTCTGCGCCCAGCGGTTCAAGGACTACCAGTTCGGGTTGAAGCTCATCGTTCAGAACTCCGGCCCGCGGGACTTCGTGATTGACGCCGACGCGGTGGCGGCGCCGGACAAAGTTCTGAGCGATTGGGTGGTGGCCAGCTATCGGAAATAGGGGCGCCCGGGGGCGCGCGCCGTCAGCCCGGGGCGGTGCGGAGCATCGCGCGCGCCTGCGCCAGGACTTGCTCCGGGGTGATCCGTTTCAGGCACTGATTGTCTCCATCGCAGGGGGAGGCCCGGTGGTTATAGGCGGTGAGGCAGGGCGAGCAGGGCAGCGGCAGATGGAAGCAGAATGCGTTTGGTGCCAGCGGCCCGTAGAGCCGGGGCGTTTCCGGGCCGAACAGGATGATGGCGGGGAGGGGGGTCAGCGCCGCGAATTGCCCGGGGCCGCCGTCGTTGGTGATGAGCAGCGCCGCGTGATGAAAAAGGGCCAGCAGGTGGCGCAGCGAGCGGGTGTAGCCGGTCAGGTCAACGCAGTTTGGGCTGCGGCAGTGCGCCACGATTGCCTGCCCGAGGGATTTGTCGTCCGGCAGCCCGATAATGCCGACCGCATGCCCTTCCCGGAGGAGGGCCGCGCAGAGCTGAAAATAGTGCTCGCGCGGCCACGCCCGGATCGGCAAAAGCCCGCCGCCGGGATAAACCAGCACGAGGCGCCGGCCCGGGAGCGCGGGGAAGTCGGCGTGCAGTTGGGCCGCCACCTGCCGCAGTTCTTCGGGGGGAAACGCCAGCCGCGGCGGCGGCTCGCACGGCGCGTCGGGCGCGTCCTTGCCCAGCGGCATGGTTTCGGATTCGATGGCGGCGGCCAGCGTGAGGAACTGGCGGGAAAGGTGGCGGTAGGGATTATAGAGCACCGGCCGGTTGATGAACGATCCCCGGTAAAGCCCTTCCTGGGTGTGGCGATGGAATCCCACCCGCAGCGGCGCTCCGGACAGGCCGGAGAAGAGGCTGCTGACCCGCGCGAATAATTCGCAGTCAATGACCACGTCGAACTGGAGCGCGCGCAGGGTGCGCAGGATTTTGAGGCTGCCGGCGGCCAGGCGCCATAGAGAGCGGTCGTCGAGGGTCAGAATCCTCTCCCCCGGCAGGACCGCCAGCAAGTCCAGCACGGCGCGGTTTCGGGCGAACAGCAAGGCGTGAATGGAGGCGTCCGGGTAACGAGCTTTGAGATGGGCAAACATGGGCTGCGTCAGCACCAGGCTGCCCATTTCGGAAAGCAGGATCACCAGAATCCGGCGCGGCGGCCGGGCGGCAACCGGCTTGGGCCCGAGCCGGTGCAGGAGCGAGAGCGCCGCACAGGCGGGCACCCCGGCATAACGGTCAACCGCCCGTTGCAACCCGATCTTCATAAAGCGCGGAGCCCTCCTGCCGCGGCGGCGCAGTGGGCGCGCCGCGCCGCGTTTCGGCGGGGCGCCAAAGCTGCCAGGGGAGGTTCATGGGCGCCGGACGATGCGGAACGGTTAAAACAGGGTGTAGATGAACGGCGCCAGGCCGGAGCCGGACAGCACGATCAGCAGGCCGAGCAGCAGCGACAGAATCAGGATGGGCAGCAGCCACCATTTCTTGTTCTGCCGCAGGAACTCCACCAGTTCGACGATTAATCCGCCGCGCGGGGGTTGGGCGGCGGCCTTTTCAAACTCATTTTGCGGTTGTTTTTGCATGGGGATTGTCTGGGGTGGCGTGGCGGGCTTAGTGCTGCCGGAAATAATTGCGCACGTCCGACGGCGTGGTTTTGGACAGCCAAAAGGTGGTTGCGGAGGGGGCGGCCTTGCGCTGCAGCAGGTCCCGCCCCCGCCACCGGAAAAACAGCGCCACCGGCGTGAGCAGGCCGTAGAACAGCACCGCCAGCATCAGTTGGGAAATCGCCCAGCCAATGGGAAAGGCCAGCACCATCCACCCGACGAACAGCCAGCGCACGGCCGCCGGGCGGAGCAGTCCCAGCAGCCCGATGACCAGGGCCAGGCCCATCAGGATCGCTCCGAGCACCGGCCGCTGGCGCGCGAAGTATTGCCAGGCGCCCAGCGCCAGGAAGAAAATCAGCCAGGCGGCGCCAAACTGGCGCAGGGCCTTGGCGGGGGGCTGAAAGGGAATGTCGGACCAGGTCATGCGGTTGGATTATAGGGGCATATGGGCGGCTTTGAAAGCGGGTTCAGTCCAGCTCGAATTGGGCCAGGTATTTTTGCCGTTCGGCGGCGGTCACCGCCTGGTTCATTTGTTCTTTGCGCAGCACAAAATCCTCCAGCACCAGCGCGTCCATGTCGGTGGCCAGGAAGCATCGGTAGGCTTCCTGCGGCGTGCAGACGATCGGCTCGCCCCGCACGTTGAAGCTGGTATTGACGATGACCGGGCAGCCGGTCAGCCGCTCGAAAGCCTGCAGCAGCCGGTAGTAGCGCCCGTGCCGCTTTTCGTCCACGGTTTGCACCCGCGCGCTGTAGTCCACGTGGGTAATGGCCGGCACCGTCGAGCGCACGATGTTGACGCGCTGGCGCAGGTCCGGGGCGGCGGCCATCGTTTGCCGGTCGGCGGCTGACAGCGCCGTGCGATGCTTTTCGAGCACCGGCGCCACTAGCAGCATGTAGGGGCTTTCCTGGTCCGCCCGCAGGCCGAAGTAATCGCCCGCCCGCTCCCGCAGGACGCACGGCGCGAAGGGACGGAAGCTTTCCCGGAACTTGATTTTCCGGTTCATGGTGGCCTGCATGGTGGTGTTGCGCGCATCGCCAATAATGCTGCGCGACCCCAGCGCCCGCGGCCCGAACTCCATCCGGCCCTGGAACCAGCCGATGATTTTGCCCTCCGCCATCATCTGCGCCACCGCCGCCAGCAGTTCGCTTTCGTCGGTGTATTGCTGATGCGGGGCTTCCGCTGTTGCCAGGAACTGCCGGATTTGTTCGTTATCGTAGCGCGGCCCCAGCAGGCTGCCCTTCTGGCGATCCTGTCCATCGGTGGGGCGCGGCCGGTCCATCAGATGGTGCCAGACGAACAGGGCGGCTCCCAGCGCGCCGCCCGCATCGCCCGCGGCGGGCTGGATCCAGAGCTGTTCGAAGGGCCCCTCGCGCAGCAGCCGGCCGTTGGCCACACAGTTGAGCGCCACTCCCCCGGCCAGGACGAGGTTTTTCATTTGCGTTTGCCGCCACACCTCCCGGGTCATGCGCAGCATGATTTCCTCGGTGACCTTTTGGATGCTCGCGGCCAGGTCCATGTGCCGTTGTTCGAGCAAGGATTCCGGGGAGCGCGGCGGCCCGCCGAAAAGCCGGTGGAACCGTTCGCTGGTCATCGTCAGCCCCGCGCAGTAGTTGAAATACTGCATGTCCATCCAAAAGCTGCCGTCCGGCTGGAGCCGAATCAGGTGCCGGAGAATCGCCTCCTGATAGATCGGCTGGCCGTAGGGGGCCAGCCCCATCAATTTGTATTCGCCGCTGTTGACCTTGAATCCGCAGTAATAGGTGAAGGCCGAATAGAGCAGTCCCAGCGAATGGGGAAACTGTAATTGCCGCAGCAGCCGCAGTTGGTTGCCCTCGCCCACGCCGAACGTGGCCGTGCTCCACTCCCCCACTCCGTCCAGGGTCAGGATGGCCGCGCGCTCAAAGGGGCTGGGAAAGAAAGCGCTGGCCGCATGGCTTTCATGGTGGTCGGTGAAAACCAGCCGGGCGCGCCGGGCGGCGCGGAGCCGCTGCCGCAGCGTGCGCCGCAGATGCAGCTTGTCCTTGAGCCAGAGCGGCATCGCCAGCCGAAAGCTCTTGAATCCCGCGGGCGCGTAAGCCAGGTAGGTTTCCAGCAGCCGGTCAAACTTGGTCAGGGGTTTGTCGTAAAAGACCACGTAATCCAGCGCCTCCGGCGGCAGGCCGCCTTCCGCCAGGCAATAGGCAATGGCGTGGGCCGGGAACCCCGGGTCATGCTTCTTGCGCGTGAACCGTTCCTCCTGGGCCGCCGCCACAATATCCCCGTCCACCACCAGCGCCGCCGCGCTGTCGTGGTAGAAAGCCGAGATGCCCAAAATTGCTGTCATGCGCTCTGCAAAAATAGCGACCGGGGTAGGGTAGCAGGGATGCCCGCCCGGGTCAGCCCTTTTTGCGGTGGGTTCCCGCGGGGGCGCCCGGAGCCGGGCCGGGCGGTTTGGCGGAGCCGGCACTCTGGATCAGCGCGAAATTGCAAATGCGCAGCGTTGGCCACCCGTCATCATCCCGAACCAGGGTGCCCGAATGGCGAAGCGACAGCAGATAATGCGTGGGTTTGGGCGACAAATCCCGGTAGCCCGCGGCCGCCAGCTTTTTCTGTTCCCGGGCAAGCAATCGTTTTGCGTCGCGGGCGCTGATAATGCCGTCCTGGCAGGCCTCCAGCAGGCTGATGCCCAGGCAATAGGCGTCATCCCGGCTGGCCAGGATTTCATCGAGCCCGTTCCAGAAGCCCCAAATGGTCAGGTAAATGTGGTCCGGCCGGAGCACCGGCTGGCCATCGGGTGTGGTCAGCGCCTGGTGGGAATGGTAGCGGCGGTTGTCGCTGACGTATAACTTCGAGCGAGTGGACTTGAGGCCGGACATATAGATCGCCCGCGGATAAATGGCGTCAATGCCTTTCGCTTTCAGGTCCAGCGCGATGGCCACCTCTTCGAAGGGGCTGTTGTAGCCCGGGTGCGCCCGCGCGCCGGGGCCCGGGCTGCCGGCGGCGGGGTCTGGCGCCTCGCCCACGCGCGAGACTTTCCAGACCAGGTTTATGCGATCCTTGGTGAGGGTATAATAGGTTTCATTTGTGGTGCTGAGCCGTTTGCTGGGCGTATGCCGCCACCGTTCCGGCACAAAATAATCGAACAGGTCCGGGTCCTGCCCCACGACCCACAGGCTGCCGTGCGTGCTGTCGGCGTGGCCCCATACGTAGTCCACCCCCAGGAGGCGCACGGGTTTGAGGTGGGCGGGGTATTGCAAACCCTTGGGGCTGGCAAAGCGGTCCCGCTGCCGGCTTAAATAGATCGCGCGGCGCGACGACTGGGTTTCCCGCTCGTGTTCGGGGGTGCGCAGGAGCAACTCGAAGTCAATAAGCGCATAGGCGTAGTCGCCGTTCTTCTTCCGCAGCAGGGTGCCGTCGCGGCGCCAGCGGAGGATGAGGTGGGCCGGTTTGTGATCCGCCACCATGAAACCGTTGCGTGCCATTTCCGCTTTGGCCCGCAGCGTCAGGCGCTTCAACTCCTCCGCCCGCCGCGCGGCGCCCGGCACCGCCTTTTCGAGCGCGGCGTCCGCGGATTCACCGTTGATCCATTGGTAGATAAGGACGTAGCGGCGGAAGATGTCCAGCTCCACATCCCGGAACTTCGCCTTCTTATGCTCGATTCGGTGCGCGCTGCGCCCCGTTTGCCAGAGTTCCAGCCGTTCGGGCGGGATATAGATGGCCAGGGGGCGGTGCGTGAGAATGCGCTCGGCTACCTTTCGCTCGCGCAGTTCCATTACCAGCGAGAACTCCTCATACGGGCTGTTGAATTCGGCCTGGGAGAACTTCTCGAATGTCATGGTGTCCAACGGCACATCCTCGCCGACGCGGCAATACTTGACCACCAGCGAGAGGGACCGGCCGTGGACGGGCTTGGTGGGAACGCGATAAACCACGCTGGTGCCCCGCAACCGCTCGCATTGGGTCTCGAACCACGCTTCGTCCCGCCAGTTCTCCAGTTGCAAGTGCTCCTGAAACGGGAGTCCGAATCGCGTCAGGTAGAGGTCTCCGCCATTAGCCGTCGGAATATGCACATAATCCACCCCCAACAGCCGCATAGGCGTGGCATCCGGCGGCAGGGGACGCCCGTTAAAATAGCATGCCACCGCCGCCGCCGACGCGGTTGCCGACGGCGGCGGCGGCGCAAATTCCAGCGGCAGTTCGTCTCCCTCATCCTGGGGCAAACTTACCGGGACTGGCGCAAGTCGTCGCTTCTTCAATGCGGTTCAGTGTACCATCAAATAGCCGTCCAGTTCAATGTTCTAACCGCGCCGCGCCCGGGCTGTTCGGGGTTGGCCGCCTTGTTCTTGACGCCTTGGACGATCCGGGGCACGCTGCGCCGGTGAGATATCTTATTGGGTTTGTTCTGGCGGGAATGGCGTCCGCGTAGTGATTCCATGCCGGACTCGCATACCGCAACCACGAAGCGCCAGCCGCAATGGCCGGCGATTTTGCGCGTTTTTGCCCCGGCGGCGCCGGCGGAAACGATGCTGACGGATCCGGCGGAGATCAAGGCGCAGTATCGTTATTGGCAGCGCCGCATTCTGTTCTCCACGATTGTTGGCTACGCGATGTTCTACTTCGTTCGCAAGAACCTCAGCGTGGCGATGCCGGCGATGAGCCGGGACCTGGGCATCGAGAAATCCGACCTGGGGCTGTTCCTTACGCTGCACGGGCTGCTCTACGGTTTTTCCAAGTTTGCCCACGGATTTGTGGGCGACCGCACCAACGCGCGCACGTTTATGGCGCTGGGGCTGATCCTTTCGGCGGGGGTGAATATCCTGTTTGGCTTCAGTTCCGCCGTCGTCACGCTGGGCTTGCTGTGGATGCTCAATGGCTGGGTGCAGGGCATGGGCTTTCCGCCATGCGCCCGGCTGATGACGCACTGGTTTCCGCCGAAGGAGCTGGCGACCAATTTCTCGATTTGGAACACCTCCCATTCCATCGGGGCCGGGCTGGTGGTGGTGCTGTGCGGCTACCTGGTCGGCTATGGGTGGCGGCTGTGCTTTTTTGTGCCGGCGGGGCTGGCGTTGCTGTGCGCGCTGTTTTTGCTGGGGGCGCTCCGCGATACGCCGCCCTCGCTGGGGTTGCCCGAAGTGGAAGGCACCGCCAGCGGGCCTTCGGATTCGCCGGGCTTTTCCGCCGCGCAACTCCGGCAGGTTTTCGGCAACAAATACATCTGGCTGTTGGCGATGGCCAGTTTCTTCGTCTATATCGTGCGCTATGCGGTGCTCGACTGGGGCCCCACCTTTCTGACGGAAATGAAGCACATCGAATTGAAACACGCGGGCTGGATGGTGGCCGCCTTCGAAGTGTCGGGCGTCGCCGGGATGCTGGTCAGCGGCTGGCTGACGGATCGGCTCTTTGGCGGGCGCGGCGCGCGGTTGTGTGTTTTTTCGATGCTGCTGACGGCGTTGTCCGTGCTGCTGTTTTGGAAGCTGCCCAGCCGCTCGCCGGTGATCTGCACGTTGCCGCTTTGCCTGGCGGGCTTTTTCCTTTATGGCCCGCAGGCGCTGGTGGGCGTGGTGGTGGCCAACCTGGCCACCAAGCGGCTGGCAGCGACGGCCATTGGGTTGACGGGCATTTTTTCCTACGCCAGCACGTTGTTTTCGGGGTGGGGACTGGGCACGCTGGTGCAGCATTATGGCTGGAACATAACGCTGGGCAGCCTGACGGGGGTGGCGCTCTTGAGCATGCTCTTGTTCGCGTCCGTTTGGCCCGCCAAGGTCCACGGCTACGCGACCGCCTCGGAGCAAACCTAGCGCATGTGGCGGCGCGAATGGCAGGCTGGCCGAAGGCCAACAGGCGTATGGGGAGTTGGCCCGGCATGAGTGGCGCGGGGGGTGAAGCGGCCACGCGGAGTTGGAATCCGCTGCGGTGGTTTGCGACCGGCCCCGACGCGCCGCGGATCACTGATCCGGAGCGCGTCAACCAGCTATACCGCCGCCACCGGATGTCGGTGATGTTCGCAATCACCTGCGGCTACGGGTTCGGCTATACCTGCCGCCTGCCGCTGGCGGTGATGAAAAAGCCGCTGCTGGACGAAGGAGTGTTCACCGCCGAATGGCTGGGGCTGATCGGCTCGGCGTTCTCGATCGGCTACGCGGTGGGCAAGCTGGTCAACGGCTTTCTGGCCGACCACGCCAACGTGCGCCGGTTTTTCTCCGCCACGGTGTTGTTGTCGGCCTTGATCAACCTGGCCATGCTCGGCTTTGTCTCGCCGTGGGCTTGGGCGATTTTGTGGGGGTTGAACGGATGGTTTCAGGGCGCCGGGTCGCCGTGCAGCGGGGTATCGCTGGCCAACTGGTTCAGCGCCAAAGAGCGCGGCAGCTATTATGGGATTTTCAGCAGTTCCCACTCACTGGGCGAGGGTCTGACGTTCGTGTTCAATTCGCTGCTGGTGACCCACCTGGGCTGGCGCGCGGGCTTTGCCGGGCCGGGGATGTTCTGCCTGCTGGTTGCGTTTGGCATCCTGCTGTTGCTGCGCGACCGGCCGGAAACCATGGGCCTGCCGCCGGTGGCGGACTGGCGCAACGATCACCCGGCGGGGACAGACCGGGCGGTGCCGGCTGCGGATCCCCGGCGGGATCAGCTTCGGGCGTTGCGGATGCCGGCGATGTGGGTGCTTGGCCTGGCCAGCGCCTGCATGTATGTGAGCCGCTATGCCATCAACAGTTGGGGCATGCTTTATCTCCAGGAGCACCGCAACTACACGCTGGTTGAGGCGGGGCTGATGCTCGGTTTGAACACCGGCGCGGGACTGGCCGGCTGTGTGGTCTATGGCTTCATCTCCGACCGGTTCTTCAACGCGCGCCGGCCGCCGGTCACCTTTATCTTCGGCGTGCTGGAAGTCATCGCCCTGTTGATGATTTTCTACACGCCGCCCGGCCACCCGGTGGTGTTGTCGGCGGCGTTTATCCTCTTCGGTTTCACGCTCAGCGGCCTGCTGGCTGTCCTGGGAGGATTATTTGCCGTGGATATCGCCGGTCGGCGGGCGGCGGGGGCGGCGATGGGCTTTATCGGCATTGTCAGCTATTTAGGCAACGCGCTGCAGGAGTGGGTCAGCGGGCTCCTCATTCAGCGCGGGGTCACCTTCGCAACCGTCACCGCCCTTAACGAACAAGGACAAGCCGTTGCCACGCAGGTCAAGCACTACGACTTCCGCTCCGCAATCGCCTTTTGGATTGGCGCATCGGTGCTGTCGCTGGTGCTGGCGGCGTCGCTGTGGCGCGTCAAAACCCATGAATAAAATGACTGCTACCCCTTCGAAAATCTCACCCCGAAATCACGCTCCCCTTCGGCGCCGAATCCGAGGGCTGGTCCTGGTGCCCCTGGCGCTGGGTTTGGCCGCCTGCGTTTCGACGAAAGTCGCGCCCTCCAAGGCCAGCCGCATCTGCGCCGAACTCCGGCAACCGGCGGGCACCCAGGTGCTCGTCGCGGCGCACCGCGGGCTCTCCGGGCGTTCGACCGGCGCATGGGAGAAATACCCCGAGAACTCCCTGGCCGCGATTGCGGACAGCGTTGCAAAGGGGATTGATATTGTGGAAGTGGACGTGCGCAAAACCCGGGACGGCCAGCTCGTCTTGTGCCACGACGCCACCGTGGACCGCACCACCGACGGCACCGGCGCGATCAGCGACCTGACCCTCGCCGAAATCAAGCGGCTGCGCCTCCGGCTCGGCGTCGGCGGCACCAATGCCCCGGTCACCAACCACCAGATGCCAACGCTTGAGGAAGTCATGCGCCTGGTCCGGGGCAAGTGCCTGGTCAATCTCGATAAGGCCTGGATCCTCGTCCCCGAATGCCGCGCCATCCTCCAGAAGACCGGCACGACCCGCCAGGCCATCTTCAAATCCAGTTATAACGCCGCCCGGTGCGAAGTGGACTTTGCCGACCTCGACCCGCCCGTGCTCTTTATGCCGATCATCTTTCAAAAGAAAGGCCCGGAGAATAACCTGGAATCAGGCTGGGCGAAAATCGAACCTTACACGCGCCGGCTTCGCCCCTGCGCCTTTGAGCTGGTCTTTACGGACGATGACGCCCCGATTGTGGCGCCGGAAACCATCGCCCGGATCAAGCAAGCGGGCGCCCGGGTGTGGATCAACACCCTTTGGGACAGTCTGGCGGCAGGACATACCGACGCCAAATCCCTGACGGACCCGGAGGCCGGCTGGGGTTGGGTTGTCGCCCGCGGCGCGAACATCATCCAATCCGACGAAGCGCAGCGCTTGCTGGAATACCTCCGCGCGCGCCGGCTTCATTGGTAGGCAGGAAACCATTTATGACCTCCATACTCAATAACGGAAGGCTGCCCGGCGGAAGCATCCGCGGGCGGATGTGGCGACGGCTCTCCCGGGGGCTGCTGCTATTCGGCTTGTTGACCCGCCTGGCCAGCGCCCACGATGGCCCGTCCGTCATCGTGGACACCGATATGGCGTCGGACGATGTCCGCGCCCTGGCGCTGCTGTTGAATTGCCCTTACCTCAACGTGCTGGCGATTGTCACCAGCGACGGCGTTTGCCCGCCCGATGTGGGGGCCACCAACGCCTGTCGCCTGCTGGGGTTTCTCAAACAAAGCGATGTGGCCGTCGGCCTCGGGCGCAAGCAAACAGCGCCGCCGCCCTCGTTTCGCACCAACGCCACAGCGTTGGACTGGGACAAACTGGGCGAGCCCCGGATTCCGCGCACCGGCTTGCATGAGGCCGCAAGCCTGATTCGATTGATGGCCAAAGCCGCTCCGGACCCCATTGTTTACCTCTGTCTCGGGCCGCTGTCGAACCTGGCGGACGCCCTCGAGGGCGATCCCGGCCTGGCCGCGCGCATCCGCTCCGTGCTGTGGTATGGAACGCCGCCGAAAGTCAGCCCGGCCGGCTGGAATGCCCTGCGGGACGAGGCGGCCCGTGAGAAGGTCATCGCCGCCGGCCTGCGTGTCGAAGTGGTGTATTGGCCCGACGAAACCGTGGCGCCGGTCCTGGATGACGCCCTGCTGGATGAAATCGCCGGCCTGGATTCGCCGGCGGCCGAGCTGGTGGTGTGGCTGCATAGCACCGGCCGCGGCGCCGAGCTGGTCCGCGCCCGGCACCTGCGGCTCTGGGACGACCTGGTCGCGCTGCGTTTTCTGGACCCGGCCCTGGGCACGCTGACTCCCGTGGCGGGGCAGCCCAACTGGTCGCAATGGACCCCGGCGGATCCCGCGGCGGTGCGCCGGTCTTTTTGCGCCCTGTTGCGGGCCTTCCCCGAGCGCGCCACGGTGATTATGGCCGAGTTCCCCGTTAAACCACAAGACCTGCTGCCGGATGTGCGCGAATCCGCCGCGCAAATCATCAGCCGCCATGGCCTGGAAGAATGGAAAGCCGCGGTGCTGACCAGCGAATTGCATCGTCACCTGGGCACGTACTCGATCGTCGGCGCCAAGATGGGTTTGCGGGCGCGGGAGCGGTTCAATGTGGCCCTGGACGAACTGCGCGTCGAGAGCCACGCGGGCCTCAAACCGCCGCTGAGCTGCCTCAATGACGGGCTGCAAACCGCCACTGGCGCCAGCCTTGGCCGCGGCACCATCAGCGTGCCCACCAACGTGCCGCCCGCCTGCGAAGCCATCTTCCGCTATGGCGAACGCCGGTTGCGGTTGAGCTTGAAGCCTGAATTCGCCCGGCGCATCGCGGAAGACATGGCCGCGTTGGAAAAGAAGCATGGCGGCTTGACGCCATCCTACTTCCAGGAAGTGCGCATCGTCTCGCTCAAGCACTGGCTGAACTTCGACCGGAATACCATGTTTGACGAGAGCGAAGAGGTCATCCGTATCAGCCCTTGATCGCGGGTTTTCGGGTGTCCCGCCCGCCAGCCCCGGCGGCGCCGCGGCAAACGCCCCCGGTGATTTTTACTCGCGCGGCGCGCGTCCGTGCGGGTAATTTGCGCGGGATGCTCAATTACATCTGGCTTGGGCTGGTCGTGCTGGCCGTGATCATCGGCGGCTGCACGGACAACCTGAAAGCGATTGCCGATAAGAGCTTCGAGATGGCGGAGTTTGCCGTGATGCGAACGGCGCTGCCGCTGGTGGGCATCATGGCGCTCTGGCTCGGCATCATGCGGCTGGCCGAACGGGCCGGGCTGGTGGCCGCGCTGGCGCGCCTGCTGCGGCCCCTGATGGTTTGGCTTTTCCCGGAAGTGCCCCACGACCACCCGGCGATGGGTGCGATGCTGCTCAACATGGCGGCCAGCATCCTCGGCCTCGGCAACGCCGCCACCCCGCTCGGCTTGAAGGCCATGCGGCACCTGGAAACGCTCAATCCGCGCCCGGGCACGGCCACCAACGCCATGTGCACGTATCTGGCCATCAACACCAGTTCCATCCAGCTCATTCCCGCCACCGCCATTGCCATCCTGGCCGCCAATAAGTCCAGCAACCCAACCGCCATCGTGGGCACTTCCATCATCGCCACCACCTGCGCGGCGGTGGCCGCCGTGACCGCGGCTAAAATCCTGCAGCGCCTGCCCTTTTATCGCCTGCCGCCCGCCCCCGCCCCGCCCGCGGAATCCGCCCCCGAGCCGGCCGCGCCGGCGCCAGCCAGTGCGGGTAACGAAAAGACGCCCATTCGGGAAGCGGCCGACCTCGCTCCTTTGCGGTGGTGGGGAATGCTGATTATGAGCGCGTTTGGGCTGTTCTTTCTCTACGTGTTCCTGCGCCTGGCGTTCCCGGCCGTGGTGGGGCTAACGCCGCCGTCGGATGCCGCCGGCCAAACCGTGTTCATCCGCATCGTGGACGCCGTCTCCCGGATTTCCATCCCCTTCATGCTTTCCGTCTTTCCGCTCTATGCGGCGTTGCGCCGCGTCAAGGTTTACGAGGAGTTCGTGGACGGCGCCAAAGAGGGCTTCGACGTGGCCCTGCGCATCATTCCCTACCTGGTGGCGATTCTCGTGGCGATGGGCATGTTCCGCGCCGCCGGGGGCATTGACCTCATCAGCCGGGCGCTCGCCCCGGTCATGGAGGCGGTGGGGTTTCCGTCGCCGCTGCTGCCAATGGTGCTGATGCGCCCGTTGAGCGGCAGCGGCACGCTGGGGCTCCTGGCCGAACTGGTCAAGCAATACGGGCCGGACAGCCTCATCAGCCGCACCGGCGGCACCATCTTCGGCAGCACGGAAACGACGTTCTATGTGCTGGCCGTGTATTTTGGCTCCGTCGGGGTCAAGCGCACCCGCTACGCCCTGCCCGCGGGGATTGTGGCCGACACCGTCGGCGTCATCGCCTCGGTGATTGTGTGCCGGCTGGTCTTTGGGTGAAAGGAGCCGCTTCCGCGCGCGGGCCGCGGGCGGGCTTCCGCCACGGGGGCCTCGCCTGCGGACGCGGCGCTCCCGCGAACACCCGCCCTGCAGGCGGAAACTATTCCGGCTCAGGCGTCCTCAAGGAGCCACTTCCTGCGGCCCCTTCCCGCCGTTGACGAGGAAGAGCACGGCCATGCGCACCGCCAGGCCGTTGGTCACTTGCTCCAGAATTACCGAGCGGCCCGAGTCGGCGATTTCGCTGTCAATCTCCACGCCGCGGTTGATCGGGCCCGGGTGCATGATCATCACGTCCGGCTTCGTCAACGCCAGCCGCTCCTTGTTCAACCCGAACAGGCTGCTGTATTCGTTAAGGCCGGGGAACATGGACTTGCGCTGCCGCTCGTGCTGGATGCGCAGCAGGTTGATTACATCCGCCTCGCAAATGGCCTCCTCGACGTTATGGGTGACGCGGCAGCCCATCTGCTCGAACACGCGCGGCACCAGCGTGGACGGCCCGCACACCGTCACCTGGGCGCCCAGCTTGGTCAGCGCCCAAATATCCGAGCGCGCAACCCGGCTGTAGAGGATATCGCCCAGGATGGTCACTTTCAGCCCCGCAAGGCGCCCCTTCTTCTCGCGAATGGTGAAGGTGTCCAGCAACGCCTGGGTGGGGTGCTCATGCGCGCCGTCGCCCGCATTGATGACGCTGGCGTTGAGGACGCGCGCAAGGAAATGCGGCGCGCCGGAGGCGCTGTGGCGGATCACGATGAAGTCAATGTTCAACGCCTCCAGGTTGCGCGCGGTGTCCTTGAGGGTCTCGCCCTTCCGCAGCGAGGAAGCCTCGGCGGTGAAGTTGATGATGTCCGCCGAAAGTCGCTGCTCGGACAGCTCGAAGCTCGTGCGGGTGCGGGTGGACGGCTCGATGAACAGGTTGACGACGGTCTTGCCGCGCAGCGCCGGCACCTTTTTGATCGCGCGCTCGCCCACCGCCTTGAAGGCCAGCGCGGTGTCCAGCACGGTGGTGATCTCCGCGGCCGTCAGCGATTCAATGTCCAGCAGATGCTTGCGATTCCAGCTCATACGGGCTTCTCCAGCACGACCTCGTCCGCACCGCCCGTTTCCGCCAGCCGCACGCGGACGCTCTCCGCCCGGGCTGTGGGCACGTTCTTGCCGACAAAATCCGCCTTGATGGGCAG
Source organism: Verrucomicrobiota bacterium (assembly GCA_012517205.1). Lineage (GTDB taxonomy): Bacteria > Verrucomicrobiota > Verrucomicrobiia > Limisphaerales > UBA8199 > UBA8199. Next base: position 16,907 of record JAAYVL010000024.1, read on the forward strand.
CTCGCGGTGCCCGCGGTCAATCAGCACCGCCAGTTGAATGCGCCGCGGCCGGCCAAAATCGTTCAGCGCGTCCATCGCCGCCCGCACCGTGCGCCCGCTGAAAAGCACATCGTCCACCAGCACCACGGTCTTGCCGGTCACATCAAACGGAATCACCGTGGGCTGGACCTGGGGCGCCACCCGCCGGTCCAGGTCGTCCCGGTGCATGCTGACGTCCAGGCGCCCGGTCGCCACCGCCCGCCCCCAAATCTCCGTCAGGAGCGCCCCCAACCGCTCGGCCAGCGGCACGCCCCCGCGCTGGATTCCGACCAGCACCACCTCGCTCCCGGCTTCGTTGCGTTCCGCGATCTCATGCGCAATGCGGGTCAGCGCCCGCTGCAGCGTCGGCGCATTCAGGATCAGGGTGGGGTCAGGCATGGGCGGGAACGGCAGGCCGGGGCGGAACGGGCCGCCGCCGCGCGCCGGACGACCGGTGGGCGGTGGCGCTGGGGAAGTTCAGGTGAGGCATGGTTCCTTGGCCGTCTCGCGGGGCGGCGTTAAAGGAGCAACGGCGCCTAGCGATTCGCCGTCTGCTGGCTCTTGCGCCATTTGGCGCGGTGCTTGATGATCCAATCCGTCAGCGCCCGCTCAAATCCTATGTCGTGACCCGCCTTCTCGGATTCAATCCACTTGTGCTTCAATATCTCTTCGCGCTCCGCCTGGAATTCCCGGTAGAGCGAGGAGTTCTTCAGCAGGTCGTCCCCCGAAGGCCGCTCTTTCATTTCGTCAGACATAATCGCGAGTCCAAATCTTACGAGTAAAGAAACCTAGCACGCCGCCCGGGAATGACAAGCCTTATTTCAGCTTTCCCGCGGCCGGATTTTTCCGCCGCCGCCGCGTGCCGGCGCGGCCGGTTCCGCCCTCTCCCCCCGACGGCCCTTTGCCCGCTCAAGCCAGTTGCTGGCGCAAGGTCCGGGCAATCTCCACAAACACCTTCCCGGCCGGTTGATCCGCGCCGGCGACCACCGCCGGCACCCCCCGGTCGCCCCCCTCCCGAATCTCGGTGAACAGCGGGACTTCCCCCAGAAACGGGACCTGCTGCCGCTTCGCCTCGGCCTGCCCGCCGCCGTGGCCGAAGATTTCCACCCGCTCCCCGCCGGGGGTGGTGAAGTAGCTCATGTTCTCCACAATGCCAAGGATGGGCACATTGACCTTTTGGAACATCCCGATCCCTTTGCGCACCACGCCCAGCGACGCCTCCTGCGGGGTGGTCACAATCACGCCCCCGTCCAGCGGCACGGTCTGGCAGACCGAAAGCTGCGCATCCCCGGTGCCCGGCGGCAAATCCACCACCAGCACATCCAAGTCGCCCCATTCCACTTCGCTGAAGAACTGCTGAATGGTCTTGTTGATCATCGGCCCGCGCCAGATCACCGGCTGGTCGCCCTCCACCAGGAACCCCATGCTCATCAGCTTCACCCCGTGGTTTTCCGGCGGCACCATCTTGTCCTGGGCGCTGAGGGTTGGCATCTGGCGCACCCCCATCATCAGCGGAATAGTCGGACCATAAATATCGCAATCCAGCAGCCCCACCTTCGCCCCCAACTGCCGCAGCGCGCACGCCAGGTTCACCGAAACGGTGGACTTGCCCACCCCGCCCTTGCCGCTGGCGACGGCGATAATCCGCCGGATGCCGGGAACCCGCCGCTGCTGCTCCCACGGGTTGGGCCCCGTCGCCGCCGGGCTTCCCCCCGCCGCGCCCGCCCCCGGATAACGCACCTCCACTTGAACCCGCGCCGCCCCGGGCAGCGCCTTCAAGACCCGCTCGCTGTCCGCCTTGATCTGCGCGGCAATGTCCGGCCGCCCGACGGTGAGTTGCATCAGGACATTGATCGCCCCGTCTTTCACGGCGACCTGGTTGACCAGGCCAAAGGATACAATGTCGCGGCTGTAGCCGGGGTATTTAACCTCCCGCAAGGCATTCCGAATGTTGTCTTCTGTCAGCATCTTACTGTTGCGTTAAACTACCAGTGTAGGTCGCGTCCGCGCGAAGTCAAAGGCATTCCCCGCCCCGCGCGGCCGTCCTGCCCCGCGCCCCCGGCCGGTTAACCGCCGCGCCAGCGTGAGACCTCATACCAGGAAATCCGCCAGCCGTTGGGCAGCGTGAACACCGCGCCCGCCCGGTCGAACACCGCCCGAAACGCCGCCGTATCCTCACCCCCCCGCCGCAGCCAGACCGATTGCCCGGGCGCCGGCGGGCACAGGTAAACATCCTGCCAGGGAGACGTTCCGGCGCGGGGCCGCGGCCAGGCCGGATCGGCGGCCAGCGGACGCCAGTGCGCCACGAATTGCCAGGGGAGCCCCCAGCGCTCCGGGCCGCATTGAAACCGCGCGCGCGCCGCGTCCCAGCGGGCGGCCAGGGGCGGGCAATCGCCGGGCAGCCGCCGCGCCAGCACCAACTGCCCCTCCGCCGGGGGCGAGGTGACCATGTCATGCCAGGGGGACATCAACAACTCCCTCCCGGCCGCGCGCCCGCAACCGGAGCGCCGCTCGTTTGAGGGTGAAAGAGGGTCAGGCACATAGGTTCAAAGTTGCTCCCGGCCAAAGGGCAGCCCCGCGGCTGCGGGACTGCCCTCGACCCGAACCGCGTCCGGCTCAACCGGCCGCCGCCCGGGAGCCGTCCGGTTTAGCTGGCCGCCGGCACAATCGCCCAGAACTGGCGGGGCACATCCTCCCAGCCATTGATGTTCTGATTGACCTTCACGAACACCTTCTTGCCCGCGGCAGGTGAGCCGTACTTGGCCGTGTAGGCGGCCGTGATGTCAATCGCGTTGTTGACCGGTGAATCCAGCGTCCCCAGAAACACCACCCCCGGCGCGGCGCTGATTCCCTGGCTGCACGGCTTGGCGCCCCACAGCATCGTCCCATCCGCCGGCGTGCCGGAGGTCGTCAGCTTCAAAGCCACCACGCCCCCCGTGTTGGTGATGCTCAACCCCGTCACCGGCAGCCGGTTGAACACCGGCGCGGCGGGCGGAGTCAGGACGACCTCGCTGCCAATGATCAGCAGCGCGCAGTTGATCTTCGTGAACAACTGCACCCCGGTCAGCGGCCCCGATTGCCCCAGCCGCGCCCGGGAACGGCGCTGAGCGGCCTCCGCCGTCCAGGCATCCCGCTGCGCCTGGGTGAGCGTGCTGCCCCACGCCGTCACCACCGTCTGCAGGAAATGACGCACGCGCAACTGCGCATCCGTCTGGGGATTGGCCGGAATGACCAGCGCCCGGCTGATCAACCCGTTCCGGCTGTTCTGCGAAACATACAGCCCGCGTTTTCCGGACTGCGGTATGTCTAATATCTTCATCTTGCTAACCCTTTCTATGTTATGTGTTTTGACCTGGCGCGCGGGGTTCCCCGGCGGTCCGCCGCCGTGAACCCTCCCAACTGCGCGCGCCCAAATTATCCATCACTAAATCGGCGCCCTCAGCGCGGCGCGCCGCCGGCGGGCGGCGGCTCCGCCGTCCCGTTCGCCGCCCCGTTCGCCGTCACCAACCCGCGCAACCGCCCGTGCCGATGCGCCAGAAACCAGCCGCCCACCGCCAGCGCCACCCCGCTCAGGACCAGCAGCTCATTGCCCACCACCATCGCCGGCAGAACCATCAGCGCCAGGCCCCCCAGCAGCATCGCCGCGCTGGTCGTCACGCTCCCGATCGCCACCCGGAGCGGCGGCCACACCAGCGACGCCAGCCCAAACCCGAACAACCCCACCCCGCCCCAGACAATGCCCTTGAGGCTCGCCAGCCGCGCCCCCAGTTCCCGCGCCGTGTCCTTCTGCGCCGCCCCCAGCTCCGTCCGCGCGCGGCTCTCCTCCCGCTCGACCACCGCCATCGGCGCGCTCAGCACAAACGCCGTCGCGGGCGCCGCCCCGCCCTCCGGCCCCGCCGCCGTCCCGGGCGGCGCCGGTGGAGGCTCCAGCCGCGAGCCGGCCGGCACCGTGTAACTGCGCACCTTCACGCTCTCCTCGTTCTGCCGGGTGGCCTGGGCCGCGTTCTCCCCCTGCTGCAGCGTCTGCTCCACCACCCCCGCCGGCTTGCGCGTGACCACCGCCCGGCCCCCCTTGAACGGCCGCGGCGCGGCGCAGCCGCACGCCACCAGCGCCGTCGCGGACGCCAGGCTCAGAAACCGTGCCAGGTAATCCGCCGCCGCCGTGCGCCCCGGCCACCACCGCCCCCGCAGCGGCCAGCGCGAAACCTTCAACCTCAAGCCCCGCCCTTCCGCGTCCGGCCCGGCGCCGCCCCCCTGCCACACAATGCCCGCCGGCGGCGCGTAGGTGAAACACCCCGGCGGACAAGGCGTCGTCGGCCAGCCGCGCACATGCCGCCCGCCGCGCCCCGACGGAACCAGCAGGTGATGATACAAATGCCGTGAAAACGCCGTCAGCACCGCGTGCGACCGCCGGTCGGCCTCGGACGCCCCGGCCAGGTGGGCATGCAGGCGCTTAATGGCCACCGCCACCGCCCGCGCGCGCCGCGCCGCCCCGTGCCGGCAGGGCCACGAGCTCCGGCGCAGAAACTCCGTCACCTCCTCCAGCTCCCGCAGCGCCTCGGCCTTGACCGGCTCAATCGTCCACCGGTCCGCCAGCACCCGCTCCAACTCCCGCTGCCGCCGCCACAACGCCTGCACCGTCGCCGCCTCGTTCAAATCCACCGGCGGCGTCCCCCGCAAAACCCCGCCGCCTCCCGGGCCAAACCGCGCCCGCGCCTTCAGCGCCAGGACCACGGCATGAATCGGCTCGCGCGGCGGCTCCAGCAACAGGCACGCAACATATTGCGCCCCCAACTCATGCGGAAAACGGGCGCGCCGCCCCTCGTAAGTGACTTCCCAGAAATCCCGCTCCCGGCGCAACGCATACGCGGGCGATGCCGGATGACTGGCCTCTTCCATCAGTGTTTGCTTCGTCATATCGTGTTCTTCGGCGGCCCGCCGCGCCATGCGGCCAGCCCCTGCCCGGTCGAAGAACTTCACGCCCCGCCCCGCGCCCCCGGCCCAACCTCCTCTCCCCGCGTCACTTGCCCATTTTTGAAACTTCAAAACCGCTTCACTTCCCCCCGACGGGCCGCGTGCCCTCACGCGGCGCATGGTGGCCATTGGCCCGGTGGCTGAGAAAAACTTCCACGCCCCCGCCCGGGTTGCCTGCGCCATAGGGGCCATTTGTTATCGGCGTACAAGTCAATAGATTCAAGGCGGCGGAACCTGCCGACCCGGAAAACGGTGTTCATTTGCGCGTATTTATGGTTGTATGTGGCCGCAAATGGAATCGAACCAACCGCCACAGCTCGGGACTGCGGAGGAACCGCGGGGCAGCCGGCGCCGCGCCGTGCTTATGGGGATAGCCCTGGCGGCGGCGACGCTGGTGGCGTTTGGGCCGATACTGCGGAATGGGTTTGTCAATTACGACGATGGCGACTACGTCACGACGAACCCGGAGGTGCTGAGCGGCTTGAGTTGGGCGGGGGTGAAGTGGGCGTTCACGGCGGGCCATGCGGGCAACTGGCATCCGCTGACGTGGCTCTCGCATCAGTTGGATGTGCAGCTTTTTAAGCTGCAGGCGTGGGGGCATCACCTGACGAGCCTGCTGCTCCATGCCGCGAACGCGGTATTGTTGTTCCTGGTGCTGCGGCGGGCGACGCGGAGCGCGGCAGGAGGAATGAGCCCGGCCGCGCGCGACTGGCTGTGCGCGGGGGTGGCGGGGCTGTTTGCGTTGCATCCGCTGCGCGTGGAGTCGGTGGCCTGGGTGGCGGAGCGCAAGGACGTGTTGAGCGGGTTTTTCTTTATGCTGACGCTGGGGGCGTATGTGCGGTATGCCGAACGACGGCGGGAACAGGAAGGGGCGGGGCGGGAAACGGGCGGCGGGCGGCGCGGGGGTTTTTCCGCGTTGGGTTGCTATCTTTTCGCCCTGGGTTTCTTTGCCCTGGGGCTGATGAGCAAGCCCATGCTGGTGACGGTGCCCCTCGTGCTGTTGCTGCTGGATTATTGGCCGCTGGAGCGGTGGCGGGAGCGCGAAGGCGGCGGGGCGGCGTCCGCGCCGGGCGGCGGCTCCCCCGTCTCGCTGGCGGCGCCCGTCCTGACCCGTCTTTTGTGGGAGAAGGTCCCTTTCGCCGTCCTGTCCGCCGCTTCGTGCGTGGTGACGTTCCTCGTTCAGCGGAAGGCCGGGGCGGTTCATTCGCTGGAAACGATTCCGCTGGAGTTTCGGATTACCAACGCGCTGATTTCTTATGTGCGGTATGCGGGCAAGCTGGTGTGGCCCGCGAAGCTGGCGGTGTTTTATCCCGCGCCGGCGGAATGGCCGCCGTTGTGGGTGGCGCTGGCGGCGCTGGGGCTGGTGGGGGTGTCGGTCCTGGTTGTCCGCGCGGCGCGGCGGGCGCCGTGGCTTGCGTTTGGCTGGTTTTGGTATGGGGTGATGTTGATCCCGGTGATCGGGCTGGTGCAGGTGGGGCAGCAGGCCATGGCCGACCGCTATACTTACCTCCCGTTGATCGGGTTGTGCGTGGCGGGGGTGTGGAGCGGGGCGGAACTGGTCCGCCGGCGGGCGCGGGCCGCGGTGGCGCTGGCGGCGGCGGGCGCGGTGGCGTTGCTGGCGGCGGCGGGCGCGCTGACGTGGCGGCAAGCGGGGTTTTGGCGCGACAGCACGAGCTTGTTCGAGCACGCGCTGGCCGTGACGCGGGAGAACTTCGTGGCGCATAACAACCTGGGGGTGGTGCTGCTGGACGCGGACCAGCAGGCGGCGGCGCTGCGGCATTTCACGGAGGCGGTGCGGATTAAGAGCAATTACCCGGAGGGGCTGGGGAATCTGGCGTTGTGCCGCCTGAAAGAGGGGCGGACGGACGAGGCCGAGGAATTGCTCCGGCGGTCGTTGCAGAAGCGGGAAACCGTCGAAACCTGGTATAACCTGGGCCGGATGGAGGAACAACGGGGCCGCGCGGCGGAAGCGGAACAGGCTTACACGAAGGCGCTGCGGCTCCGGCCGAACCACGCGCCGTCGCTCATGGCCCTGGGGATCTTGCTGTCGGGGCAGCACCGGGAGGAAGAGGCGCTGCGGTATCTTCAGGCGGCCGTGCGGGCCGCGCCGGAGAATGCCGATGCGCATTTCAACCTGGCGTTTGCGCTGAACAACCGGGGCGAGTTCGCCGGCGCGGCGGCCCAGTATGCCGAGGTGTGCCGGCTGCACCCGGAGGATGTCGAGGCGCGGCAAAACCTGGCGCTGGCGTTGCTGGGCGCGAACCAGCCGGCCGCGGCGGCGGCGCAGTTCCGCCGCGCGCTGGAGCTGCGGCCCGCCGCGCATCTGCATCATTACCTGGCCCTGGTGCTGGACAGCCAGGGGCAGGCCGCCGAGGCGCTGGCCCACTATCGCGACGCCGCGCGGCTCGGCCCGAATACGGTGCTGTACCTGAACGACCTCGCGTGGTTCCTGGCCACCACCGCCCGCCCCGACCTGCGCGACGGGGCCGAAGCCGTGCGGCTGGCGGAGCGGGCGCGGGAACTGAACGGCGGCCGGGAGGCGCGCATCTGGGGCACGCTGGACGCCGCGTACGCCGAAGCCGGGCGTTTCGACGAGGCCCTGAAGGCCGCCGCCCGGGCCCGCGAGCTGGCGCAGGCCGCCGGGCAGGCGGACATCGCCCGGCAGGCCGAGGAACGGATGGCCCTGTACCAGCGCGGCCAGCCATACCACATGCCGCCGCCGTAGGGGCCTCCGCCGGACTTAGCCGGGATATTTCACGCCCCGCACGAAATACCCGCAGGCCGGAGCGCGGGCATCTTGCCCGCTTAGCCCGTTGGGAGGCTGTAAGCGGGCAGGATGCCCGCGCTCCAGCCTTGCAGGGGTGAAATGTCTGGGTTAGAATTGTTCCAAGTATTGACAAGGCGCGGGCGGCGGGGTAGAATGGCCCCGTGGTGGAAGCAGCCATGGACCTGCGGGACGAGTTGAGGGTGGATGAGCGGCTGGCGCGGCGCGGTTTTCGTTTTACGCCGCAGCGGCAGCAGGTGTATGCTGTGCTTTTACAGCAACGGGATCACCCGACGGCCGAGCGGGTATTCATCCGGGCAAAGCGGAAGATGCCGGAGATCTCGATGGCGACGGTTTATAATTGCCTGGACGCGCTGGTGAAATGCGAGGTGGCGCGGCTGGTGGCGCTGGAGCGCGGCGCGGCGCGGTTTTGCCCGAATATGCGGCCGCATGGGCATTTTTATTGCACGGTCTGCGAGCGCGTGTTTGACGTGGATTTGCCGGCGGCGCCGGGGATTGCGCTGCCGCCCGGGTGCCGGGTGGAGCGGTATGAGCTGGCCATTCATGGGCGCTGCGCGGCGTGCGCGCCGGCCCGGCCCGGCCGGCGGGGGAAACGGAGGAGCGGTTAAGAGCATGGATATGAGCGACAGGAAAGCGGCGCGCCCGAACGCGCGCCGCCGCAGTGGATGGAATTAACATGAGCACAGCAACCGAAACCATCGCGGGATTGGTGCGGAAGGAATACAAGTACGGCTTTGTGACCGACGTGGAGACCGAGTCGGCGCCGCCGGGGCTGAACGAGGATATTGTCCGGTTCATTTCGGCCAAAAAGCGGGAGCCGGAGTTTCTGCTGGAGTGGCGGCTGCGGGCGTACCGGCATTGGCTGACGATGCGGGAGCCGAACTGGGCGCATGTGCATTATCCGCCGATTGATTACCAGGACTCGGTGTATTACTCGGCGCCGAAGCAGAAGGGGGACGGGCCGCGGAGCCTGGAGGAGGTGGACCCGAAGCTGCTGGAGACCTACGAAAAGCTGGGCATCCCGCTGAAGGAACGGGCGCGGCTGGCGGGGGTGGCGGTGGACGCGGTGTTTGACAGCGTCTCGGTGGGCACGACGTTCAAAAAGCAACTGGCGGAGAAGGGGATCATCTTCTGCTCCTTCTCGGAGGCGGTGCAGGAGCACCCCGCGCTGGTGCGCAAATACCTCGGGACGGTGGTGCCCTATACGGACAACTTTTTCGCGGCGCTCAACTCGGCGGTGTTCAGCGATGGCTCGTTCTGCTTCATCCCCAAAGGGGTGCGCTGCCCGATGGAGCTTTCCACGTATTTCCGCATCAACGCGGCCAACACGGGGCAGTTCGAGCGGACGCTGATCGTGGCCGAGGAGGGGGCGTCGGTGAGCTACCTGGAGGGCTGCACGGCGCCCATGCGGGACGAGCACCAGTTGCACGCGGCGGTGGTGGAATTGATCGCGCTGGACCAGGCGCAGATCAAGTATTCCACCGTGCAAAACTGGTATCCCGGGGACGCGGAAGGCCGGGGCGGCATTTACAACTTTGTGACCAAGCGCGGCCTGTGCAAAGGCAAGCACTCGAAGATCAGCTGGACGCAGGTGGAAACCGGCTCGGCCATCACATGGAAATACCCGAGCTGCATCCTGCTGGGCGACCACTCGACGGGCGAATTCTACTCGGTGGCGGTGACGAACAATTACCAGCAGGCCGACACCGGCACCAAGATGGTGCATGTGGGGCGCAATACGCGCAGCACGATCGTGTCCAAGGGCATCTCGGCCGGCCGCGGGCAGAACTGCTACCGGGGCCTGGTGAAAGTGCAGAAGAGCGCGGCGCACGCGCGGAATTTCTCGCAGTGCGATTCGCTGCTGCTGGGTGATCGGTGCGGCGCGCATACGTTCCCCTACCTCGAGGTCCGGAATGCCACCGCGCGGGTGGAGCACGAGGCCTCGACCTCGAAGATTGGCGAGGACCAGATTTTTTACTGCAACCAGCGCGGGCTGGCGACGCAGGACGCCGTGACCTTGATCGTCAACGGCTTCTGCAAGGAAGTGTTGCGCGAGCTGCCGATGGAATTTGCCGTCGAGGCGCAAAAACTGCTGGGCGTGAGCCTGGAGGGGAGCGTGGGCTGAGCCCGAAAGAACCGCTGGAACGGGAACCAAACCTATGAAGCAAGCGATACTGGAGATACAGGACCTGACCGCCGGGGTCGAGGGCAAACCCATCCTGAAAGGCATTAACCTGCGCATTTACCCGGGAGAAGTGCACGCGATTATGGGGCCGAACGGCAGCGGCAAGAGCACGCTGGCGGCGGTGCTGGCGGGGCGGGACGGCTACGAAATTACGGCGGGACGGGTGGCGTACCTGGGGCGCGATTTGCTCGAACTGGCCCCGGAGGACCGGGCGCGGGAAGGCCTGTTTCTCGCGTTTCAATACCCGGTGGAAATCCCCGGGGTGAACAGCACCTACTTCCTCAAAGCGGCGCTGAACGAGATTCGCAAGCACCGCGGCCAGCCCGAGCTGGACGCCATGGAGTTCCTGACGCTGGTAAAGGACAAGATTCAACTGCTGGAGCTGAACGAGGATTTGCTGCGGCGGTCGGTGAACGAGGGATTCTCGGGCGGCGAGAAAAAGCGCAACGAAGTGTTCCAGATGGCGGTGCTGGAGCCGCGCCTGGCGGTGCTGGACGAGACCGATTCGGGCCTGGATATTGACGCGCTGAAGATCGTGTCCAACGGGGTCAACAAGCTGCGGCGCCCGGACAACGCCCAACTGGTCATCACCCATTACCAGCGGTTGCTGGATTATATCATCCCGGACTATGTGCACGTGCTGGCCGATGGCCGAATCGTGCGCACCGGCGATCGCAAGCTGGCGCTGGAGCTGGAGGAGAAAGGCTACGACTGGCTTCTCAAGCCGGCCTCCGCGGCGGCGGGAACGGGCGGCCCGGCCGCGGGAGCGGCTCAGGGCGGATAGGACTCCACCCGGGGCGCCACGCGGGGGCGCATATCCAGTTCAAAAACCACCTGGCGGCGCCGGACCGTGAAGCGGGTTTGACCGGCCAGCGCGGTGGCTTCGAGCGCCTCCCACCCGGTCAGGTTCCAGGCGGCAAAACTATGCCGGTAAAAGTGCCAGGAATCGCGGGAATACCGCTGCGGGCGCAGGTCAATCGCGAGCGCGGAGGACAGGAGCGGCTGCAGGCAATCCCAATCGCGGTCGAGGTAGAGGACATGGGGCGCAAACCGGGCCTGCCGGAGGCGTTCAACCGCGGACGGATGCTTGAGGGTGACCGCCGGTTCCAATAAGTCCTCGGCCGTGTGCAGCAGCAGCAGCGGCGGCCGAAAGGTGGCGCGGATCAGGGTCTGGTTGGTCAGCGCAGTGACGGCGGCCAGCAGGGAGACGGGGGGCGCGGGGAGATTCGCCCGGGCGCGGCGGAAGAAGTAAAGCTCGTCGGTGGCGCCGGGCATGAAGATCAGGGCTTTGACCACGTCGTTGGACTGGAAGCTGCGCAGCAGGGTCTCGACGCAGTTGGTGCGGTTGAGCTGCGGGACCCCGGCCGGCAGCGGCATCCGGCTGAGCGCGCTTTGCCAGGTCTGTGCCGCGCCCGGGGCAAGCGGTGCCAGGCAGAGCGAGGCCAGGAGCAGGAATTTGCAGGAGGTGGTTGAACTGGACATAGGTCACCCCTAACGGGGTTATTGGCTCGCAAATAGAAGTCCAAGGAGAGGCCGAGACCACCAATCTGTAGCCGGTGATTCTCGTTGGCGGGCGCATCCCTCAAACCCCGTTAGGGGTGGCCGGTCTGTAGAAACGAAATGCACAACCATTACGTCATTCCGAAACCCCGTCAGGGGGGGTCGGTTTGATAGACGTCCTTGAGAATGAACCGCTCATCGTGGTCAATCTCGAATCGTTTCAGGAACTGCAGGTACTCTTCGCGAAAGGAGCGCCTGGCGTGGTGTTGGGGTTGGGTTTGGATGTAGCGGATAACATCCGAGATTTGCGAGTGCGCATAGGAAAAGGCGCCGAAACCTTCTTGCCAGCAAAAACGGCCCAAGACCCAGCCTTTGCTATTGATGAAGTTGGAGGAAGCGTTCTTGATGTCGCGCACGAGGTCCGAAAGGGCTATCGCTGGCTTGAGGCCAACCAGCAGGTGCGTGTGGTCAGGCATGCAATAGACGGCCAGCAGCTTCTGGCCGCGTTCGGTGGTAACGCCGGTGATGTATTTCTGGACCTCTTCCCTGAACTCAGGTAGAAGAAGGTACTGGCGGTATTGGACGGCGAAGACTACCTGGATGTAGATTTGAGAATAGGTGTTCGCCATGGAAGAAGCATGGGGCGCACAGGGGGGTGTGGCAACAATAAACGAGTCACCCCTGAGGGGGTTGGGAAATGACGTAATGGTGGCACATTGCTATAGACAGGCCACCCCTGACGGGGTTGGGCGGGGCGCCACCGGTGCGCTTCACAATCCCAGCTTCCGGAAGCGGTATTTCACCTGCCGGAAATGGAAGTCCAGCGAGCACAGGCTCTCCAGTTCGCCGCGCTGGAAGTGCCGGGCCACGTCGGGGTCGGATTGAAGCTGGCGCAGGAAGTCGGCGTCGGGGCGGCCGGCATGTTTGGCCTGCCAGGTGCGCATGGCGTTGCGCTGCACCAGTTCGTAGGCCCGCTCGCGATCCAGGCCCTTGCGGATGAGCGCCAGCAGCACGGTTTGCGAGTTCCACAAGCCGAGCGAGAGGTCCAGGTTGCGCCGCATGTTGGCGGGATAAACCACCAGCCCCCGCACCAGGCGGGTCAGGGTGACGAGCATGTAATCCAGCAGCGCGCAGGAATCGGGGAAAATGATGCGCTCGACCGAGCTGTGGCTGATGTCGCGCTCGTGCCAGAGGGCGACGTTTTCGAGGGCGGCGAGGGCATGGCCGCGCAGCACGCGCGCCAGGCCGCTGAGCCGTTCGCCGGTGATGGGATTGCGCTTGTGCGGCATGGCGCTGGAGCCTTTCTGGCCCGGCGCGAAGAACTCCTCGACCTCGAGCACCTCGGTGCGCTGCAGGTGGCGGAATTCCGTGGCCCAGCGCTCGACGCTGGCGCCGACCAGCGCCAGCGCGCCGATGAACTCGGCATGCCGGTCGCGCTGCACCACCTGGGTGGCCAGGGACGCGGGGCGCAGGCCGAGTTTCCGGCATACCAACGCCTCGACGCGCGGGGCGAGATGGGCGCTGGTGCCCACCGCGCCGGAGAGCTTGCCGGTCGCCGCCGTCGCCCGCGCCGTTTCGAGCCGCCGCAGGGCGCGCCCGAACTCGTCATACATCAACGCCAGTTTCAGGCCAAAGGTGATCGGCTCGGCGTGGATGCCGTGGCTGCGGCCGATCATGGGGGTAAACTGGTATTTCTTCGCCCGCGCCGCCACCACCCGGCGCAGCGCCTTGACGTCGGCGATCAACAGGTCCGCCGCCTGCACCATCTGCACGGCCAGGGCGGTGTCGAGGATATCGCTGCTGGTCAGGCCAAAGTGAAGCCAGCGGCTGGCCGGCGCGCCGATCTGCTCGGCCACGTTGGTGGTAAAGGCGATGACGTCGTGGTTAAGGGTGCGCTCCAGTTCCCGGCAACGTTCCAGCCGGAAGGCGGCCCGCCGTTTCATTTGGGCCAGGTCCCGTCGGGGCACCAGCCCCGCGGCGCAGAGCGCCTCGCTGGCCAGCAGCTCGATCCGCAGCCATATCTCCAGCTTGCGCTGCTCGCTCCAGATCTCCCGCATCGCCGGGCGCGCGTAACGTTGAATCATGGGGGGAAGTGTAGGCGGGGAGAGGCGGGTTGTCGAGCCGGGCGGACGCGGGGCGCGCGCCCCGCACTCCGCCCCGGGCGTCCCGCCTACCGCCGCGCCATCTTCGCGCGCGCGGTCTCCAAAATGCGGCGCTCGCGCTCCGTAAGGCTCTGGATGCCGTGGGCGGAGATTTTGTCCAGGATGGGGTCCACGGCTTGGCTCAGAAACTCCGCCGGCGGCAGATCCTCGTCGGAATCCGCCGGGCGGGCGGGCCGGGCCTCGGGCGGGTATGGGCGCCGGGGCCGGGCCAGCAGGCGCACCGGGGGAGCGCCCGGGCGCCGGAGCCGCGGCCAGCGCCACTGCCCATGAATGGCATAACGCACATACACCAGGCCCATCACCATGCCGCCAAGGTGGGCGGCGTGGGCAATATTATCCGTCGGCACCAGGATCCCCAACACCGCCAGCAGCGCGCTAAACAGCAGCAGGTACTTGGCCCGCAGGTTGAGCGGCAGCACAAAAAACAGCAGCAGCGTCAGCGTCCGCTCCGGGTAGAGCGTGGCAAAAGCGGCCACCAGGCCAAAAGCGCCCGCCGAAGCCCCCACCACCGGCGCCGCAAAGACACCGTGCAGCAGCACCCCAAACAGGGCCTGGAACAAGCCGCCCGCCACGCCGCTGGCGAAATACAACGTCAGGAAGCTCCGCCCGCCCAGGGTCTCTTCGATGGCCCGGCCAAAGACATAGATGGCCCAGCCGTTGAGCAGCAGGTGCAGCCAGCCCCCGTGCATGAACTGGTAGGTGAGCAGTTGCCACACAAACCCCTGCCGCAGCCCCGCGACGCTCAGGGCAAACCAGCCGTCGAGGGGGAAGTGGGTGAAGCGATAGACCAGGTTCTGCAGAACGAACGCCGTCACGTTGACCACCAGCAACGCCACCGTCATCGCCCCGGAGGAGCGAAGCCAGGGCTGTCGCAGGTAATGACGGTCTTCCAGCATATTCTCTCGCGTTGAACCTAGCCGTTGCGGGCGGGTTTTTCAAACGGGGTTTTGGCCCGCCAAGGCCCGCGGCGTGATGCCCCGCGCGGCGACGCTCAACCGCCCGCCGGACTCGCTCACCACCAGCGCGCGCAGACCGGGGCGAAGCCCGGCGAGCGTTTCCTGCCCGGCCGCGCCGAGAACCAGCAAGGCGGTGGACAACGCATCCGTTTCCGTGGCGGAGGGCAGGACAACCGCGGTCAGGACGGTGCCCTGGGCCGGCTCGCCCGTGCGCGGATCGAGAATATGCCCCATCGTCCGCCCGCCCGCCTGAAAATGGTTTCCACAAACCGCCGACACCGACATCGCCTCGTCTCGCAACGGCACGGTGGCCAGCAGCCGGGGCGGCGTGCCCGGCGCGGGCGACGGCACTTCGAGGGCCACCTGCCAGCTCGCCTCCCCCGGGGGAGCGCCAATCGCCTGCACGGTGCTGGTGCCGCCATGAAACAAGGCGCTGGTGACGCCCGCCTCGCGCAGCACCTCCGCCCCCTGCTCGATGGCGTAGCCCTTGCCGATCGCCCCCAGGTCCAGCATCACCCCGTCCGCGGCGAATCGGACCGTATACGCGCCGGGATCCAACTGCACCCGGTGCATCCCCACCCGGGCGCGGGCCTCCGCCACCGCCGCCGGCGACGGCAGGCAGCCATCGCCGCCCATGAACCCCCAGCAGCGCACCAGCGGGGCCACCGAAAGGTCAAACGCGCCCCCGGTCTCGGCGCTCAGCTTCTGCGCGCGCTGCAGCAGGGCAAACACCTCCGGCGAAACCCGCACCGGCGCGCGCGCGGCGCCGGCATTGACGCGGGCAATCTCACTGGCCGGGCGGAACAGGCTGAGCCGCCCCTCGAGCTGCTCCACCAGCCGCAGGGCTTCTTCGCCCGCCGCCCGCAGCGCCGGGGCGTGGTCGCCATGCAGCACCAGCTCGAACCGCGTCGCCATGGCGTGGCAGGCGAGCGTGACGGCGGGCATGGGAACAGCAAGGGAGCGGGGGCGCTCCCGCGGGAAGGGATGCGGCGCGCCGCCCTTCCGGCCTCCGCGGCGCCACCCCTCCGGGGAGCGGCCGCTTACGACTGCGGCAGCGTGCCGTAGGTCAGGGGCGTCACTTCCGTGCCGCTGCCCGTGGTCACCTTGCGGGTCTTCTCGTCGAACAGGCAGGCCACCTTCAGGCGGTCGGACATTTCCGCCAGCGAGATCACCGTCTGCACCCGGATGGCCAGCTCGATGTCCGCGTTGGGCTGCTTGCCGGAACGGATGCAATCAAACCAGTTCTTCTCGTGAACCCGGATTTCCTCGGGCTGCAGATTGGCGAAGTTCTCGGGGTCAATCTCATCGCCAAACTCGCGCTGCGGCAGGAGGTTGACCTTGCCGCCCGTGGCATCAATTTCGAGATTGGCCTTGTGGCCGTAAAGGCTGGTGCCCGGCGTCGAGGCGTTCACGGTGCAGCACGTCACCATCAGCACAAAACCGCTGGGGAACTCGGCCAGCAATTGCGCGTGCTCGGGAATCTCCCGCGCGGGGGTCCCGGGCACGTTCTTGTCAATGTGAACGTTGCTGGTGCCAATGGAAACCACGCGGACGGGAAACTCCGGGTGGCCGGTGGCCAGCAGGACGGGATGCAATTTATGCGGGGCCAGGTCGCCCAGCGGGCCGGCGCAGTAGCGGTAGTACTTGCGCCACCGGTGATACTGCTCGGCGCTGAAGGGATCGCGCTGTTTGACGGGCCCCAGCCAGCGCTCCCAATCGATGTTCTCCGGCCGGGTTTCATTCTCGATCAGGTAATTCCATTCGCCGGTCAGGCTGTTGCGCGAATACCAGGCCTGGCCCCAGACCAGCGGGCCAATCTTGCCGTCCTTGATCAGCTCGGCGCACTTTTGATAGCCCCCGGCCGAGCAACCCTGCGAGCCCACCTGGAACACCTTGCCGCTGCTCTTCACCTTGTCATACACCTGAAAAGCCTCCCCCAGATACCGGGTGAGCGGTTTCTCGCAATAGACGTGCCGCCCGGTCTCCAGCGAATCCAGAATCATCTGCGCGTGCAGCGGGTCATGCGTGGCAATCAGAACGGCGTCAATATCCTTGCGCTCGAGCATCTTGCGGTAGTCCACATAGACATCCGCGTCCTTCAGGTTGGCCTTGGCTTTGGCAAAATCCCGGCGCTTGTTGAACACGTCGCAGGCGGCGGTAATGACCGTGTTATTCTCGTTGGCCTTTTCGTGAATGCCGGTCAGGTGGTTCTGCCCGATGCCAAAACCAACCCCGATGACGGCAACCTGGATGCGGTTATTGGCCCCGGCGACGTTGGCCGAAGGCGCCTGGCCATAGAGGGGCGCGCGCAGCAGGGGCGCGGCGGCGGCGGCGGCCGTGACGGCGGCAGTCTTCTTGAGAAAATCCCGGCGCGGCAGCGCGGCGGCGGACGGAGTGGCGTTCGTATCCATAGAATGATTTGTCAGAGCGTTATTAGTCACAACAGTAAGTGGACGTAAGGTACCGCAAAGACATTCAGGGTCAATACCGCAAACCACTCCAGCCCGGGCGCAAACGCATCAGCCCCAACTCGCCGTGTTTCTCCCAATCCATGCCAGCTCTCCGCGCCCCTTTCCCCGGCTCCCGCAGCCCCGCCGTTTCCCGCACGGCGTTCCCGCAAAGACCGCCGCAGCGTGGGGACGAAGAAATCCCGGGGAGCGTTGGAACGGGGATGGAGCCTGGCTCGACCCGGCCCGGGCCAGCCCGGACTGGGAATGCCCGAAAACGGGCCGCTTTGCCGGGCCGAAAGGCCGCGTTGACCGCTCAAGCCCCCCGGCCTGAGCGTTCCGTCCCTGCCGGTCTGGCGCGGGTCCGCGGCTTAGACCGCGCCGTTGGCAATCCGCCCGTCCACCAACTCCACAATCCGGGGAGCGCGGGCGGCCACGCGGGGATCATGGGTGGCCATGATGAGCGTGGTCTGCTGTTCGTTGCGGAGGGCGCAGAGCAGCTCGATGATCTCCCCCCCGGTGCGCGAGTCGAGGTTGCCGGTGGGCTCGTCGGCGAGGAGGAGGGGGGGCTGATTGATCAGCGCGCGGGCGATGGCCACGCGCTGCTGTTCGCCGCCGGAAAGCTCGTAGGGCTTGTGTTCGAGCCGCGCGGCCAGGCCGACGCGCGCCAGCAGCTCGCGCCCGCGGGCCGCGGCCTGCGCCGCCGGGACGCGGGCCATGCGCGCGGGCAGGCAGACGTTTTCCAGCGCGTCCAGTTCCGGCAGCAGGTGATACGCCTGGAAGATGAAGCCGACTTCCTGGCGGCGGAGCCGCGCCAAATCCCGGGGCCGGAGCGCGGCGAGGTTGCGCCCGGCCAGTTCAATCTCTCCGCGGGTGGGGGTGTCCAGCCCGCCGAGCAGATGGAGCAGCGTGCTTTTGCCGGCGCCGGAAGCGCCCTGCAGGGCCAGGAATTCGCCGCGCCGCAGCTCCAGGTCCACGCCGCGCAAAACCTCGAGCGAGCGCCGGCCCAGCGTGTAGGTTTTATGCAACCCGCGCGCGCGCAGCAGCGGCTCATTCATAGCGCAAAGCCTCCACGGGTTGGAGCCGGCCGGCGCGCCAGGCCGGAATCACGCCGCCCAGCAGGCAGATGAACCAGGCGCTGCCGCAAATGAGCAGGATGTCGTGCGGGAAGATCAGCGCGGGCAGCTCGGTGAAGCCGTAGATGGAAGCGGGGAACAGCTCGAAGCCGGTCAGGCGGTTCATGAAGTGCAGGAATTCATTGCGGTAATGCAGCGCCAGCATGCCCAAACCATAGCCCGCCAAATCGCCCAGGGCGCCCACCAGCGCGGCCTGGCTCAGGAAGATGAGGCTGACCTGCGCATCGGTGGCGCCCAGCGCCTTGAGCATGCCGATCTCGCGCGTTTTCTGCACGACGAACGTGATCAGCGCGCTGAGGATGCACAGCGCCGCCACGATCATGATGAAGAACAGCAGGTAGAACATGACGTTTTTCTCGACGAGCAGCGCGTTGAGCAGGGTCGCGTTTTCCTCCAGCCAGCTCCGGAGCAGATACCGCGGGCCGAGCGCGGCGGCCAGCTCCGGCTCGACCGCGGGCGCCTGGTCCGGGTCGTGCAGCATCACCACCAGGCCATGCACGCTGTCCGGCAGGTCATACAAATCCTGCGCGTCGGCCAGCGAAGCAATGATGACCGACAGGTTGTATTCGTTATAGCCAACGTCGAAGATGCCCCGCACTTCGTATTCCGGCAGGATGGGGGCGCTGGCTTGCTCCTTCCGGCTGCTCTCCCGCCATCGGGCCAGCATGCTGGGCGACCCGATCTCGACCCGGTCGCCGACGGCCAGTTGCATGTTGTACGCAAACGCGCTCCCGATCAGCAGCCCCCGGTCGCCCACATCGAATTCGCCCTCGATGATGCGATGGGGCAGCACGTTCAGGTTCGTCTCGATTTGGGGAAGGATGCCGCGGAGGTAGGGGGTGCCGATCCGGGCCTGGCCGTGCGCGGGCTCGGTCTGCACCAGCACGGGGCCTTCGATGTACGGCGCCACCGCCTTGACCTGGGGGTGGGCGGCCACCGTGCGGGCGACGGCGGCATAGTCCTTGAGGGTTTCGTCGCGCGGGAGGATTCGCAGATGCGGATTGAACCCGATAATCGAGTCGCGCATTTTCCGGTCGAACCCGCTCATAACGCTGATGACGATGATCAGCACCGCGACGCCCAGCGTGACCCCCAGCACGGAAATCAGCGTGATCACCGAGACGAAGGTTCGCTTGGGTCGCAGATACCGCAGCGCCAGCAGCAATTCAAACGGCAACCGAGACATGCGGGCTGAAGCTAGAGGGCCGGGCGGGGCGTGTCAACGCGGCGGGCGCCCCGGGTCGCGGGGCCTTTGGTTTTGCAGATCAGAAGCCGGGGAGGGTGGGGCGGCGGGCGGGACGGCGGTTAAGCGCTTTGGAGCGGGTGCCTGGCCGCACGCCCGGGGCCCGGGCGGTTGAGGATAACGGGAATGAGATTGCCCTCCCAAGCCGGCGGGCTTTCCTTCAGACAATCCGGGCGGGCGCGCAAATGTTTTTCTCAACCGCCAGACAAACGGCCCCCGAGCGCCGCCTGCCCCCACGCGGCCTGCAGGAAATGGAAGCACGCCGCGGCAGCCCCCATGCCCTCTCGCAGCACCGCACTCCCGACAACCCACAGGCCCCCCCGCATCATCCCGCCCCCTGTAGGCCGCGTGCCCACACGCGGCGCTCCGCACCCGCCCGCCACCACCAACCCCCAAAAATTGCCCTTGCACGAAGACCCCCTGCCCGCCAGCCTTCCTCCAGACCCTTGGGGTGGGGGCGGCTGGAACTCCCAGCCCAGGGAACGGCAGGAAGCGGAGTCGCTCTCCGGCCCGTAATAGATAAACAATTAAAACAACCATTAGAGAGGACAGACATTATGAAAATA
>JAAYVL010000017.1 GCA_012517205.1 Verrucomicrobiota bacterium
GGGCGGCCGGTTCGGGCGGGCCGGGCGCGGCCGCGGGCGGCGCGGCGGACGCCGGCGTTCCGGAGTGAAAGGCCAGCAGCGTCTGCCGGATTGCCTGCGCCACCAGCCGCCGCACTTCGGCTTCCCGGTGGAATTTCACCTCCCGCTTGGCGGGGTGGATGTTCACATCCACCATCGCCGGGTCAATCTCCAGGAAGAGGCAGGCGACCGGGTAGCGCCCTTTCATGAGGGCCGTGTGATAGCCTTCGAGCAGCGCGAAGTTCAGCCCGCGATTCTCGATGGGCCGCCGATTGACAAAAAGGTGCTGATCCTCCCGGTTGGAACGGGAGACGCCCGGCGCGCCAATGAAGCCCCAAAGGCGAAACGGGGCGGCCGGGGCCGGCGGGCGGGCCGGAGCCGGGGCCGTTTCCGCGTCCGGATCGTCCGGCGGCTCCAGCGCGGCGGAATAATCCACCCGCAGCAAGGCGCGCTCGCCGCCATAGAGGATGCGCAGGCGTTCCTGGAGGGCGCCCAGGCGCGCCGCGGAGCCGTCCCCGGCCTTGACGGGCGGCAGTTGCCAGACCGGGCGGCCGTCGCGCTGAAAGGCAAACGCCACTTCGGGATGAGCCAGCGCCGCCAGGGTCAGGTAATGCTGGATGTGGGCGGATTCCGTCTCCTCGGTGCGCAGGAACTTCCGCCGCGCCGGCAGGTTGAAGAAAAGCTGGCGCACCTCGACCGTGGTTCCCGGCGCGCGGCCCGCGGCTTTGACCTCCAGGATCCGGCCGCCGTGGACGATGATTTGCGTGCCCTCGGGCGAATCGCCCTCGCGCGCGCGGGTGGTGAGGGTGAACCGGCTCACGCTGGCAATGCTGGGCAGGGCTTCGCCGCGAAATCCCAGGGTGGCCAGCGCCGCGAGGTCTTCGGCCCGCCGGATCTTGCTGGTGGCATGCCGCTCCAGGCACAGCAGGGCGTCGTCGCGCGCCATGCCCAGGCCGTCATCCCCCACGCGCACCAGGCTGCGCCCGCCGGCCTGGATTTCCACCACCACCCGGCGGGCCTGGGCGTCCAGCGCATTCTCGACCAGTTCTTTGACCACACTGGCGGGGCGCTCGATGACCTCGCCGGCGGCGATTTGGTTGGCCACTTGCTCCGGCAGCAGGCGGATGCGGTTCATGGCGTTGCCGGCGCGGGGCCGGAAAGGGACGCCGCCGCCGCCGCTTCCGGCGGGCGCCGGGGCAGGCCGAAGGAGAACACCGCGCCGCCGTCCGGCAGGTTCCGCGCCGCGATCCAGCCGCCGTGATCCGTGAGAATCCGCTTGCAGATGAACAGCCCCAGGCCGGTGCCGTGCGCCTTGCCGTGCGTCGCGAACACCTGGAATAACTGCCCGGCCATCTCCGGCGCAATGCCCGGCCCGCCATCCTCCAGTTCGGTCACCACTTCCTTCGCGGTGACCTGAAAGCGGAAAACCACCCGGCCTCCGGACGGCATGGCGTCGGTCGCATTATGCACGAGGTTGTAGAAAACCCGGCGCAACCGTTTGGGATGAATAAACACCTCGACGGAGGGCGGCGGGTTCGCCAGCGCCAGCGCCACGGACTTCAGGCCGGCTTCCGGGCCCAACTCCTCCAGGAGCTGCGCCACGAACGCGCCGTAGTTGACCGGCGCCAGCACGAAATTCGCGGGCGCGCCCTGGGTGAAATCAAGAATCTCGTTGATCAGATCGCTGATGCGCTCGACCTGTTTGCGGATATGCCCCGCGGCCTGCTGCCGCGCTTTCAGGGAGGCCCGCTTCTGGCCGGCGACCTCGGCCGTCAGGCCGATGATATTGAGCGGGTTTTTCAGGTCGTGCACGATGGAGCGGGCGAAGCGGCCCACGATGGCCAGACGCTCCGCCTGCAGCACTTGCCGCAGGTATTGCTGGTTAAACTCCCGCAGCCGGCGGCTGATCTCCTGCAGCAACGCCAGCGCCAGCGCCGGCGACCGCGCCACCAGCGCCAGCATCTCGTCGCGGGGGATGAAATAAACCCGGGTGTCCTCCCGGGCCACCGCCCAGGCCGAGCGCGGCTGGTTCTCGATGACCGCCATCTCGCCAAACACTTCCCCCGGCCCCACCTCGGAGAAAACCAGCCGCGCCCCCGAGTCCACCGACCCCGAAATCTCCACCCGCCCCGACCGCACCACATACAGGCCATCCCCGCGATCGCCCTCGCGGAAAATCTCCTCCCCGGCGGCAAACGACCGTTCCCGGGCCTGGCGGCTCAGCGCGCTTAACTCCGACGGGCTAAGCGGCGAGAAGAGTTTGCTGGTTTCGAGCGCAACCACACACGCACTTTAGGTAAAAGCCGGCCCAGGTAAAGCCATTTGCGGCGGGGGCGGCGGGTCAGGGAAACTCCGGCGGCGGCATCCCGGCGCGCGGGGGAAACGCTTCCCCGGGGGGAACGCCGTCCCGCGCCGCCGCGCTTAGCTCTCCAGGTAATTGAGCGTGGTCTTTTCGATCGGCACCCGGGTGACGCGGTTCACATTCCGAAACGCAAAGGCCAGCTCCATATCCTTGAGCCGCCAGGTCTCGATAAACTGCAGCGCCCGGTCAATCAGCTTGAAGTCACGCGCCACGGCGGGATCGCTGGTCCACATGCCAGGTCCCTGGAAGTAAAGCCCCGTTGCCGTGTTTCTCAAAAGCGTTCTCATGTCCGGGTGGGCGAGCCACTCAATATATCTGCCCCCTATCAAAGCATTACCGGTGCCACCCGCGTTTTGGGCCTGAATTGGGCCTTTTTGCCCGCTCACGGCGGCTGTCAGGCACGAAGTTCACTCCCCGGCGCGTGAAAATAACGCAAGGCGCTCCCGGCGCCCCCCATACGCGGCGGACGGGTGGCGCGCCGGCGCCGCTCAGCCCCGCCTGCCTACGCGCTGCCGGGCTTGACGGCGGGGAGGGCGGCCAGGTCGTCCGGAAGCTGATCCGGCGCAAAGGTTTCCACTTGCAGCGTGACCAGGCTAAACAGGGGCACGCCAAAATTAACCTCGCCGCCTGAGCGATCCACAGCCACCACCACCCCGACGACCCGCCCCTGGTGGGCGCGGACGATGTCCAGGGTTTCCTGGACGCGCCCCCCTTTGGTAATCACGTCCTCCACAATCAAAATCTTCTCTCCGGGCGCGATCCGGAAGCCGCGCCGCAGCGCCAGCTTGCCCTGCTCTTTTTCGACAAAAATGAAGCGCCGCCCAAGCTGCCGCGCCACCTCCTGGCCCAGCACCAGCCCGCCCATCGCCGGCGCGACCACCGTCGCCGCCCCCAGCGCGCCCACCCGGCGCGCCAGTTCGCCCCCCAGTTTTTCAACGATGGGCATTTGCTGCAAGGCCAGCGCGCATTGGAAGTACTGGCGGCTGTGCCGCCCGCTGCGCAGCACAAAATGCCCTTCCAGCAGCGCGCCGCTCGCGCGGAAGATCTGCAAAACTTCACTTTCGGTCATGGCGGCATGGTAGGCGTCCGGCCCGGCCTGCAAAGCGCAAAGTGGCTTCTTTTTCGCCCGCGCTTATGCTTCACTCCGCCCGTGCCCAAGTGGTGCAAAACCATCCTGGCGATCCTGCTGCTCCCGGCCTGCGCCGGGGCGGTGGCGGCGTTGGGCCAGCTCCTGCGCGCCGCCGGCGGCGCGGACCGGACCTGGGTGCCGTTTCTGGCCGGCGCCGCCTGCTGGATCACGGTTTTCCTGCTGCTGCCCAAGCCCATGCGGCTCTACGTCTTCGGGCATGAACTCACCCACGCGCTGTGGACCTGGCTGTTCGGGGGCCGCGTCAAACGCTTCCGGGCCACCGCCCGCGGGGGGCACGTCGTCGTCAACAAAAACAACTTCGTCATCGCGCTGGCCCCGTACTTCTTCCCCCTCTACGCCGTGCTGGTCGTGCTGGGGTTCCTCCTCGGGCATGCGCTGTGGGATTGGCGGCACTACCTGGCCGGGTTCCACCTGCTGCTCGGCGCCGCCTACGCCTTTCACCTCACCTTGAACTGGCATATCCTGCAATTTGACCAATCAGACATCCGCGACCAGGGCTATTTATTCTCGGCGGTCATCATCTTCCTCGGCAACGTGGCGGTGTTGCTGGTGGGAATCCCGCTGCTGGTGCCCCGCGTGGGCGTCCTCACCGCGCTCGGCTGGTGGCTGCGCGGCACCGGCGAAGTCCTGGCCCGGATCGGGCGAATCCTCTGATTCCGGCCGCCGCCGCCCGGCCGCGCCCGGAAAATCTTTTTCCCCGCGCGAGTTGCGGATATGAATTCGCGCTTGTAATGTTTCGGGGCTTCAGGCGAAATGCTGGCATAGATAGGTTTGAGCCGTATGGATTTAGCCGACATAATAACCAAAGAGCAGATCATTACCGATTTGCGCGCCACCAACCGCTGGGAAGCGATTGATGAACTGACCGATAACCTGGTGGCAACCGGTAAAATCAGCCCGCCGCACCGCGAGGCCGTCATCGCCGCGGTCAAGAAGCGCGAGGCGTCCATGAGCACCGGCATCGGCTTTGGCGTCGGCATCCCCCACGCTTCGACCGATTTGATCACCAGCGTGGTCGCCGCGCTGGGGCGCTCCCGGAAAGGGGTGGACTTCGATTCGCTGGACAACCAGCCGGTGAGCCTGGTGCTGCTCTTTCTGGTGCCCCAGGGCCAGTTTCAGAAACACCTGCACACGCTGGCCAACATCGCCAAGCTGTTGCACAACGCCGATTTCCGCCAGACCCTCGAACAGGCCCCCGACAGCGCCGCCATGTTCCAGGCGATCCGCAGCCACGGGCTGAAGTAAGTGTCCCCCCGCGCGACCAGGCTGCCGGGCGCTCCCGGGAAACGCTCCCGCCGGCCCGCCGGCAACCCGGCCCGCCCCCAACCCGCTTAACCCGTGCTCCCCGCCCAACTCATCGAACAACGCCTCCAGGCGGCGGTGAAAACCGTTCTGCCGGACGCGGACACCGCCGCCGTCCTGGTCCGGCCCTGCCCCGATCCCCGCTTCGGCGATTACCAGACCAACGCCCTCATGGGGCTGGCCCGGGCCCGGAAACTGAACCCGCGCCAACTGGCCGCCGACGTGCTGGCCCGGCTGGACGTGGCGGACTGCTGCGAGCCGCCGGAAGTCGCCGGCGCCGGCTTCCTGAACTTCCGCGTCCAGACCGCCGCCCTGGCGCGCGCGCTGCAAGCCGCCGCGCGGGGCGAGCACCTGTTCTTCCCGCCGGCGGCGGCCCCGCGCACGGTGGTGGTGGATTTCAGCTCGCCCAACGTCGCCAAATCCATGCACGTCGGCCATATCCGCTCGACCATCCTGGGCGATTCCCTGGCGCGCGTCCTGCGGCTGCTGGGGCACCGGGTCATCACGGATAATCACCTGGGCGACTGGGGCACGCAGTTCGGGATGCTGCTGACGGCCTGGAAACGCGACCTGAACGCCGCCGCGCTGCAAACCGACGCGATCGCCGAGATGGAGCGCCTCTACAAACAGGCCGCCGCCGAATGCAAAACCAGCCCCGCCGCGCTCGAAGCCGCCCGCCGGGAACTGGTCCGGCTGCAGGCCGGCGACGCGGAGAACCTCGCCATCTGGCGCCGGATGATCGCGCTCTCGCGCGCCCAGTTCGACATCATCTACCAGCGGCTCGGCGTGCGGTTCGACCACACCCTCGGCGAAAGTTTCTACCACCCGCGCCTGCAGCCGCTCGTCCAGGAATTATGCGACCGGGGCCTCGCGCGCGAAAGCGAGGGCGCCCGGGTGGTCTTCTTCGACGACCTGCCCGCCTTGCAAGCGCATCCGGCCCTGATCCAGAAGCGCGACGGCGCCTTCAACTACACCACCACCGACCTCGCCACCCTGGCCTACCGGCTCGAGACCTGGCAGCCCGACGAAATCATCTACGTCACCGACGCCCGGCAGCAGCTCCACTTCCAGCAGCTCTTCGCGGCCTTCCGGCGCTGGCGCCCGGAAGCCGCCGTGCGGCTGGCCCATGTCTGGTTCGGCTCCATCCTGGGCGAGGACAACAAGCCGTTCAAAACCCGCTCGGGCGAAACCGTCAAGCTGGCCGACCTGCTGGACGAAGCCGAGGAACGCGCCTACCGGGCGGTGTCCGAAAAGAACCCGGCCCTGGCCGAAGCCGACCGGCGCGAGGTGGCGCGGGTGGTGGGCCTGGGCGCGCTCAAATACGCCGACCTGCTGCCCAACCGCCAGAGCGATTACGTGTTCAGTTGGGACAAAATGCTGGCCCTGAACGGCAACACCGCCCCCTACCTCCAATACGCCTGCGCCCGCATCCGCAGCATCTTCCGCAAAGGCGACGTGGGCGGGGACCTCGCGCCCGCCGCCCTGGAGCTGGGCGCGCCCGAGGAGCTGGCGCTCGCGCGGCACCTGCTCAACTTTGGCCTGGTGCTGGCGGCCATGGCCGAGGAATACCGCCCCAACTTCCTCTGCAATTACCTTTACGAACTGGCGGGCCGGTTCACCGCCTTTTACGAGCATTGCCCCGTCCTCAAGTCCGCCCCCGGCCCGCGCGCCAGCCGGCTGGTGCTCTGCGACCTCACGGCGCGCGTCCTGCAGCAGGGCCTGGCGGTCCTCGGAATCGAGACCCTCGAACAAATGTAAGCCCGTCAACGCGGACGGGATTTCCCGCCGCCCGCCCGCCCCACGCCCGGGAGCGCCAGGTACTGCTGCGCGTTGGCGTAGCAGATGTCCCGCACCATCGGCCCGAGCCGCTTCAGGTCTTTGGGCAGCTCGCCGTTCTCCGCGTCCCGCCCCACCAGGTTGCAGAGCACCCGCCGGAAATACTCATGCCGCGGAAAGGACATGAACGACCGCGAGTCCGTCACCATGCCGACAAAGCGGGACAGCAGCCCCAGGTTGGACAGCGCGTTGAGCTGCCACTCCATCCCCTCCTTCTGATCCAGGAACCACCAGCCCGAGCCCATCTGCACCTTGGCCGCCCGCCCATCGCCCGGAAAATTGCCCGTCATCGCCGCGAAAAGGTAGTTATCCGCCGGATTGCTGTTGTAGAGAATCGTCCGCGGCAGCGCCTGCTCGCGATCCAGCGCGTCCAGAAACGCCGCCAGCGCCACGCCCTGCGGATAATCCCCAATGGAATCAAAGCCCGTGTCCGGACCCAACTGCCCCAGCCGCCGGGTATTGGTGTTGCGCAGCGGGCCCAGGTGAAGCTGCATCGTCCAGTCCTTCCCGGCATTGAGCCGCCCGAAAAACCGCATCAGCAACGCGCCGAACCGCGCCTGTTCCTCCGGCGACGCCGCCCGGCCCCGCCGCGCCCGGTTGAAGATCGCTCCCGCCGCCTTGAGCGTGGTGTCCTCCGTATAACACCGGGCCAGGCCGTGATCCGACAACCGGCAGCCGCACGCATGAAAATAATCATGCCGCTTCTCCAGCGCCTCCAGGAACGATCCCAGCCCCCGAATCTCCACATTCGCCGCCGCTTCCAGCCGCTGAACCCACTGGTTGAACGGAACCGGCTGATGCACCGCCAGCCCCCGGTCCGGCCGGAACGTCGGCAAGACCCGCGTCGCCAGGCCGGACGCGGCCAGCGCCCGGTGATGCGCCAGGTCGTCGGTCGGGTCATCGGTGGTGCCGACCACGGCCACTTTGAACCGCCGCAGAATCCCCCAGGCACTCAACCCCGGCGTGGCCAGCCGTTCGGCGGCCTGCTTCCAGATGCGCGCCGCGCTTCGCTCCTCGAGCGGCTCGTCAATCCCGAAGTAGCGCTTCAATTCGAGGTGCGTCCAGTGGTAAAGCGGATTGCGCAGCGTGCGCGGCACCGTGGCCGCCCAGGCCTTGAACTTCTCAAACGGCGAAGCGTCGCCCGTGCAGAAACGCTCCGGCACGCCGTTGGCGCGCATGGCCCGCCACTTGTAATGATCCCCCTCAAGCCAAATCTCAAAGAGATTGGCAAACTGCCGGTTCCGCGCGATGTCCCCCGGCGAAAGGTGGCAATGGTAATCAAAAATCGGCTCGTCCGCCGCATATTGATGATACAGCCGCGCCGCCGTCCGGGTCTGGAGAAGAAAGTCCGGGTGAATGAAGCTCATACGGCGGGAATTATAAACCCCGCCGCCCCGCCGGAGCAAGCGCTCTTGGCATTTCCCAAAAATCAGCCGCGGCTCCTCAGCCAGTGATAAGGACTGGAGCCAAATTCAATCCCCCAACGCTTTCGACATAGCCGGAAACCGCTCCCGATATACAAGCCGTTCTCCCCAGCCTTCACTGTCCAATTATTGGACACTCCCCCAATCCCTCACGTTAACGTCCATCCTGCCGATTTTTCCAACATCCCCCGTATTTTTACACAACCCCAATCATTTCAGCCTGATCCATACCTAACAACCCGCTGTGTACAAGGGGTGTACAAGGGATGCTCATCGGGTGTACCAGCTAAAATCCGATGGACTCCCGGTGAGCATCCCTTGTACACCCCTTGTACACGGCGCGAATAGATGGGGAAAGCAGGCAGTGTTCTCAGGAATGAGAATGCCGGATGGGAGGGAGTTGGGCGGGGGCGATAGAGATTGGGGTGGGGGAGGCAGGAACCTGTCTTCGCTTTTTCGGGGATACCGGGTGGATTTTTCTTGAAGGGACAGCCGGGCATTGTCGTAAAAGCGGGCTAAGCCCAGGCGGGCGCAGGCAGGTGACGGACCGGGGGCGAAGCCGGATCATCAGAGAAAAAAACTTGAAGAATTTGCTTGCGCTTGAGTTGCCGCCTTGGGTAACGTGGGCCAGACTCAAAAGCTAAGAAAGTATTTGGTCAACGGCATAACCTGATTAACCCATTATAAGTCAATGAAAAGAATTACCATTACCCGATTCATTCTGGCCCATGTTTCTGCGGTGGCCTTGGTGGCCGCGTCCAGCGCCTGGGCCGACACCCTTGCGCAGTGGACCTTTGAAAACAGTGGCCCCAGCATTGCTGGCACGAGTACTACCTTCGGCCCCATCGCGCCTGAAGTTGGCAGCGGAAACGCCTATGGTGTCCATGCCAGCGCGTCAACGGTGTGGTCTTCCCCGGTAGGCAACGGATCGCCTGAATCGTTCAGCGCGAACAACTGGAGTGTGAACGACTATTTCGAGTTTACGATTCCTTCAACGGTCGGGTACAAAGACGTCAGTATTAGCTATGATCAAATCGGCAGTGCCACTGGTCCCCGGGATTTTTCATTTACCTACAGCACCGATGGCTCGATTTTCATCACGGTGGGCAGTTATCAACTCACGTCTGGTGTTAGCTGGTCCGGCACCATTGGCGGCCGGCCAGACCAACTCAGCTTTCTTAACATCAGCGCGCTGGACAACTGGAACGGGACGATTTATTTCCGGGTTGTTGATGACAGCACCACTTCCATAAATGGAGGCACCGTTGCGGCGGGGGGCACCGGCCGAATTGATAATTTCACGGTCACGGCCACCATGATTCCCGAGCCGTCGGCGTTGGCGCTGGTGGGCCTGGGGGTGGCGGGCCTGGTTGCTTTCCGCCGTCGCAATGGTTAATTAGCTTTTGTTGAGTTTTGACCCTGGCGCGCCGGGATGAGCCCGGCGCGCTTTTTTGTTGCGGCGGTCCCGCCGGGGCGGCGATTGCCGGGTCTGGTGGCGGCGCGACCCGGCGGCGGTTCGGGATTCCTGACGAATTGCCAAATGGGCGGGCGTAGGTCAAATTATCCGGCGTGACGCAGAATCCGTTTGAGAGCAGCGATACCGTACGGCATGCCCAGCCGTTGCGGCATGTGCGGTTGGCCCGCCTGGCCCAGCCGCTGGCGCTGGAGATGGGCGGCCAGTTGGCGGAGGTCACGCTGGCTTACGAAACCTACGGGGAATTGAATGCCGCGCGCGACAACGCAGTTCTCATCTGCCATGCGCTGAGCGGAGATTCGCATGTGGCCCAGCACGATGAAGCCGATGACCCGGGGTGGTGGGACATCGTCGTGGGCCCGGGCAAAGCGATTGATACCCGGCGTTATTTTGTCATTTGCGCGAACCTGCTGGGGGGCTGCCGCGGCAGCACCGGGCCGGGCAGCGTCAATCCCGCCACCGGCAAGCCGTTTGGCCGGGATTTCCCCACCATTACCGTGGGCGACATGGTCGCCGCGCAGCGGGGTTTGCTGGATCAACTGGGCATCGAGCGGCTGCTGGCGGTGGTGGGCGGCTCGCTGGGCGGGCAGCAGGCGCTGGTCTGGGGGACGCGGTATTCGGACCGGGTGCGCGGGGTGGTGGCGCTGGCGACCTCGGCGCGGCTGAGCAGCCAGGGGCTGGCGTTTGACGTGGTGGGGCGCAATGCCATTCTGCGCGACCCGCATTTCCACGGGGGGCGCTACTACGACCGGCCGCAGGGGCCCAAGGTGGGGCTGGCGCTGGCGCGCATGATTGGGCATATCACCTACCTGTCGCGCGAGGCCATGCGTGAAAAGTTCGAGGCCGACCGGCTGAAGCCGCGCGATGTGGCCATCGAGTTTGAGAAGCGCTTTTCGGTGGGCTCCTACCTGGGCTACCAGGGGGCGAAGTTCGTCGAGCGGTTCGACGCCAACAGCTACCTGACGCTGTCCATTGCGATGGACTTGTTCGACCTGGGCGTCACGGCGGCGGAGCTGGCGGCGGCGTTTCGCCCCACGCGCGCCCGCTGGCTGGTGATCAGCTTCTCCAGCGACTGGCTGTTTCCGCCGGAGCAGTCCCGCGACATCGTCAACGCCCTCATCGCCAATAATGCGCCGGTGAGTTATTGCGAGGTGCAAAGCCCCTGCGGCCACGACGCGTTCCTGCTGCCCCACGATCTGGACCGCTACGGCGAAATGATCCGCGCGTTTCTGGACCAGCTCACGCCCGCGCCGCACGCCGCGCCGGCGGCCCGGGGGGAGGCGTATGGGCCAACCAGCATTTTCTACCAGCACCGGCTGGATTACGAGCGCATTGCCGAGCTGGTTCCGCCGGGCGCCAGCGTGCTCGATTTGGGCTGCGGCTCGGGTACGTTCCTGGCCGGCCTGCGCGCGACCAACCACCGGCGCCTGGTCGGCGTCGAGCTGGACGAGCAGAAGATTCTCACCGGCATTGGCCGCGGCCTGGACATCATCCAGGCGGATTTGAACCGGGGCCTTGGCGCCTTTGCCGACGGGCAGTTTGACTGCGTGATCCTGTCGCAGACCCTGCAGGCGGTGCAGGATGTGGAGCGGGTGCTGACGGAAATGGTGCGCATCGGGCGCACCTGCATTGTGAGCATTCCCAACTTCGGGTATCACCGCCTCCGCACCATGCTGGCCGAGACCGGGCGGGCCCCCAAGTCCGCCGGCGTGCTGCATTACGAATGGTATAACACGCCCAACATCCGCTTCTTCACCATTGCCGACTTCGAAGACTTCTGCCGCCAGAAAGGCATCCGGGTGCATCGGCGCATCACGCTGGATACCGAAGCCAAGGCCGAGGTGTTCGAGCACCCCAACCTGAACGCCGACCTGGCCATCTTCGTCATCAGCCGGACCTAAGCCCCCCCCACAACCTCTTTTTCCCGTGTTTTCCCATCGCCTGCTTCCCGCCGTTGAAACCTGCGTCGTCTTGTTGTTGCTGCTGGCCGGTTCGGCCCGCCCGGCGCCGCCGGAGGATTTTCCCCGCTTCCAGGTGCCCGGCCAGGAGCCGGCGATGGCAACGCTGCGCGAGTTGTTCTGGCTGCATTATCCCGCCGCGGGGCCCAAATCCACGCTGTGGGACGAGTGGCTCCCGGATGCCTCGCTGTGGCCGGCGGTCGCCACCGGCAAGCAGGGCGACACCCTGCGCGCGGCGTGGGCTTCGGCGTTAAGCGGCCGCATCCTGGACCCGGAGGGCTACGTGGCCTCGCATCAGCACGCGAGCATCGCCCATCAGCTCGGCTGGCCGTTTCCCTTTTGGAACCAGGGCCAGCACGGCTTCGGCTGGCATTTCTCGTTCAAGGACACCGTGGGCCCGGTCTGGCGGCCCGCCGAGCTGAGCCGGCTGGAGGGCTGGGCGCTGGCCGGGGCGCGCGACGGCGGCACGAATGACGAGGGCTGGCGGATTGAGGTCACCAACCGCGCCGCGGTGGTGACGGCGCCGCCCTGGAGGTTCCAAACCTTCGAGGCGCCCTTCCTCCAGCTTCGCTGGCGGGCGGCCGGCCTGGGCGCGGCGCAGCCGTTTATTGAGTGGACCACGCCGGCCCGGACGAACTTTACCGCCGCGCGCCGGATGTATTTCGATCCGGTGACGGACGACCGGATCAGCTATACGATGATTCCCATGTATCGGCATGCGCAGTGGACGGGGGAGGTGGCGCAACTGCGCATTGGGCTGGGCAACCCGGAGCCGGGCCACATGACCCTGCAGGCGTTTTTCTCGCAATACGACACCCGGCACAACATCAACTGCCAGAACTTCGTGCGCGGCGGCGCCAAGTATTTCTGGTGGACCCGCGACCGGGGGTTCCTGCGGGCCAACATCAACCGCCTGCGCACCGCCCTGCGCTATGTCATGACCGAGCACCAAGCGCTGGAGCGCAAGGTGGTTTATACCGGCTGGGTGGGCCATGACGGACGGAGCGGGCTGGGGCGGGACGCGAACGGCGCCCGGGTGATTCATGCCGGGCGGGGCATCGGCAATAACTACTGGGATTTGCTGCCGTTTGGCGGGCTGGATGCCTACGCCACGATTCAATACTACGACGCCGTCCGCGTCATGGCCGCCCTCGAACGCGAGATTCAGCAGCATCCCGAATGGCAAATCCCCGGCGGGGTGCTGAGCTTCGACCCGGCGATGCTGGAGCGCCATGCCGAGGAGGTGAAGACCGAGGGCAACCGCCGGTTCTGGAACCGCGAGACGCAGCGGTTCAATGCGTGCGAGGATGTGGACGGCCAGGCCTACGACTACGGGCTGACCTTTCTCAACCTCGAGGCGGTCTATTATGATTTTGCCACGCCGAAACACGCCCGCGCCATCCTGAGCTGGATCAACGGGGATCGCGTGGTGGCGGGCGATACGTCGCAGGGCCGGGATATTTACTATTGGCGCTTCGGGCCGCGGGCCACGACGCGGCGCAACGTGGACTGGTATGTCTGGGCCTGGAACACGCCGGAAAATATTCCCTGGGGCGGACAGGTGCAGGACGGCGGGGCGGTGCTGGGTTTTTCCTTCCATGATCTGATGGCCCGCCTGAAGGTGCTCGGGCCGGACAACGCCTGGCAGCGGTTGCGCGAGGTGATCGCCTGGTTCGACGAGGTGCAGGCGGCGGGCGGCTACCGCAAGTATTACCAGGAACCGCGCGAGGGGTCTTTGCAGGGCGGCGGCACCGCGGGCGGCCTGGGGCTTGACCAGGAGTTTTTCGAAAGCGCGCTGGTGCCCCAGATCATGCTCAAGGGCTTCCTCGGCTTTGCCCCGCACGCCGATGGCTTTCAGCTCAATCCCCGGCTGCCCCGGGACTGGCCGGAGTTGACCGTGGATCGGATCCAGTTCCAGGGCCGGGTCTGGCGCATTCGGGCCACGCCCGAGGCCATTGAAATCCATAAACAGGGGCCGGGGACCGAGCCGCTGTTCCTGCGCCTGCCCGGGGACGGCTGGCAGGCCGCGCTGCTGCGCGCGGACGGGTCGGTAATCCGGCGGATCCGGCTCCGCGCGCGGGAAAGCGACGGCGCGTTCGCGCTTCCCTGGGAGGGCGCCGCCGCGGCGCGCCTGACGAAGGCCGCGGACCGTCCGCTGAAAAGCGCCGCCGAGCGCGAGGCCTTTTTCCGCGCGCAACCTTCCCGCCCCGGCGAGTTTCGCGCCGCCTGGATTCACTCGGCCTACGGCATCCCGGGTTGGGGCTGGGAGCCCACCCTCGCCACGCTCCACACCAACGGGTTCAATGCGGTCTTCGCCAACCTGGCCTGGGCCGGGGTGGCTCATTACCCGAGCCGGATTTTGCCGGTGAGCCCCCGGGTGGCCGAGCAGGGCGACCAGGTGGCGGCGTGCCTCGCGGCGTGCCGCCAGCAGGGCCTCGAACTGCATGTCTGGAAGGTCAACCATAACCTGCTGCACGCGCCGCCCGAGTTCCTCGCGCAACTCAGGGCCGCCGGCCGCACGCAAAAAGATGTCCACGGCGGCGAGGTGGACTGGCTTTGCCCTTCCCATCCCGACAACTTCGCCCTGGAGCGGGATTCGATGCTCGAACTGGCGCGCGCGTATGACGTGGACGGCCTTCACTTCGATTATATTCGCTACCCGAACGGCCACGCCTGCTACTGCGACGGCTGCCGCCAGCGCTTCGAGCGGGACCGCGGCATCCGGCTGGCGCGGTGGCCGGAGGACGCGCGCACCGGGCCGCACGCCGCCGCTTTCGGCGACTGGCGGCGCGAGCAAATCACGCGGCTGGTGCGCGCCGTGAGCCAGGAGGCGCATCGGATCAAGCCCGCGATCAAGGTCTCGGCCGCGGTGTTCGGCAACTGGAAAAGCGCCCGCCAGGTGGTGGGCCAGGACGCGCTGGCCTGGGTTGACGCCGGGTATCTCGACTTTGTCTGCCCGATGAATTATGAGCCGGAGGACCTGGAGTTCGCCGAACTGCTGCGCCAGCAGGTGGAGGCGGTCAACCACCGGATTCCCTGCTACGCGGGAATCGGCGCGCACACGCTGTCCGGGCCGGAGCAGCTCGTCCGCCAAATCCAGTTGGCGCGCGAGTTGGGCGCGGAGGGCTTTGTGCTGTTCAGCCTGACGGAGAAGCTGGCCGTGCGGTTTCTGCCCCCGCTGCGGCTCGGGGTCACGGCCGCGCCGCCCCGGAGCCGGAGCGGCGCCTCCTGAGTCCGCGCGGATCGCCGGCCCGGAAGGCATGCGCCCGGGGCGCGCGCGGTTGCGGAGCGGCTTGGGTTTTTTGGGCCGCCGCGCTTGTTGGTTTGCCTATTGACCTCCGGGGCGCGGGTGATATGCTTAGCTGTTCTATTTTACATATTATCTGAAAACGAATTATGGCAGTCAAAGTTGCAATTAATGGGTTCGGCCGCATTGGTCGCCTGGTGTTCCGGGCGATGGTCGAGCAAGGTTTGGTCGGGAAAGACGTGGAAGTCGTTGCCGTTGGCGATATTGTGCCGGCGGATAACCTCGCGTATCTCCTGAAGTATGATTCCATCCAGGGCCGCTTCAACGGCGCCATCGGGTCGGAGAAGTCCACCGCCGACCGGCCGGACGCGGATGTGCTCGTCGTCAACGGCAAAAAGATCAAGGTGGTCAGCGCCAAAGATCCTTCCCAGTTGCCCTGGAAAGAATTGGGCGTGGACGTGGTGATCGAGTCCACCGGCCTGTTTACCGACGTTGAGAAAGCCAAGGGGCATCTCACTGCCGGGGCCAGGAAGGTGGTCATTACCGCTCCCGCCAAGGGCGAGTGTCCGACCATTGTCATGGGCGTGAACGAAGCCAGCTACGACCCGAAAGCGCATCATGTTCTGTCCAACGCCTCCTGCACCACCAACTGCCTGGCGCCCATCGTGCATGTGCTGCTCAAGGAAGGGTTTGGTGTGGAAGAGGGGCTGATGACCACCGTCCATTCCTATACCGCCACGCAGAAGGTCGTGGACGGCCCGAGCAAGAAGGACTGGAAAGGCGGCCGCAGCGCGGCGTTGAACCTGATCCCCTCGACCACCGGCGCCGCCAAGGCCGTGGGCCTGGTGCTGCCGGCGGTCAAAGGCAAGCTGACCGGCATGGCCTTCCGCGTGCCGACGCCCACCGTTTCGGCCGTGGACTTGACGGTGCGGACGGTCAAACCGACCAGCTACGCGGAAATCTGCGCGGCGATGAAGAAGGCCAGCGAGACCTACCTCAAGGGCATCCTCGAATACACCGAGGACGAAGTGGTCAGTTCGGACTTCATCCACAGCCCGGCTTCCTCGATCTTCGATAAAGGGGCCGGCATCGAGCTGAACCAGCGCTTCTTCAAGCTGGTGAGCTGGTACGACAACGAGTGGGGCTATAGCTGCCGCGTTTCGGACCTGCTAAAGTATATGATCCAAAAGGGTCTTTGATTTTGGTTGGGAGTTGGGTGAATCAAGGCGGCTCGGCAACGGGCCGCCTTTGTTATTTCCGCCATAGTTCAACCCGCGCGCCCGGCTTCGCCGGGAGCGTGCGTCCCGAGGCGGGCCGTTTATCGTTATTTCCGGCTACGGGGAGATGGTTTTGAGCTGGCGCGTGAACTTTTCCACTTTGGGCTGGATGACCATCCGGCAGTAGGGCTGGTTCGGGTTGGCGCGGTAATAATTCTGG
This sequence comes from Verrucomicrobiota bacterium, assembly GCA_012517205.1. Lineage (GTDB taxonomy): Bacteria > Verrucomicrobiota > Verrucomicrobiia > Limisphaerales > UBA8199 > UBA8199. The sequence continues at coordinate 16,209 of JAAYVL010000017.1, forward strand.
TGGCCGGCTTCGGCGGGGTAGAACCGTTCAAGCGGCACGATCTCCGTCACTATCGGCGCCCGGAAGCGCGGCTGCGCCCCGGCTTTGGCTTTCTCCGCGGCGCGTTTTTGCGCGTCGTTGTGGTAGAGGATGATGGAGCGGTATTGCGTGCCGGCGTCAGCCCCCTGGCGGTTCAGCGTCGTGGGGTCATGCGCCTCCCAAAAGGCCGCCAGCAGCTTTTCGTAGGAAATCTGCCGCGGGTCATATTCAACCTGGACCACTTCGGCATGGCCGGTGTCGCCGGTGCAGACCTCCCGATAAGTCGGGTTTGCCGTGTGGCCGCCCGCATAACCGCTGGTGACGGACTTGACTCCCGGGAGCAACTGAAACACTGCTTCGGTGCACCAGAAACAGCCGCCGCCGAACGTGGCGAGTTCGGTGTGGGGGGGTGGGTTGTTCATAATATTCGTGCGCGTCACCTCCGCGGTTGCCTCCGCGAGCAGCCAGCCCAGGGCCAGCAGAGCCATCGGCGCGAGGGTCGAAAGCCGGGGGCGGCTGGACCCGCGGCGCGGATGTCCGATTCGTTTCATCAGCAATCAGGAACGCCTCTCCTCCGGGGAGGAGCTGGAGCTTATCTCCGGGTTTCGGCGGCGATCGCCCGGGCCTGGTCGGCGAGTTTTACCGCTTCGGTGCGCGGCAGGCCGTTGGCTTGAAAGATGGCCTGGATGTCGTTGTAAATAGCCTGCATTTGGGCGGGGGGCAGGTTGGCCGGGTTAAGCACCGCGGCCAGGTCTGACACCAACCGTTGGCGGCTCGCCTCGGGCAGCGGCTTTTGCGCCAGGGCTGAGACGAGGCTGTCGGCCAGGGCGGCCACGGTCGCCGCCGATGGTTTGCTGGCGCCCTGCGCGCAGGCGAGCAGGTCTTTGGCAAGCTGCTGCTTTTGCGTGACGGTGACCGGGGAATTCGCCTGGATGGCCGCCAAATCCGCCCGCACCCGGGCCAGGCTCTGCTGCAAGGGCCCCGAAGGCGCCGGGGCGGCGGGTTGGCGCGCTGGCGTGGGCGGCGTCGGTGGCCGGACCGGCGCGACATCCTGTCGGACGTTATTCTGATCGCGCGTTTCCCGGGCGCGCTTGAGAACGCCTTCGGGGCCAGCCCAGGCGGTTCCCCCGAGAAACCCGGCCAAAATAATCAGGGCGAGGGTTGCTTTCATAAGTTGATCGGTGCTGCCATCAACCTGTGCCGCCCCAATGGCTTTGTCAACCCTCCCTCCCGGGTGACGGATGCGAGCGAGGGGCATATCCCGAGAAGAATCCCTGCGGGGCGGATGCCGTCCGGGGCGGCTCAGCTTTCCGGCTCCGGGAAAGCGGGGCGTTTCGGGATGAAGCGCTCCGGGTCGGTTTGCGTATTGCCAGAATGTTCAGGCCCAAAAGGATTGGCGCACCTGATGAATCCAGTTGCCGTCGCCGTAAATTGCGGCACAATATATCTCGGTTGGCCTGCCGCGGAAGGGTGGCTGAGTGGTTAAAGGCACCTGACTCGAAATTGTAAAACGCCGTTTTTGGCTGTTTTTGGCTATCGTTGGCAATCGTTGATTTGTTCAATGTTTACAGGGGTTTCAGCGGCTTTCAGGCTTTATTCTCATAGGCTGCTTTTGGCTCGAAAAACGGCATATAGTATAGAACAGCAGTATAGAACTTTTTCGAGTTTCGACACGCGGAACTGGGGATGTACATCGCTCGATTCATCGTCATTGGGACCTCAGAAGTTTCAGCAGTTCATCGCGTGGGACGAGCAGTTTGCCACGAAGCGCCCGGCACACTTTAAGTTGGCCGCGTTGGATCAGGCGGTAAATGCTGAAATAGTTCACACCCAAGAGTTCGGCAGCCTCTTGCACCGAGTAGGCAAGCCGTTCGGTCGTGCTGTTGGCGGCTGGTTCGGTTTTGGGAATTGTCTCCATAGATCGTTATTTCGTGCTCCCCCGGCGGCATTCTTCAGGTCACAGATGGACGACTGCCCGGGTGGTGGGACGGAGACGATGGCTCTTAGGTGAGTGATGCTCCGATGTCTTCTGCTCGACGGCGTCGGCAGATTCCGCTTCGACTTGGCTCGGGGCTTGGTTCTTGGTGAGGTCAAGCTGCTCTTCGATTTCGCTCTGGCGGCGGCACAACTGCTGGTAACGCTCTTCGTGCTCAAAGGCAGCGCCGACTTTGGTTTCAAGTTCCTTGCCCCGCTTGTGGGCATCGGCAATATCCGTTTCCAGCTTGCCAGCGCGCTCCTCGAAACCTTGAACGGTCGCTTCCAATGAGCGGATCGTGCCCAGCGCAGTGTCCGTGACCCGGGCGCCGTAGCTGTTGTGCCCGCGCAACACCACTTCGACCGCGTTGTTAAAGCCGGGCCGCAGGAACAAATCGAACCCAGCAAAACGACCGGTGCGCACATCGTCACCGAAACGGTTTTTTACTTTTTCCGCCCGGCGGACAATCAATTCACCCGCGATGCCCCGGTTGTCGAGGGTCTGGCCGTCGAGTTCGATGGTGAATTTGTCGCCAGAAGTATCCTGACGCACGGCGATGTCCTGGCGGAGATTGGCAAGCCGCGCAGTGAAGGTTTCGGCGTCCTCGTGAGCACGGCGCAGATTCGACCGGATGCGGTATTGCTCCTCGGCGTGGGCGGAGCGCAGCCGTGTGAGCCGCATCAATTCTGCATCTACCTGGGCTTTTTCAATTACGAGGGGATTGCCGGACGCGATGGCTTTCACCTCGGCGTACGTCAGCGCCGCCGATTCCAAGTCTTCCACGCGGCGAATCGTCATGTCGCCGCTCATTACTTGGGCGATGAACTTGGCCTTGGTCTCCAGCGTCTGCCACATGTAGGCGTCGAACGAGCCTTCGGTGACGTAGCGAAAAACCGAGACGACCGCGTTCTTGTTGCCCTGCCGCAGAATCCGCCCCTCACGCTGCTCCACGTCGGCAGGTCGCCAAGGCGCGTCGAGGTGATGCAAGGCAATCAACCGCTCTTGCACGTTCGTCCCTGACCCCATCTTCTGCGTGCTGCCGAACAGAATGCGGACCTTGCCTGAGCGCACTTCCCGAAAGAGAGCGAGTTTTGAGGCGTCGGAATCGTAGTCCTGAATAAACGCAATCTCCCGCTCTGGCACGCCAAGCCGCTCCAGCTTGTCGGCCATGTCGCGATAGACCGAGAAGCCCTTGTCTTTTGGCGTCGAGAGGTCGCAGAACACCAATTGCGCGCAACGTTCCGCCGCAGTGGCCTGCCAGATGCGATGGATGTTTTCGACGGCCAGATTGACCTTGCCCTGCGGGTCGTCAGGCGTTGCTGGCTTCATCAAGCGGAGATCCAGCGCCGCCTTTCGTCCCTCAGACGTGATCTTCAGCATGTTGTCTTCGCTGGGATCAACCCGGCCGGTTTTCAACCGGTCAGCCCGAGCAGCGAGTTCCTGGACAAATGCCTTCAACTCCGGCGTCGCAGGCGCGTTGCGAATGGCAGGCTTCTCACCCTCAAGCTGCGGGCGAGGCAGATTGAGCATCGCCGCCGTCTGCACGTCGGCACTCTGGCGAAACATCTGCATGAGTTCCGGCACGTTGATGAACCGGGCGAACCGGGTGTTGAGCCGGTAGCCTGCGCCATCGGGGGAAAGTTCCATAGCCGTCACCGGCTCGCCAAACGTGGCTGCCCACGAATCGAAGTGATGCAAATTGTGCTTCTTGAGTTGGTCGGCTTGGAGATACCGCTGCATGGTGAACATCTCCGCCATGCTGTTGGCGATGGGCGTGCCCGTGGCGAACACGACCCCACCTCCGCCATTGAGCGACTGGACATGGCGCACTTTCAGATACATGTCGAACGCCCGTTCGCTGGCGGTCTGCGGCAGGCCGGCGATCCGCGTCATCTTCGTGACGTAAAACAGGTTTTTGAAATAGTGCGCCTCGTCCACAAACAGCCGGTCCACGCCAAGTTCTTCGAAAGTCAACGTATTGTCCTTCTTGTGCTCGGCGGCAAGAGCCTGCAGCCGGGCTTCCAACCGTTTCTTCGCCCGTTCAATCTCCTTCACCAGACGGCGGTTGGATGAATCGGCGTGTTGGCGCTTGATCATCTCCAACTCGTGGAGCTGTTCCTGAAAGAAC
>JAAYVL010000033.1 GCA_012517205.1 Verrucomicrobiota bacterium
GGGCTTTGACGTCCTTGCAACCCGGCAGCGCCGCCGCCACGGCTTGCGCAAGGTCGGGCCGGTTCAGATGAAATCGTTTCGGCATGACTGTTCTTGCCATGCCTCTCAATACAATGCAACTACTAACAGGAAATGGTATTAGAAAAGCATCCGCTCATCCGCGACCTGGAAGCTTACGGCAACATCGTGCCGGTCTGCTTTGCCCCCGCAACCGTCAACCAACAACCATCACCCGAACTTGTCGAATGAATACCAACAACAACCTCGACTCCACCCTCAAAGCCCTGCGCCTGTCCGGTCTGGCTCAAAGCCTGCCGGTGCGTTTGCAGGAAGTCGCCGCCAATCGCCTCTCCCACGGCGAGTTCCTCGAACTCATTCGGTTCCTCCACGATTTCGGTGGAATAGGCCCGGAGGAAGAGTAGGCTTGAGGCATGACGCCCGAAGCCTTATTTCATGAACTGTTAGGATTAGGATTAAACTGGGAAGTGAGCGCGAGTCGCTTTGAGCCAGCCAGCAGCACGGTGTTTCTCGAGCTCCGAGAGCGGCCCTCGCTTTGGGAATCGGCCCGCTGTCCCCAGGATGGCGGGCGCGTGTTCTGCTATGACCATCCCGAAGAGCTCACCTGGCGTCATCTCAATGTATTCCAACATCGCTGTGAGATTCATGGCCGGTTGCCGCGGGGCAAGTGCCGCCAATGCGGGCATGTGTTTCGGGTGCGTCCGCCCTGGGAAGGATTAAGTATTCACTTTACCAAGGAGTTCGAAGCCTTTGCGTTATTGCTCATACGCGAGATGCCTATGGCCAAAGTGGCGGAAGTGACCCAGGAGAGCGATATGCGCCTGTGGCGGATGCTCTTCAAGCACGTGGAGGGGGCTTATGGCCAAGCCGACTTTAGCCAGGTTTGCTGCGTGGGAGTGGACGAGATGGGGATGCGTAAAGGGCAGCATTACCTCAGCGTATTTGCTGATTTGGTGGCCAAACGGGTGCTCTTTGCCACTGAGGGTCGCGACCAGGAGACCTGGTCGGCATTTATCCAGGCATTGGAAGCCCACAACGGGCACCGGCACGCGCTGACGCAAGTCAGCATGGATATGAGCCGGGCTTACCAGCAGGGCGTCAAAAAGAACTGCCGCAATGTCCAGGTGGTCTTTGACAAGTTTCACGTTCTGGCCCACGCCAGCCAACGAGTAGATCAGGTGCGCCGAGCGGAGTTGCGTTTGGGGGGAGCGGAAGCGCGGGAGTCGCTGCGCCGGAGTCAGTGGCTGTGGCGCAAGAACCCCGAAAACCTCAGCCCCCAGGAGCAAGTCCGCTTGGTCAAGATCCAAACCAGGAATCTCTATACCGCCAAAGCGTATCAGATGCGCTTGGTCTTGCAGGACATCTACCGCAGTCCCAGCGCCCACGTGGCTCAAAGACGCTTTAGGGCTTGGTGCCGCTGGGTGCGTTGGGTGGCACGGCGCAGCCGGGCGTGGATCTTTAGCCCCATGCTCAAAGTGGCGCAATTAGTGCAGAACCATCTGGCGGGAATCCTGGCTCATTGGAAATGGGGTCTGACCAATGCCTTTATGGAAGGGCTCAACAGCGTGTTTAGCGCCGTTAAACGAAGGGCTCGCGGCTACCGCTCCCCCGTTTACCTCATCACCATGCTCTACCTGGTGGCCGGTAAACTCCGCTTGCCCCACACCTGATTCCACTCAAAACGTTGAGGAACCACTCATTCTTCAAGATGAACTCAACGTGCGCCATGAGCGATTGCTTTCACGCCGCACTAAAGCCGCCGACTTCCACGCCCTCAAACCACTGGAGGACTTCGACTGGAGTTTCAATCCCTCCATCCACAAAAAGGAAATCTTCGACCTGGCCACATGCAATTTCATTCGCCAAGCCAAGGACGTTTTATTTTGGGGACCGCCCGGCGTGGGCAAAACCGCGCTGGCTCAGGCCATCGGCTATGAAGCCATCAAAGCGGGCTTTGAAGTACTCTGGAAAGCTCCTCTTAAATTGAGCCAGGTGTTATGAGAGACTTGGGCGGCGCGAAGCGCCGCCCGGAACTCTGACAACATGAAACGAACACGACACAGTCCTGAACAAATCGTGACGAAGCTCCATCAAGCGGCCACGGAACTGGCCGGGGGCAAGAAGATTGAGGAAGTCTGCAAGAGCCTGGCGATCAGCCCGGCGACGTATCACCGCTGGCAGGCGCAATACGGCGGGGCGGATGTGAACACCGTGAAGGCACTCAACGCCTTGAAAGCGGAAAACGCCCGGCTCAAGCGGCTGGTGGCCGACCTGTCCCTGGACAAGGTGGCGCTCAAGGAACTGCTGGAGGGAAAATGGTAGGCCCGGCGCGGAAACGCGAGGCGGTGGGACATCTTCAGGCGGCCCTGGAGATGAGCCAGCGTCGGGCCTGCAACGTGGTGGGACAGCCGCGGGCCACCCAGCGGCACCGGCCCCAGCCCGACGCGGCGGAACGGCGGTTGCGCGAACGGCTCCATGAGTTCAGCCGGCAACGGCCGCGAGCCGGGTATCGGACCGCCTGTGGCCAGTTGCGCCAGGAAGGGCTGCGGGTGAACGTCAAGCGGGTGCAACGGCTGTGGCGGGAGGAAGGGCTGAAAGTGCCGCGAAAACAGTGCAAGAAGCGGCGGCTGGGCACCAGCGAGAACGGCAGCCAACGGCGGGGGGCCACGCGGCCCAACGAGGTTTGGAGCTATGACTTTGTGAGCGACCAGACCAGCGATGGGCGGCGGTTGAAGTTTTTATGCGTGGTGGACGAGTTTACGCGGGAATGTCTGGCGCTGGTCGTGCGGCGGAGTTTCCGGGCCAAGGACGTGATGGTGGTGCTGGCGGAGCTGATTGCGCAGCGGGGAGTGCCGGCGCATCTGCGTAGTGACAACGGGCCTGAATTTGTGGCCTTGGCCGTGCAGGCGTGGCTGAAGGGTAACGCCATCGGGGCGCTGTATATTGCGCCGGGGAGTCCGTGGGAGAACGCGTATGTGGAATCCTTTAACAGCCGGTTGCGGGACGAGCATTTGGACCGCGAAGAATTTGCCTCCCTGTTGGAGGCGCAAGTCCTGGCCGCCGGGTGGCGGCGGGACTACAACGAAGCGAGGCCGCACTCGGCGCTGGAGTATCTGGCGCCGGCGGTATTCGCGGCGCGCTGGCGCGCTTCGGTCGGGGCTACGCCCCTCCCTGCGCCCGCCAGCGCGGAAACCCTGAAACCATGAACCAAAACTCTCATAGCAACTGGATCAATAAATGGGGGCTTGCCAGCTGCGGGCGGTATTTCTTGCTCGCCAAAACGATCTGGGCAATCCACATTCCGCTGCTCGTATGCGTTGGTCACGAACATTAATTCCCACGCTGAAAGAGACACCGGCTGAAGCCGAAATAGTCTCTCACAAACTGTTATTGCGCGCCGGGCTTGTTCGCAAGCTCACCGGAGGGCTCTACACCTTTTTGCCATTGGGGCTGCGTGCTCTGCGCAAGGTCGAGCAAATCGTACGGGAAGAAATGAACCGGGCGGGTGCGCTCGAACTGCTCATGCCAGCGCTTCAACCCCCGGAAATCTGGCAGCAGAGCGGGCGTTACGAAACTGCCCAAGAGGTGCTGTACAAGGTTCGTGACCGAGCGAAAAAGGAGTGGGTGCTCGGGCCGACGCACGAGGAGGTCATCACCACACTCGTCGCTGGGGAAATCAACTCCTACCGGCAGATGCCCAAGAACTTCTACCAGATTCAGGTCAAGTTTCGGGATGAGATTCGCCCGCGTTTCGGCCTTATGCGTGCGAAGGAGTTCATTATGAAGGACGCCTACAGTTTTGATGCTACGGACGAGGCCGCGCAGGCGAGTTATCACAAGATGTATGACGCTTATGCGCGCATCTTTCAGCGTTGCGGACTCAAGGCCATACCGGTCGAAGCGGATACGGGCGTGATGGGCGGGAAGTTTTCACATGAGTTTATGGTGCCGGCGGCTGCCGGAGAGAACGAGGTCGCGTTCTGTGATGGATGCGGGTATGCAGCAAATGTGGAAAAGGCGACCAGTGCCGTCGAAAAGTGCTGTGATCAGACTATTGAGGGCGAGGTTGAAAAGTTTGCCACTCCGGGCGTGGTGACAATTGAGGCATTAAGCCAACCGCCATACGAAGTGCCCGCCGCCCGCCAGATAAAGACGCTGGTGTATCTAGCCGCCAGTAAGCCAGTATTGATTCTCCTGCGAGGGGACGATCAACTGAACGAGGCCAAGCTGACCGGCGCGTTGGGCACCGCGACTTTCCGTGCGGCGGAGGCCGAAGAGATTTTCGCGACACTGGGAGCTCACCCGGGTAGTCTGGGGGCGGTTGGTGTGACTCATCTGCCGGTTTATGCTGATGAACGGCTGCGGGAGACGGTGGAGATGACCACCGGCGCCAATGCGGATGGGTTTCACTTGCGCCACGTCGCCATCGGACGCGACATTCAGGTGGCGCATTGGGCGGACCTGCGGTTGGTACGGGCTGGAGAGGCGTGTCCGAAGTGTGGGAAGTCGTTGAAGATTCAGCGTGCAATCGAGGTTGGGCACGTTTTCAAGCTTGGCACCAAGTACAGTCTGGCTATGAATGCTCTGTTCCTCGATGAGTCAGGCAAACAACAACCGGCGATCATGGGGTGCTATGGCATCGGGGTCACGCGCACCTTGCAGGCGGTGATTGAGCAGCGCCATGATGACAATGGCATTATCTGGCCCATTAGCGTTGCGCCTTACACGGTATGCATTACACCACTCAATACAGCCCCTGAAAGCGCAGTCATGCAATGCGCAGAAAGGATCTACGCTGAACTGACTGAATGCGGCGTGGATGCGATCCTCGACGACCGCAACGAGCGACCCGGAGTGAAGTTCAAAGATTCCGAGTTGGTAGGCTTCCCTATCCGTGTGGGCATTGGCGAAAAGTCGCTGGCCAAAGGTGAAGTGGAGATCAAACCGCGCGGAGGCACCCTCGTGTCACTGAAAGCTGATGAGGCGGTGGAAAAGGTTCTTTCATTGATTGCGGATTCAGCCGGATAGGCCGATTGATGGGAGTGCGGTGGGCCCCGGGCTATGTTATTCCAGCGCCCAGCTTGGCAGAATATCCGCATCGAGGGGAGTTGGTTCCGAATGCAGACGGAGCTTGCGCTCGGCCAGAATGCCGATCATAGCGGCGTTATCCGTGCAAAAGGCTTTATCGGCCAGCATCAGGGCGAACCGCTGCCGTTCGCAGGCGGCACCGAGGCGCTGGCGCAGCGCGCGATTGCTGGCGACGCCGCCCGAGACCGTAATGCATCCCACACAAAGTCGTCTGGCAGCACGGAGGGTCTTAGTCACCAACACGTCCACAATGGCCGCCTGAATGCTGGCGCAGAGGTCGCGCAGACATTGTGTATCCTGGAGCAGTTTGGGGTGGTCGCGCAGAAAGTATCGCACGGAGGTTTTCAGACCGCTAAAGCTAAAATCGTCATTCGGCTCGTCAATCATAGGGCGCGGGAAAACGAACGCCTTGGGATTTCCGTCCTGGGCGAGTCGGTCTATCTCTGGTCCCGCCGGATAAGGCAGTCCCATCAGTTTCCCAGTCTTGTCGAAACATTCGCCCGCAGCATCATCTACAGTCGAGCCGATTAGGTGGTGGTTTAACTCTGAGCAGACATGAACCAAGAGAGTATGTCCGCCGCTAACAATAAGGGAAATATTGGGCTGAAAACGGGAGAAATCGGCTTTCGGCGGCGGGCCGTTGATCCAAGGCGAATAGAGATGAGCCTCATGGTGGTGGATGCCGAGAAAAGGCCGACGCAGGGCAAACGCAGCCGCTTGCGCCGCCTTGAGGCCAGTCATCAGTGCGCTTGGCAAGCCCGGCCCGCGGGTTGCTGCGACGGCGTCGAGTTGTTCGGGGTCCACGCCAGCCTTTTGTAAGGCCAGTCGAGTGACAGGCAACAAATGGCGGAGATGCTCTCGCGCCGCCAATTCCGGCACCACGCCGCCATATTCGGCGTGGAGTTGAACCTGGGACGAAACGAGATGCGCCAGGACGCGGCCTTGGTCAACAACGGCCGCGCTGGTTTCGTCACAAGATGTTTCCAGCGCCAGAAGAGGCATGGCTCACGGACCGGTTGCGCGTCGATTTTTGCGGGGTGGAATTACTTGGCAACCCGTGTTTCGCTTTTGGCAAGTCTCTGATTAAAAGCGGGGGACCGCTGGGTAAAAAGAGTAATGCCCTTGAGTAGATCCGTGGCGCGTTCGAGTTGTGGGTCTCCCGATCTCAAGACTTGTTCCCGATCACTCTCTTCCAGACCCTGAATCCCGCCTGGGGCATGTTTCATTAAAATAGAGCGCTCCTGTTCTTCAGACAGGGGCACGATGATATCAGGAGTAATTCCTTCCTCGTGAATGACCTTATGGCTGGGGGTATAATATTTGGCTGTTGTCAAGCGCAAGGCGGGAACGCCATCCGGCATCGCAGCCAGCGGGATGATACTTTGGACGGAACCTTTGCCGAAAGTCTTTTCGCCAAGGATGATGGCACGTTTGCTATCCTGCAGACAGCCGGCGACGATTTCGGAGGCGCTGGCACTGCCGAGGTTAACCAGCACTACCATTGGCAAGCCGCTTAATTCGTCGCCACGGCCCCGGGCTTTGCGAACCGAGTTTTGGGTGGGATTTCGCCCCTCGGTGGTGACAACGAGGTTGCCACGCGGGAGGAATCGCTCGCAGACATCTACCGCTTGCTCCAGCAAACCGCCCGGATTCCAGCGCAGATCCAGCACCAACCCTTGCAACCCTTGAGCCTTGAGTTTTTTGATTGCGCCCTCTAATTCGGCACCGGTCTTTTCTCCGAACTGCACCAGTCGGATATAGCCGATTTTATTGTCATCCAACAGAAACTCCTTTTTGCCGTTGATGTCCTTGACCATGTCAACCTTGATAACGGCGCGAGTGAGCGTGTAGTCCTTGATCTTGCCAGAAGAAGGGCGCAGGACGGAAATCTTTACCTCGGTGCCCGCCTCGCCGCGCAAGTTTGTCACCGCTTCCTGCAAACTCATCTTTTCAGTGCTTCGCTCTCCAATCTTAATGATGCGATCGCCCGAGAGAATGCCGGCGCGAAAACCGGGGCTGTCTTCCATGGGAGCGATCACAGTGATGAAACCGTCACGCATGGCGATCACGATGCCCAGCCCACCGAACTCGCCCTGCGTATCACTTTGGAGTTCCTTGTACTTGGCCGGTTCCATGAATTCGCTGTGTGGATCGAGGGTGCTGAGCATGCCTTTGAGGGATGCATAAACCAATTGCCGATAGGTCAGGTTTTGCCCGTCCACGTAATCCTTGCGCACCTTTTCCAAGGCGTAGGAAAAGAGTTCAAGGCTGGGATAGGCCGAATCCTTTTCCGCCGCTTGCGCGGAATTCAAGTAGACCCGGGCGCCAATCACCAAGTTGATGCTGAGCGCCGTCACCAACACTCCGAAAAGCAGGTGTTGTTTCATAATCACGAAAATCGTTCAGCTCAGGGTAATAGTGGAGGCGGGAGTTGGCAAGGGTGGGGGCAAATCGTGGGAGCGTGAGGCGAAGTATGAAAACCCCCATGATTTTTATCTAATTTCCCCCTGAGGAAGTTGCTGAAATTGAAGTGCGCACGCGAGAGGAAATATGTTTTTTTGCTGGTGCCGTTCCGGCAGTAGATTAGTATAGGCGCACATTTAGACAACGAACGGATTAACAATGAAGACCACTGCACAGCAAAACCAAACCAGATTTACCAGCCGGCGAGGCTTCCTTAAGACCTCAGCCACGGTGGCGGGAACCGCGCTCATCGGCGCCATTGATGTGGGCCGCTTTGCTCACGCGGCAGGCAGCGACACGCTCAAACTTGGACTCATCGGTTGCGGCGGGCGTGGCACCGGCGCGGCGGGCAATGCGTTGACCGTTGACGCAGGGACCAAACTCTGGGCGCTGGCTGACATCTTCCCGGATAAAATAGACACCACGATCAACACCTTGAGTCCGAAGTTCCCCGACCGGATAGAGGTTCCGCGTGGGCGGCAGTTCTCCGGGTTGCAGGGCTATCGCGGCGTCATTGAAAACTGTGACGTCGTGTTGGTGGTTTGCGCTTCCCGGTTTCATCCGGACTACACCCTGGCAGCAGTGCAGAACAAGAAACACGTATTCGTGGAAAAACCCGCCGCCGTAGATATTGCTGGCGTCAACAAGATCATGCAGGCTGACGTATTGTCCAAGCAAAATGGCACGGGGGTGCTGGCGGGCGTGACTTATCGTTATCATCTCGGCCGGCGTGAGGCTGTCCAACGCATCCAAGCGGGCGAACTGGGAGAAATCGTAGCCGTTCAATGTGAATACCTGCGCTCGCCTTATCGGTTGATTGAGCGCGAGCCGGGATGGAGCGAGATGGAGTATCAGCTCCGCAACTGGTACCACTTTTCGTGGTTGTCCGGCGATGACATTCTGCAGTCGCTCATTCATGATCTCGATTCTGCCCTGTGGGTGCTGGGCGACGTGCTGCCAAGCCAAGCTTACGGCATGGGGGGCCGCTCGACACATTTCGAAGCCACGATGGGCACCTGCTTCGATCATAACCAGGTTATTTACGAGTATCCAAACGGCCGCCGCATCTACGGTGCCTGCCGCACGGCAGTCGGTTGTTATGGCTCAAACCAGGATATTTTTCACGGCACCAAGGGCCGCTGCAACTTTACGGCATTTCAACCGCCGTATTTTACCGACCTCAACGGCAATCGCACTTGGCGTGCCAATGTTGAACAGTCTGCGAAGTCGCCTTACGAATTGGAACACAGCGAATTCCTGCAATCCATCCGTGCTGGCAAGCCGTTTCAGCGCGCCAAAATTTTGGCCGACTCGACGCTGGTCTCCGTATTGGGACAACTAGCGGTGTATACGGGTAAGAAGATCAGTTTGCAGGAAGTTCTTGATTCCAAATTCGCCTTCCCACCAATAGGCGAAATTACAATGAACACCGAACCGCCGGTAAAACCCGGCCCCGACGGGCTCTATCCTGTTGCCATCCCGGGTCAGACCAAACTTTTGTAACAGGCGAGGGCATTCCTTCCTAATGGCAGTAGAGCCTCGATACCCAGCTTGGGCCAAGGCGTCTTCCGGTGATTAACTCACAACCGGGAGCATTCTGGGGAGTTGACTCCGGTAGCAGGCCGCCAAGTAGCCCAGCCTGCTTTGCGTGAGCCCCGCTACGGAAGGGCTGGGGCGCGCAGCAGTGCCTCGAGGCAGGGGAGATCTTCCGGGCGAGTGACTTTGGGATTAGGCTGGAGGCAGGCGACCAGTTGGACCGGTTGACCGATCAACTCGCAGGCGGCGGCATCGTCGGTAACCAACAGGCCTTGCCGGCGCACCGCCGCCAGCGCCTGCCGAATAATCTCAACCCGAAAGGTCTGGGGCGTTTGCACGGACCACAACCGTGAGCGATCCAGCGTGCGTTCGATGAGCTTACCGTCGCTCGACTCTTTGATGGTATCCGTGATGGCTTGGGCGGCCACGGCAGCGCCGGTTTGACGGGCAGCGGCGATGGTCGCCGCAATGAGCGCACTGGAGGTGCAAGGTCGAGCCGCGTCTTGAATGGCAGCAATCTCAACATGGGGCGATAAAGCCTGCAGCCCATTCCAGACTGAGTCCTGCCGCTCCTTGCCGCCGGAGACGAGGCGGAAGGGCTTGTGAAACCGGTATTCTTCGCCTAGCGCCGCAAATGCGGGTCTCATGGTCTCGCGCACGACCAAAACGATTTCGTCAATACATTCGGCAAGCTCAAACTGACGCCAGGTGTGCGCTACGATGGGGCAGCCATTTAATTTGAGGAAGAGTTTGTCCACTCCGGCACCCATGCGGGAGCTTTGGCCGGCGGCAACGATGATGGCGGAGACCATAGATAGACGGAAGAGTGCGTGGTTCAGTTGCCGGATTCAAGCTCCGGGTGTATTGCCCGAAATAGAAGAAGCAGTTAGCGGCATTTGGATTCTGCGCTTATCGTCGCGGTGCGTTGAAAGAGAAACAGATTTAGAAACACACGCCCCATTTCACATGATGATGCAACTTCCTGCATTCCCACTCAAGTGTTCCCGAGGTTGGTCCAATGGGGATTGTTTTATTGCGCAGGACGCCAATCCAAGATCTTCAGTTGAACACTGCGGCTGCCGTTGTATTCGTTAATTTGGGGTGCAAAGGCCAAGTCGAAAGGGGCGGGGGGTATAGTTTGATCGGCGGCGTTCCACCAAACAGCTTCGAGCGCAGTAGTTCCGTCGTTAATCCACAATTTGAGGTGCTGTTTTTGAGCACCGATGTGGAGCGGGGGGCGATGCAGGTTGAGTTTGCGGGCGAACAATTGAACGGGAGGATTATTCTGGCCTGTGGGGCGCAACTGGGCGAGCGCCGCAAGGCATTCCAAATGCAGATCTACCAGGCGCACTTCGGCGTCGAGGCGCAGCGAAGGCTGGAGGTCTTCGGGTTGGAGAGTATTCAAGGCAAGTTGGTTGAGACGGGTGCGAAAAGCCTCGAGGTTGGCAGGTAAGAGACTGACTCCGGCTGCCATGGCATGCCCTCCCTGGCGAATGAGCAGGTCGGCACACTCACGCAGAGCACCGGCCAGGTTGAAACCCGGGATACTACGGCCGGAGCCCCGGAAGGTCGCGCCATCGCCGCCGAGTATGACCGTTGGGCGATAGAATTGTTGAAGCACGCGGGCGGCAACAATGCCCACCACGCCGATGTGCCAAGTCGGGTTGCCCTCGACGATAACATAATCTGTGCCGGGATTGAATCTGCTCTGTACGGTGGTGATGGCATCTTCCACAATGCCGTGTTCGATTTTCTGGCGTGTCCGGTTGCGGACGTCGAGCGTTTGGGCAAGAGTCCTCGCTTCGGCATGGTCGCGCGTCAGTAACAGGCGCAGGGCTTCCTCCGCCGTTTCCAGACGACCGGCGGCATTGAGTCGCGGGGCGAGTTGGAAGGCAACCTCATGGGAGCCAAGCAGGGCAGGGGACTGCGCAACTTGCTTCAGAGCCACCAGGCCGGGGCGCTGAGTGGTGCTCAGGCGTTCCAAACCAACAGATGCCAGAATGCGATTTTCGCCAGTCAAGGGGACCACATCCGCAATGGTTCCCAAGGCGACCAGATCCAGCAAGGAACGCAAGTCGAAGTCAGCCGTGCCGAGGATACTGGTTTCGCGGGCGCGCTTAAGCAGAGCGTGGGCGAGTTTGAAGGCGAGCCCAACGGAGCAGAGCTCTGTAAAGGGCGCGCCGGAATCCTCGGATTCGCTGGTATTGCAGGACGCGGAAAGCCGTGGATTGACCAGAGCAATGGCCGCGGGCGCGGGCACCGAGATTTGGTGATGGTCCAGCACGATGACCTCCACGCCGCGCTGGCGCAACCAGGCAATCGGAGCGACCGCTGTCGAACCGCAATCCACGGCTAACAGCAGGGTGGCGCCAGATTGGGCCAGACAATTTTCGACGGCTTCCTGGCTAAGGCCATACCCTTCCTCCAAGCGGCGAGGCAGGTAATATTGGACTTGCCAGCCAAGGGGACGAAGCACTTCGAGCAACAATGCGCTGGCGGTAACGCCGTCCACATCATAGTCCCCAAAGAGGACGACGGGCTCCTTGCGCTCGCGAGCCTGCAGGAGCCGTTCGACGGCAAGAGGCATGTGGGGAAGCAGGAACGGATCGGCCAGTTGCCGGAGCCGGGGCCACAGAAAAGCAGCGGCGGCCGACGGTTCCGTCAAGTTTCGATTAAGCAGGCATTGGGCGAGCAGCGGTGGAAGCTTCAGTGCCTCGGCCAAGCGTTCGGCGTGGGCGCGTTGCGGCGGCGCGAGAGACCACCGGAACTTCATGAGGCGGAGCGAGGTGGTTGCCGGCGGCCCAGGGTGAGCGAGAGAGCGATGGAAGCAACAATGATCCCCCCCACCACGAACAAAGAAACAGAAATGGGGATTTTCAGTTGGAACCAGAGCGGGGGGCCGCCGTGGGGATCAAGGAGCATTTTGCAACCAATAAAGGCCAGCACCAACGCCAGGCCGGCTTTCAAATAACGGAAATACTCAAGAGCACCCGCCAGCACAAAATAAAGCGAGCGCAACCCCAGAACCGCAAACACGTTGGAGGTGAAGATAATAAACGGCCGGGTGGTTACGGCGAAAATGGCGGGAATGGAGTCCAGCGCGAAGATGAGATCGGTGGTTTCCACCATCACCAGCACCAAGGCCAGCGGCGTGAGGGCCAGGCGCCCCTGCCAGGTGCTGAAAAACTTTTGCCCATCCAGGTGTGGCGTAACCGGGTAAAGCTTGCGCACCCATTTGACGACGCGGTTCTTTTCCGGGTGAACCCTGGTCTCGACAAAAAGCATTTTGAGGCCGGTAAACAGGACGAAGGCTCCCAACACGTAGAGAACCCAATGCAGCCAGGCAACCAGCGCCACGCCGGCTCCGATCATAAGCCCACGCATGACCAAAGCCCCAACAATGCCCCAGAACAGCACGCGATGCTGATATTGGCGAGGGATTTGAAAATAGGCGAAGAGCATGGCAATCACAAAGACATTATCCATCGAGAGAGACAACTCGATGAGATAACCGGTCAGAAATTCCAGGGCTTCCTCTTTGCCGCGGAGGGGTTTCAGCGCCAGGGCGAAGAGCATGGCCAGGCAAAACCAGGTGGAGGTCCAAAGCAGCGCCTCCCGGAATTTGACCACATGCGCCCGGCGATGAAACAGCCCCAGGTCGAGGGCCAGAAAAACCAATACGCAGCCGATAAAACCCGCCCAGTGCCAAGCAGTAATGTTTATCAGGCCGATCACAAGCTCATCCCGGCCCCCAGCCCTCGGAAACCGGTTATAAAGGCAAGGATTACTTCAAAGCGGCTGCCGTTGCGTTCTGCATGACGGCCTGCGCGCCAGCGCCGATGCTCGGCCGCTGCCCCCGGTGCCACCAGAGAACGAGACTGCTGGCGATGTAGATACTCGAGTAGGTGCCGACCACAATGCCAATCAGGAACGTAAAGGCAAAGTCGTTGATGGCGCCGCCGCCGAACACATACAGCGAAGAGGTTGACAGGAAAACGGTGCCGGAGGTGATCACCGTACGGCTGAGGGTTTGGTTAAGCGCCTTGTTCATCACCTCGCGGAACGAGCCCCGAATGCCCAGTTTCAGATCTTCGCGGATGCGGTCAAAGATCACGATCGTATCATTGATGGAGAAGCCGATGATAGTCAGGATGGCCGCGAGCGCGGCGGAGTTAAACTCGCGGCCGGAGAGCGAATAGAGGCCCAGGGTGATCAGCACGTCATGGATCAACGAGATGACCGCCGCTACGGCGAACGAAAACTCATAGCGTATTGCGACGTAAATCAGGATGCCAAACAAGGAGAGCAACAGGGCGATCGCAGCGGATTTTTGAATTTCCTTCCCTATTGTCGCGCCGATGCGATCCTGGCCCAGCAGATGGAATTTGGCCGCCGGCATCTGGCTGAGAGTGGATTTGACCAGTTCCGCCGTTCCGGGAGAAGAATCTATACGCAGGGTTTCGCGCCGCGTGGTGACATCCTTCTGAAACTGAATGCGCGGGTCTTTGATGCCGGCTTTGGTCAGGGCGGTTCGCACGGCGGCTTCTCCCGGTTTTTGCTCGAAAGCCATCAGAACCGTATCCCCGCCGCGGAATTCGGCACCGAAGGCTGCTTCTCCCCGCCGAATGGTGAAGATTACCCCCACCACAATAATGATCCAGGTGATGGCAAAGGTGTAGGGTGCCAATTTCAGGAAATCTATCTTCTCGGCCCGGATAAGATGCAGCATGGGCAAGGATTTGAGCCAACCACGGTCCACGAGGAAGTCGAAGATTAGGCGGGTGACAACCAGCGCCGTGAACAAACTGGCCATAATACCAATAGTCAGAGTAACGCCAAAGCCCTTGATGGGACCGGTGCCCATGTAGATCAGGATCACCGAAGAGATGAGGGTCGTCAGGTTCGAGTCGAAGATGGTGGTGAAAGCGCGGGAATAACCGGCGGCAATGGCCCCGCGCAGGGACTTGCCCTTGGCGCTCTCCTCGCGGATGCGCTCGTAAATAAGCACGTTGGCGTCCACGGCCATGCCAATGGTGAGCACGATGCCCGCGATGCCCGGCAGCGTAAGCGTCGTGCCAATGGAGCACATGACCCCCAGCAGAATGATAATGTTGGCGATAAGGGCAAGGTTGGCCACCACGCCCGCCGCGAGGTAATAGCAGATCATGAACACCGCCACTGCCAGCGTGCCGTAAATGGCCGCGTTGATGCCGCTGCGAATCGAGTCTTTGCCCAGCGTGGGGTCCACTTCGCGCGACTCATCAATATGCAGCGGCGCCCGAAGCGGGTTTTCCAGCACGTTCGCCAGTTCAAAGGCTTCGCGATTATCGAATTGGCCGGTGATCTGGCCGCTCCCCGTCTCGATGGGGCTTTGAATGACCGGCGCCGAATACAACTCCTTATCCAGTATGATGGCGAGGCGCTGGCCGACATTCTCCCGGGTAATTTCGGCAAAGCGCTCGGCGCCTCTGGAATCCAGCGTGAAGTGGATTTCCGGCTCCCCCAGGTTGCCGCGCACGACCATGGCGCTCTTGAGCCCGCTGCCATCCATCTCCGCGCGTTTCCTGACTTCCACCTCTTCGATATGTTCGCGCCCGTCGCGCAAGCGCTGCTTGCGTTTGAGGATTTCGTAGCCCGGCTGCACAATCCCTTCCTTGATATCCTGTTCGCTGGTGGGGCAGACCAGGCGAAACTCCAGAAAAGCCGCTCTTTGAATGGCCGCTTTGGCGCTTTCCTGGTCGGCGGCGGATAAGCCGGGCAATTGGACCAGAATGCGGTTATTGCCTTGCGGCTGGATCAGGGGTTCGGCAACGCCAAATTTATCCACCCGCTTGCGCAGAACTTCGACGGCGTGCGAGAGCGCGTTTTCAGCGTCTGCGGCCTGGGCCAGTCGGTTGGTATCCATGCTGACGAGGAAGGAAGTGCCGCCTTGCAGGTCGAGACCCAGGCGAATGCGACCGGCGGCCTGGCGCTGCAAGCGGTTGAGAATGTAAGGGGTCGGGTGCAGTTGCTCTTTGGCCCCGAATGACGGGAAATAGCGGGTGATGTCATTGGTGCCGATGGCCTTAAGCAGGTTTTCGTAAGGCTTTTCCGGCATGGCCTTTTGCAGGGCCAACGCATTGGTGAAGATGGTAGTGAAGTCGGGATCGCGATTGACTGCCTGATCGCGGAAATACTGCACCAGGTCGCGTCCTTTGGGCGGGTAAAGCTCATAGAGCGACCACAAGACAATGAGGACAACCAGGACAGTTCGCCAGAAGTAATTTCGGTTCATGGAAACAGATCAGGATTCGCGGGAATCGTTGCCGCGTTCAGTGATTTCAGCAACGGCAGATTTGGTAATTTCAAACTTGGCATCCGCCGAGCGGATGGACAGGGTCTTTTCCTTGACGGTGACGACGACGGCAACGATGCCGCTGCTGGTAACAATCTTGTCGCCGGGGCGGATGGTTTTAAGGAGGGTCGCATGATCCTTGGCCTTCTTCTGCTGCGGCCGGATAAGCACGAAATAGAAAACGACGACCAGCAGGACCAACGGCACCATATTGACCCACGCCGGCGGCGCAGACTGACCCGGTTGCTGCGCCGGGGGCGCCAACGCCAGCAGAGCGTTAGGACTAAATAGACTCATATTGTTAAACAAGTGGCTTAATCTAGAGATGGCGGCGCGTTTGGCAAGCCAAAGAATCGGCAAGTTTTAGAAAGCATCCCTGCGCGGAGGGCGCGCGGGCCACCTGCTTGCTTGCCGCTACAAAACCGCCAAAGCGAGCGGAGTGTCCGCGCATACGGAGGCTGGCAGGGCAAGGAGGACAGGGAATATCCCGCGCAAACCTCCCAGCCGGACGCCTTCCCGGTTCACCGCCCTCGTCCGATGGGCTTGGAATCAAAAGGGTTGCCAAGAGCGGGCCAGGGGTGGGAGCGGGCGAAAGGCCGTGTCGCAATTCACACCGGAAGCGGCCGAAACCGTTATTGGCTTACTTTCACTTCGGTGGGCGTTGTTAAATGACGGCGCCACCCGTTAGAAATCTTTTTGCGTTACGGGTGGTTAACCGGGTATGCTCGGCCAGTAGCAAATGAACGTCCAGAGCTTATGACCAGCTTGTCCAGCTTGCGATTTCGTTTGGTGGGAACAGTGTTCCTGGCCGTCGCCCCGGCTTCTGTGCTGCTCTACTTCGGGAACAAATACTATGCGTCCCACTATGGCGCGCAACTGCCCTGGACCGAGTTCCTGGTCGGTCTGCTGGCCCTGGGAGCCGCGTGGTTTGGCGGGGAACGCTTTATTATCCGGCAGGTGCGGGTGCTTTCTTTGGCGGCGCGGAAGCTGGGCGCCGGCGACCTGACCAGCCGGACCGGTTTGTCCCGGGAACGAGGCGAGTTGGGCGAATTATCGCGCACGTTTGATTCGATGGCGGCCCAACTGGAGGAGCGGGAGAAAGAAAGCGAGCGGGTGAAACGGACGCTGACCCACCGGACCATGCAGCAAACAGCCGTGGCGGCACTGGGGCGGTTTGCGCTGGAAACCAGCGATCCCTCCATCCTCCTGAACCATGCCGCCACGCTGGCGGCCCAAACGCTGGACGTGGAGTTCTGCCATGTTCTGGAGGTTCAGCCCGGAGGCAAGTTTCTCCTGATGCGCGCGGGGGTGGGCTGGAAGGACGGCGAGGTCGGGAAGGTAGTCATCCCGGCGGATCCGCAGACCGAGACGGGATTTGCCCTCACGGCGAAGGAGGCGGTGGCGTTTGCCTCGCTTGGCAATGAGGGCCGGTTCCGCGGGTCATCGTTGCTGACCAACCACAAGGTGGTGAGCGGCGTTACCGTGGCCATAGCCGGCCAGGAGCAGGCGTTCGGCGTGCTCGGGGCGTACACCAAACGCCCGCGCACGTTTACCGAGGATGAGGTGCATTTCCTGTTTTCCATCGCCACGGTGCTGGCCATGGCGGTCGAGCGGATCCGGGTTGAAACGGAATTGCAGAAGCTGGCCGCCTTCGCCCAGTTGAATCCCAATCCCGCTTTGGAGCTGACCAGCGACGGCGCCATCACCTATTTCAACAACGCCGCACTGAAGCTGAGCCGTTCCGTGGGCCGGGACCATCCGCGGGAGTTGCTGCCGGACAACGTGCAGGAAATCGTCCAGAACTGCCTGAAAGCGGGGCGCAGCGTGCTCGATCTCTCCACCGTGCTCGAAAAGCGCTCCCTGAGCTGGTCGTTTCATCCGGTGGCGGCCAGCCACATCGTGCATTGCTACGTCGAAGACATCACCGACCGGCTGAACCTGGAGGCGCAGCTCCGGCAGTCGCAGAAGATGGAATCCATTGGCCAGCTTGCCGCCGGGGTGGCGCATGATTTCAACAACATGCTAACGGTCATCCAGGGACATTCGGGGATGGTGATGGCCAACACCGACCTGGCGCCCGCGCTGCTCGATTCCGCGCAAGCCATCTATTTTGCCGCGGAACGTGCCGCCACATTGACCCGGCAGCTGCTCCTGTTCAGCCGCAAGAACGTGATGCAGCCCAAGGCGCTCGACCTGCGGAATGTCGTCGGCGATTTGAGCAAGATGCTGAAGCGCCTGCTGGGGGAAACCGTCGCGCTGCAATTCAATCCGCCGGCGGAGCTGCCCCTGGTGGCGGCGGATGCGGGCATGCTCGAACAGGTCATCGTGAACCTGGCCGTGAACGCGCGCGACGCCATGCCGAAAGGCGGCACCCTGACAATCCGCACCACCCCCGTCATGCTGAACGAAGCCTTCGTGCAAATGCACCCCCAGGCCCGGCCCGGCGCGTTCGTCTGCCTGGAGGTCAACGACACGGGATGCGGAATGGACATGGCGACAATGGCCCGCATCTTCGAGCCCTTCTTTACCACCAAGGAAGTCGGCAAAGGGACGGGCCTGGGATTGGCCACCGTCTATGGCATCGTCAAGCAGCACGAAGGCTGGGTCGAGGTCAGCAGCGAAGTCGGAAAAGGCACGACCTTCATCGTCTATCTGCCCGCCAGCGACGAGCCGGCCCCGGCGCGGGCGGCCAGGACGACCGAAGCGGCCGCCGTGCGGGGCGGCCACGAAACCATCCTTGTTGTGGAAGACGAGATCGTGCTGCGCGACCTGGCGCAACTCATTCTGCACGATTGCGGCTACCGGGTGCTGGTGGCCAGCTCGGGCGCCGAAGCCCTGCAAGCCTGGGAACGGCAGGCGGGCGGCATAGACCTGGTGGTCACCGACATGGTCATGCCGGGCGGCATGTCCGGCCTGGAACTGGCGGCAAAGCTGAAAGCCATCCAGCCCCAGCTTAAACTGATCTTCACCAGTGGCTATAACATGGAGAAGTCAGACACGGACTTCTTCCGCCGGCATGGCGCGCTGTTCCTGCAGAAACCCTATACGCGCCCCGACCTGGCCAACGTGGTGCGGGAGTGCCTGGACAACCCGGCGCGGGAGGGGTAACACAGCCCGGCCCCGGCCGGGCGCGCGCCGCGCGGCTCAAAGCTTGTATCCGATTTGGCGCAGGAAATTCTTGCGCCACGCAATGTCCGGCTCCGCCTCAACGCCCCGGGGCGGCGAGCCGTCCACCACCCCGATAATGCCGCGCCCTTGCTCGGTGGCCGCGATGAGCACTTGCGTGGGATTGGCCGTCGCGCAGAAAATGCGGCAAACCTCCGGCACGGCCTTGAGGGTATTGAGCACGTTGATGGGGTAAAAACCTTCCCCCAGGAAAACAATGAAACTATGCCCGGCGGCGATGGCCAGGGCATTCCGGCGGGCCAGTTCAACCAGGGCCGGGTCGGTGCCCGACTCGCGAACCAGGCATTTCCCGGACGCCTCGCAAAAAGCCAGGCCAAACTTGATGCCCGGCACCGCCCCCACCAGGGCCTCATGAATGTCCTCGACGGATTTGATGAAATGGGTCTGGCCCAGGATGAAGTTGATCGGCTCGGGTTTCTCAATCCCGACCGCGGTGAGTTTCATTTCCATAGCAAGGGAATCCTGGCGCGGCGCGGGCGCGCGGTCAAGGCGGGAACGCCGCATTTCCGCCTCCCCGCGGCGGCCGCAATTGGGTCAACACCTGTAACTTTCCGCCGGCTCGCGGCTCAATAGGCGTAGTGATTGAAGACTAAACATCGTATGATTCTGCATATTATCATTGGCGCGATCGCCGGGGGCGGGCTGGGGTTTGCCCTCTATAAGTTTGTCGGATGCTCAACCGGCGCTTGCCCGTTGACGAGCAATCCCCTGATCAGTACGCTCTATGGCGGCCTGGTTGGGGCCCTGATTGCCAGCAGTATTCGGTAAGCCAGAACAACCCAAGCCTGAATTGTTATGAAGATGCACATGATCATTCGCCGCTTCGCCGGCAGCTTTATCCTGTTGAGCCTCCTGTTGGCGCATTACCACAGCCCCTACTGGCTTTGGTTCACCGCGTTTGTGGGGTTCAACCTGCTGCAATCCTCCTTCACCGGCTTTTGCCCGTTGGAGGTGATTTTGCGCAAGGCCAACGTTGGCCGCGACGATTCATCCGCACCCGCCCCCCGTGCTTGCTGCAGCAAATGACAAAGGCCGTGGCGATCTGCGGGCTGGCGCTGCTGGGGGCCTGGGCCGCCCTGGCCGCTGAGCCGTGGACCCTGGAGCGCGCCCTGCGCCAGGCCCTGGCGGACAACCCGGACGCGCGCTTGGCCCAGCATCGTTTGGCGGCGGCGCAAGCCGGGCTCGACCAGGCCAACGCCGCCTTTTGGCCGCGCCTGCAATTCCAGTCCAGTTATGCCGGCAGCGACAACCCGATGCAGGCGTTCGGCAGCATCCTCAACCAGCGCGCCTACAACTACGGTTCGCCCCCCGATTTCAACGACCTGCCCGCGGTTGACAACCTGAACGTCCGCGGCCTGGCCACGGTGCCGCTGTACGCCGGCGGGCGCACCACCGCCGCGCGCCATGCGGCCCGCGCGCACACCGACGCCGCCCGGCAGGACGAGGCCGCCCTTCGCAACGCCCTCGGCTTCGAGGTGACCCGCGCCTTCCATACCGTGCTTAAAACCCGGCAGTTTGTCCGCGCCGCCCGCGCCGCCCGGGAGGCGCTCGAAAACAGCCTGGCCGTCGCCCGCCGACGCCATGACAGCGGCACGCTCCTCAAAAGCGGCGTGCTGGACCTGGAAGTGCGGCTGGCCCAGGCGCGTGAGGACCTGGTCCGCGCCCGCAACGCCGAGGCGCTGGCGACGCGCGCGCTGCGGGCTTTGCTCGGCGTGGAGCCGGAGGATCCGGATGAATTCGAGGTCGCCGACACCGCCCCGGCGCTCGAGGCCCCCGACGCCGGGGATTTCTCCGGACGCCCCGAGCTGGCGGCTTCCCGCCACCGCGAACGCGCGGCCGCGGAACAGGTGCGCGAGGCCCGAAGCGGCTATCTGCCGCGCATCAGCGCCTTTGGCAGCCTGGATTACGACCACGGCTGGAAATTCAACCACGGCGGCGGCAGTTGGACCGCCGGGGCGTTGCTCCAATGGGACCTGTGGGACGGCCAACTCACGCGCGCCAAAGTCCGCGAGGCCAGCGCCCAACTCGAAGCCGCCCGTGCCGAACAGCGCAAACTGCGCCTCGCGCTCGATCTCGAAACCGCGCAAGCCCGGCTCGACCTCCAGGCCGCCGCGGAGCGCCGGGCCGTCACCGAACACGCCGTCGCCCAGGCCCAGGAAAGCGCCACCCTGACCCGCGCCCGCTTCGAGCAGGAACTGGCGCTGCCCCGGGACTTGATGGACGCGGAAACCGCGCTGATCACCGCGCGCGTTCGCCGCGCCGAGGCCGAGGCCGACTGGCAAATAGCCATTGGCGCCTTGCGCAAGGCGCTGGGGCTGCCGCAACTGAATTTCGAGACCCCCGCAAAATGAAAGCCATCCCCACGTACGCATTATCCTTCCGCTCCGGCCTGCTGCTCGCGGGCCTGGCCGCCCTGCTCAACGGCTGCGGCGAAAAGCCGGCGCCGCCCGCGGGCGCCGGGCCGTCCTTGCCGCCGGCCGCCGTGCGCCTGCAGAAAATCGAAGCGGTGAGCCAGCCCGCCCTGGAGGAGGTCGTCGGAACCGTGCTTCCCAGGCTCCAGGCCGTGCTCGAGGCCAAGGTCAGCGGCCGCATCACCCGCTTGTCCGCCGCGCTCGGACAATCCGTCAAACAGGGCGACGTGCTGGTGGAACTGGCGACGCTGGAGATTCAGGCCCGGCTCGACCAGGCCCGCGCCGCGCTCCGGCAGGCGGAGCTGGACTTGAACCGCACAACCCGGCTCCACAAGCAAAGCGCGGCCACCCAGGCCGAATTGGACGCCGCGCAGACCCGCCACCAGGTCGCCCAGGCGGCGGTGGCCGAGGCCGAAGCGCTGGCCGGCTACGGCCGGATTGCCGCCCCCTTCGATGGCGTGGTGGCCCGCAAACTGGCCGACGAAGGCGACCTGGCGATGCCGGGCAAGCCGTTGCTGGAACTGGAAGGCCGCGCCGGGCTGCGCCTGGTGGCGGATGTCCCCGGCCTGCTCGCCCCCCGCATCCGGCCGGCCGCCGAACTGGCCGTCCGGGTGGACGCCATCCCCGAGCCGCTCACCGGCACCGTGGCCGAAATTGCGCCGGCGGCGGATCCCGCCTCCCGCACGGTGCGCGTGAAAGTGGATTTGCCGGCGGCGCCCGGCCTGCGCGCGGGCCAATTTGGCCGGCTGGCGGTGCCGGTCAGCGAGACCACCGTTCTCCTCGTCCCGCCCGCCGCGCGGGTCCGGCGGGGCCAGCTTGAGATCCTGTTTGTCGCCGCCGACGGCAAAGCCCGGATGCGCCTGGTGCGCAGCGGCAAGCAGACCCCCCAGGGCCTCGAGATCCTTTCCGGGCTCGCGCCCGGCGAGACGGTCGTCGTGGATGGCGCCGCGACGCTGCGCGAGGGACAGCCACTCTCCACGCCATAGCGCGCGCCCGTGAGCACCCCTTCTTCCTCCACTGATGCCCCGCACCTGGGCTTCGCGGGGCGCATCGCCCGGGCGTTTATTGACTCGAAGCTGACCCCGCTGCTGGTCATCACCTCGATTTTGCTGGGCGCGGCGGCGACGTGGCTCCTGCCGCGCGAGGAGGAGCCGCAAATCAAGGTGCCGATGATTGACGTGCTGGTCGCCATGCCGGGCTTCAGCGCCAA
The DNA here is from genome assembly GCA_012517205.1 of Verrucomicrobiota bacterium. Taxonomy (GTDB): domain Bacteria; phylum Verrucomicrobiota; class Verrucomicrobiia; order Limisphaerales; family UBA8199; genus UBA8199. The sequence continues at coordinate 22,247 of JAAYVL010000033.1, forward strand.
AGAGGTCGAGGAGCGCGCCACCCGGCCCATGGAAAAGCTGCTGTGGGAAATCCCGGGCGTCGAATACATCTACTCCACCTCGCGGGAGGGCGAGTGCCTGGCCATCGTGCGCTTCAAGGTGGGCGAGGACATCACGCGCAGCCTGGTGCATCTCAACCAGAAACTGCAGGCCAACTTCGACCGCATCCCGTTTGGCGTCTCGTATCCGCTGATCAAACCGCGCTCGATTGACGACGTGCCCATCCTGGCGCTCAGCTTTCACGGCGCCGGCTACGATCACTATACGCTGCGCCGCGTGGTGGCCGAAGTGGACGACCAGGTGAAGCAAGTGCCGTTGGTGGCCGAGACGATGCTCATCGGCGGCGAGCGCCGGCAACTGCGCGTCCTGCTGGACCCCGCCCGGCTGGCCGCGCACAACCTCAGCGCGGCGGAGATTCTGCCGCGGTTGCAGGCGGCCAACCGCCAGCTCGCGGCCGGCTCGCTCATTAGCCAAAACCGCGAAATCCTGCTCCAGACCGGCAATTTTCTCGCCAGCGCGCAGGACGCCGGCGGCGTGGTGGTGGGCGTGCCGGGCGGGCAGCCGGTTTACCTGCGGGACGTGGCGGAGATCGTGGACGGGCCGGAGGAGCCGAGCCAATACGTGTTTTCCGGCGCCGGCGCGGCGCGGGCGGCGCCGGCCGGCGAGGAACCCGCCGTCACCCTGACCATCGCCAAACGCCCGGGCGCCAATGCCATCGCGGTGGCCCGCGCGGTGCTCGAAAAGGTGGCGGCGCTCCAGGGCCGGGTGATTCCCCACGGCGTGGAAATGACCATTACCCGCCACTACGGCCAGACGGCGGAGGAAAAGTCGGACGAACTGCTGCTGCACATGGGCATCGCGGTGGTCGGCGTATCGCTGCTCATCCTGCTGACACTGGGCTGGCGCGAGTCCCTCATCGTCGGCATTGCCATTCCCAGCACCCTGGCGCTGACCCTGCTCATTTTCTTCCTCTACGGCTACACGCTCAACCGCATCACGCTCTTCGCCTTGATCTTCTCCATCGGCATCCTGGTGGACGACGCCATTGTGGTGGTGGAAAACATCGTGCGCCATTTCCATCTGCCGCACAACAAGGGGCGCCCCTGGTCGGTTATCGCCGTCGAAGCGGTCAGCGAAGTCGGCAACCCGACCATCCTCGCCACGTTTGCCGTCATCGCGGCGGTGCTGCCGATGGCGTTCGTGGGCGGGCTGATGGGGCCGTACATGCGCCCCATCCCGATCGGCTCCAGCGCAGCCATGTTCTGGTCCCTGGCCATTGCGTTCATGGTCACGCCCTGGGCGGCCATCCGCATCCTGCGCTGGGGTCGGAAGTATGCCCGCGTCACCGAGGCGGCGGCGGGCGCGGCCCCGGCCGGCCAGCCGCATTCGCCGTTCGAGCACGAGGAGGATTTCTTTACCCGCCTCTACCGGCGCTTCATGGATCCGTTAATCGCCCGGGCCCGCTGGCGGCTGGTGTTCCTGGCCGGCATTACCCTGTTGCTGCTGGGGGCGATGGCGCTGGTCGGGCTGGGCTGGGTGAAGGTGAAAATGCTGCCGTTCGACAACAAAAGCGAGTTCCAGATTATCCTGAACATGCCCGAGGGCAGCGCGCTGGAGCTGACCGCCCAGGCCGCCCGGGAAATCGCCGCCGCCGTGCGCGTCGAGCCGGAGGTGACCGATTATCAAGTGTATGCCGGCGTCGCCGCGCCCTTCAACTTCAACGGCCTGGTGCGCCACTATTTCATGCGCCGCGGCCCGCATATCGCCGACCTGCAAATCAACCTGGTCGCCAAAGACCAGCGCCGGGCGCAGAGCCATGAGATCGCCAAGCGGGTCCGGCCCCGCGTCCAGGACATCGCCCGCAAATATGGCGCGCGCGTGGCGGTGGCGGAAGTCCCGCCGGGACCGCCAGTCCTGCAAACCCTCGTGGCCGAAATCTACGGCCCCAGCGAGGAGAACCGGCTGGCCCTGGCGCGCAAAGTTATTGAAATCTTCCACCACACCCGGGGCGTGGTGGACACCGACTGGTATATCGAAGCCGACCAGGCCAAGGCGCGCTTCCTGGTGGACAAGGAAAAGGCCGCGCTCCACGGCATCAGCGAGGAAAGCATCGCGCAGACTTTGAAACTGGCCGTCGGCGGCGCGGAGGTGGACCTGCTGCATCTGCCGCGCGAGAAGGAAGACCTGATCATTCAGGCGCGCCTGCCGCAATCGTTGCGCTCTTCGCCCGAGGACTTGCTGGCCCTGCGCGTTCGCGGAGCCAGCCCGGATGGCGCCCTGGTCCCGCTGCGGGAACTGGTCACGGTGGAAACGGTCGCCGCGGACAAGAGCATCTACCACAAAAATCTGATGCCGGTCACTTACGTCATTGGCGATGTGGCGGGCGAGGTCGAAAGCCCGGTTTACGCCATCCAGCAGATGAATAAGGCCCTCGCCCAGATTGATACCCGGCCTTTCGGCGGCACGGGAACGCCCTTGCGGATTTACAACGCCCATCAGCCCTTCACGGACAGCGAACCGGCGCTGAAATGGGACGGTGAATGGCATATCACCATCGAGGTTTTCCGCGACCTCGGCGCGGCCTTCGCCGCGGTGCTGGTGCTGATCTTCATCCTGATGGTCGGCTGGTTCCGCTCCTTCGTGACGCCGCTGGTCGTCATGATGGCCATTCCCTTTTCGCTGGTGGGCATTCTGCCGGCGCATGGGCTGATGGGCGCGTTCTTCACCGCCACCTCGATGATTGGCTTCATGGCCGGGGCGGGCATCGTCGTGCGCAACTCGATCATCCTGGTGGACTTCATCGAATTGCGCCTGGCCGAAGGAATGCCGCTGGCAGAGGCGGTCGTGGACGCGGGCGCCGTGCGCTTCCGGCCCATGCTCCTGACGGCGATGGCTGTCGTGGTGGGCGCCAGCGTGATCCTGGCCGACCCGATTTTCCAGGGCCTGGCTATTTCCCTGATGGCCGGGGAAATCGCCTCGCTGCTGATGAGCCGCATGGCAGTTCCCGTGCTGTACTACATGGTCCGCCGCTGAGTCACGCTCGCGGAACCAGGCAGCCGCACGCCCTCTGAACTGCTGGGCTATCCGATTTAGGGAATCATCAAGGCATAACCATCACGCCGTCGCCCGGCTTATCCCCATTCGCCCCAGCCATTTCAACGCTCCCAATAAGTCGTGTACAAGGGGTGTACCAAGGATGCTCAAAGGGGGTTCATGCTTATTTTCCATGCGCTCCTGCCGCGCCTCCGGTGTACTCCCCTTGTACATAGCCTGAGATGACGAAGAAGAAACGGTAGTGCGAGCGGTGGAAGAGGGCGAGGTGGAGGCGGGCTTCGCTTTCTTAACTGGTGCCTTTTCAGTAGCTTGCTGAGATTTGGCCGTGGACGGGAGCGGGACGATGGCGCTGTGGACCCAGTTCGGCCCCTTCCAGCCATTCCGCGTCTGGCTGGTGACAATAAACACCTTCTGCCCCGGTGCCGGTTGCCCAAACCGGGCGGTGTAAAGCTCCGTGATGTCGCTCTGCCCGTTCTGACTCGGACTCAACAGACCCAGATAGTAAACCCGACGGTGCTTCATCCGGCCCGGGCTGCATGGGGCCTGCCCAAAGACCATGATGTCTTCCGTGGCCACCCCGACGTTCAACCGCAGCCGCAGCCCGGCTTCCGGGTCTTGCACGATCTCCAGCCCGGTGACC
>JAAYVL010000068.1 GCA_012517205.1 Verrucomicrobiota bacterium
CAGGCTCGTTCTCCGCATCCAGTACGCGCCTGAGTTCACGAGCACGCAAGAGCGGTAGAAGGGGGCGAATGGTTTCCGCCGCGCGCTCGATGCCGCCGATGCTGGTCGCGTAGCGAACCAAATCATACGCCGTCGCCTCGGGCGTGCTGACTAAAAGTGGCGCGACCGCTCCGGCGGCCTGCTGTGTCGGCGTCCGCTCAATCCCACGCTTGACGAAGAACCTGACTTGAATCCGCCCCACCTTGATCGTGCGGCAAGGACGGTTGGTCATCACCTGTGTGACCTGGAGCGCTTGCGGATTTGAGCCAAACGAGCTGGCGGCGGATTGCAGCGCCAAGTAATACGGTCGGCCCAGCCAGTGGAAATAATCTTGCAGCCACCAATTCGCCGGCGGTGCGCCCATGCTGCGATGTTCGGGGCTGATAATCAGGTAGAACGGCTGCCTAGGGGAAACCCGAACGACCTTGCCTCGAAGCCTCAACAACTGGAACTTCGCAGCGATTGCTGACAATCCGGATTCCTTGGTCAATTCCTCAAGTGAAAAGGCGACACGCCCTAAAGCCATGCGCGCTTCGATGAAGGCTTCTGCCGCACCGATCAGGCGGTTGTCTTGAGGGCGTCTTGCCGTTTTCATCGTTTCCGTATCGTAGCGTCTGACGCTACGCTGTGCAAACGCAATAAATCCATCAAGGTGCAAAAGCGGTCGGTGCGGCCGGACGGCGCGACCGGAGAGACGAACGCATAGTCGTCCCCGCTGGCGCGACGGACAGCGGCACGGACCGCAGATGCCCTCGCCCGTCGCGGCGCGTGCGGTGGGTTGGCGGAGCGAAATGAGCGCAGCCAACCGCTCGCACGGGCCAGCGCGGCAACCCGTACTGGGCAGCTATAAGGACACAGTCATTCGCGGGGCAACCTGTTTTGGAAGAATCTTGCGTGTGAGTTCTTCGCATGTGGTTCTTGGGATTCGCGCGAGGAATTCGTCCTTGAGCGATTCGCGATCGGCAAGCTCCTCCCAAAAGACATCGCGGCCCATCGCAAGTTTAGCGCACTCGTGTAATCTCTCGGCGGGCACAATCTGAACGGTTTCGTTGAGTTGTCCCCAAAAGACCTCCAAGGGGTTCTTCGAGGCCCACCACGGATAGCCGTACTTGGCTTTCGCCTCGGCAATGGCCTTTCTGTCCGTGCGTGCGGTCATTGGCCATGGTTTGTCCGAAGTGGAAGTGCTGCTGTCAGGACTTGGAGTTGGCATTGGCGCGGGTTCGGAAAAAACCACCTTCTGCGCCATGTTGGCCGAATGTTGATCGCGCAGATGGCCGTAGGTCTTCATGGCTAATGCGCCGCCGTCTTTGTGGCCAAGCCAGCGAGACACCGTCGGGATATCCACACCGGATTCGATAGAACGGGTCGCGAACAAGTGGCGCAGGTCGTGATGGGTGAAGCGCGCAATACTCAGCTTCCGACAAGCCGTGTTAATCGCGCCTTGGCACTCGCGGACGCGCATGATCGGGTTTGTCTGAAAGTCCTTTTGCCCGCGCTCGCCTTGAATTCGCTCCAGAAGGCGGCGCATATCCGGAATCATGGGAACGCGACGGACCTCCCAATTCTTTGTTCCTGTGACGGGGTCGCCCAAGATGGCGATCTCGCCCTTCTCAAAGTCGCAGTGCCGGCCTTCGACGCGAGCGGCCTCGCCCTTTCTGCAACCGCTGTAAGCGAGGAATTCTATGAAATCGGCACACTTCCGCCCCCACGCGCCATCGGCTTTTCGGACGGTCGCAATCAACTTGGAAAACTCGTCTTGGCTTGGCAGTTGGAGGACTTTTTGGAGAATTCGCTTCCGTTTGATGTGCGTGGCAGGATTGTCATATCTCGCCCCAGTTTCAACCGCGATGTCGAGGGCCAATTTGAGCGTGCCGACGGTGTTGTTGAAGGCCGACGGGCTGGCACTTTGCCCAAACCGAGCTGCCCATTCGAGGCAATCGCTTTTCGAGATTTGGGCGACATCGGTTTGCTCCAGGTCCGGCCACGATTTCAGAAGCGCAGCGATGCGTTCTTCGCGGAAGCTCTTGCTCCGCTCCTTCAGAGAGTAATCGCCTTTGAGCCGCTCCCGGTAAGTTGCCAGTGCGTCCCCGAAGGTCATCTTTCCGCGGGCAACAGCCTTGTGGGCTTCGGCGCGCTTGCGTTCTTCCTGGTGGAAATCGCTCAGGCGCAGTTTGGCGACGCTGATCCGGTCCGTCTTGAGCGATTTCCAAATCAACTTGCCCCGAAGCCGGATTCGGGCATAATAATTTCCCGAATGAATGTGGCGCACGAGATTGGCCACGGGCGTCTTCTGCCAGCGCGGGTCTGTATTCTCGCAGGAATCAGCATTCACGGCGATAGTATAGAACAGTAGTATAGAAAACGTAATTTGGCGAATCGCTAAAAAGCGATTGTGACCAATAAACACAGCACGAGTGGAAGGGTGGCTGAGTGGTTGAAGGCACCTGACTCGAAATCAGGCGTAGGGGTAACCCTACCGTGGGTTCGAATCCCACCCCTTCCGCCAGTTCTATAACGCGCAATGCGCCCTGCAAGCTTGCTCCCCCCTTCGCCCGCACTCAAGGCGTCAGCAGGGCGCGGTAGAAGCCGGGCGGGTCGGCGGAGCTGGCGGACAAAATAATCTGCGCGGAAGGCCCCCGCATCACATTGGTGACCACGGGCGTCCAGGTTTGGAAGTCGGGAGTGCGCTGAATCACGATGCGCTGCCCCGGCATGGCCGCCAGGGTGAAGCGGAACTGGTTGCCCTGCCAAACCGGGTCGAGCAGGGTTGGCGCCTGCAGACTGGGGGTCAGGGTGATGGTTTGGGGCGCATACAAATACCGTGCGCGGGAGCCGTCGGCCAGCCGCCCAAACAGGCGGTAGGTTCGCGGCATAATCGCGGCGGGGTTGGGCTGCGCATTAGTGGAAAGAGCGGCGACCGCATTGGGGCCGGTGCCGCTGAGCGTGCAGTTCAGGAGTTCGGTTTCGTTTTCGTTGTAGGGGTTGGCATCCAGGTCCAAGTACAGGCTCAGGCTGCCGGTGGCGGCGGGGGCCGCGCCAAGCTGGTAGTAGAGCGCAATCGGCACTGGCTGGCCCGAGACCACCACGTTTGTCCCGGCCAAGTTCAGGCGGACCAGGTTGGGCCAGGCGCCGCTGTTCGCCGGGAGGCTGGTCCGGTTGGCGCCCGCGCCAGCCCCCAGATCCCACTTGCGGTTCACCCCATCGTTGATGCGTCCGTTGCCGGGGCCGTTTGGCTCCTGGGAACTGAAACGGTCGCCGCCGCCGATCAGGCTGTAGCGAAAGCCGGCATTGGTGCCGGCCTGCTCGAGAGCCGTCCACCAGGTGCTCCGCTGGGCGCTGGTGATGGTGGCCAGGTTATCTCCCGCCGGGGTATTCCCATCCACGGTGCCGTGGTACCACAGGTGGGTATCGCTATGGTTTTGGCCGGAAGCATAACCGCCGCTCAACTCCGGCAGGTAGCGATTGTAGGCGCCGGCCAGCGATTTGCCAGCGGGGAAATCCCTGTTTTGCCAATAGTTGTCGGCGTAGAAGACGTTGGCGTAGTTTCGCATGGTGCCGGGATCACCCAGAAGATTCACCGGGTAGGGATCCAGCGTGGTTTGATGCTCCACCCAGACCCCCACCGCGCCCAGCTCGCGCGCCATTTCTGCCACGACCGAAGCGCCGCGGCTATGCCCGATCAGATGGAGCGGCAGTTCCGCTAGGCGCCGGCCGCCCAGGGCCGGAATCAGGTTCGAGGCCAGCAACGCCTCGGCCGCCTCGGCCGCAATCTCCGAGCTGGAGGCTCCGCCGAGCGAGGAAAGCGTGGACCAGTCCAGGGCGATGATGATTTCGCCCGAGTCCGACGTGAGCGGATCCCCACCGCCGAGCAGGGTCACGGTGGTATAGAGGAGATTGCCGCTGCGGGTAATGGAAAACTGGTAGCGGGTGTGGTTCGTGCCCGGGAAATCGCTCCGCAGGGGGATCTGATTGCACATGGGAATCACCCAGTCGGCCACGTTGCCTCCATATCCGTGCGTGATGAGCGTGACCCCCGCCCCCCGGGCGGTGCCGCAGACCAGCACGCAGCCCCACAGCAGGGCGAATCGTCCCCAACCGAGGACGCGCTGGCAGCAAAGCATCACTGCTTTTAATCAACCCCAGGCCGCCCCGGCTGTCAAACGGCGCTGGCTATTTTCGGGCGTGGCTGAGGCGGTAAGCCTGGGTGGTGGTGTAGTACTTGGCGAGCATGTTGGGCACTTCCCAGTCGGGCAGCCGGCCCGCCGCCAGGCAGCCCAGGAACTTCTCGGTCACCTGGGCGAAGTGCTGCTCGTGGCTCACGCGATATTGGGCGGGAATGGTGATTTCCCACGAGGCGCCCGCGGGCTTGAGCCCCACGCCCGGCCATTGCGCATCGAGTTTGGCAACCGCGGCGCGAACCGCCGCCTCAAATTGGGCGGCGCTGACACCGATCGGGTTCTCGACATAAAGGGCGGGCTGGTAGTTTTGTTCCGGGCCCTGCTGGATGCGCAGGTGGCAGCGCGTGCCGCGCAGCAGCGCGTAATGGGTGTCGCCCGCGCCGGCGGGGGCCTGGAACCCCCAGAGCGCGGTGATCCGGGCGTGGACGCCGCGCAACGCGTAGCCGACCTCGCCGTTGGCATACACCTCGAGCGCGCCGTCCGGGCCGAGGTCTTTCTTGAAATAATCCGGGTAACGGTCCTGGCCCGTGGAGCGCTTGAACTGCTCCGGAGTGAGCCGGGTGGCCCAGCGGCGCCCGTGATACACTTGAATATCCCGGCGCCAATCCAGCACCTGGTCGGGAAAGCAAATCCATTGCACCGCGTCCACCAGGTGCGTGCCGACATCCGGAATGGCCTCCCCCTGCTGGCGCACATCATAGAACCAGGCGGGCCGAATCAGCGGCTTGCCCGCCACCTCTTTAAAGAAGTAATGCACGCTTTCAATGACCACCGCGGGCTGCTCCGGGGCGCCGTGCTGCAAGACGCCGAACAATTCCGGCATGCGCGCCAGCTCGCGCTGGAGCATGCTGGTGATTTCGTAGCGTTCGGTCATGATGTCGTAGAGCAGCACCTTTTGCGCGGCGGCGCGGCGGAAGGCCCGGCGAAGCTGATCAAACTGGGCGGGCGTGATGGCCATGGGTTTGTCGGCCAGCACGTTGAACCCGGCCCCCACCGCGCGGTTGATGTAATCCGTCTTGCGGGCGTTGTTGCCCGCCAGCACCACGACGTTGCCCGCCTTGTCCTTGAGCATGCGCCGCAGGAAATCAGGGCCGGTATAGACCTGCTCCTGCCAGTGCGTGGGCTGGTCCGCGCGGGTGTTAAAGCTCTCGATGCGCTTGAGGTGCTCCTGCAAGTCCGCGCCCGCGGGCGCATAAACCCGCACCTCCGGGCTCACTTGCGGATACATGCTCTTTTGCACCAGGCTGGCGTGGAAATGGCCGGGGTCCAGCGTGATGAGCCGGACACGGTCGCCGGCCGCCGCGGCGGGGAGCGCGGCGCATAGGATGAGCAGGCTGAGGTCGGAGGCAAGGTTCATGGCAATCGGCAGCCGGAGGCGGCAATTCATCAATTTCGGCCGGCAATTCCCGGGCTTCAAGGCTTTTTGAGCAGCCGGTCAATGCCGTAGGGCGCCCGCTGCGTCCGGGACAGCAGGGCGGTGGCCTGCGGGTCATCCACGAAGGTTTCCTGTTCGGGATTCCAGCGGAGCCGGCGCCCCAGCTTCATGGCAATCCAGCCCAGGATGCAGGCGCTGGTCGAGCGGTGCGCCTCCTCGGGCGTGGTGACGGCGGGCTGGCGGGTTTGAATGCTCTGGAGCCAGTTCAGGTGGTGGTCTTCGCTCCTGGGCAGGTGGAGTTCGTTCGGCCCGATCTTCGAGTTGAGGATCTTGGGATCGCTGGCATCCAGCGCTTTGCCAAAGGCGGTGGCCGGGTCGCTGGCGGTGACCTTGGCGCTGCCCCGGCTGACGAAGATCCAGCCGTTCTCGCCTTCGAACTTCACGCCGTTGGGGAAGGTATTGTCAATCACCATGAGCACGCCGTTGGCGTAGCGGGCTTCGATATGGTAAGGGCCGTGGACGTTCCACAAACCCTCGGTGGGAAACTCGGCCTTGCCCTCGATGGCAATCGGGCCGGTGAACTCCGTGCCCATGCCCCAGTGCGCGATATCCACATGGTGCGATCCCCAGCCGGTGATCATGCCGAGGCAATAGGAATCAATGCGCAGCCACCCGGGCCGCTCGAAGGTCGTGCGCTGGGAATGGACGCGGTCTTCGGTGTAGGGCACCTTCGGCGTGCAGCCCAGCCATTGGTCGTAATCCAGGTTGGGCGGAACCGGCATCTCCTCCGTGCGGCCACCCGCGGGATCCACCGGCAGGCCGATTTCGACCCGGCGCAGCTTGCCGATCCGCCCGTTGCGCACCAGCTCGCAGGCGAGGCGAAACTGCGTGCCCGAGCGCTGCTGGCTGCCGATCTGGAAGGCGCGTTTCCGGGCGCGGACAATATCGCTGACCGCGCGGCCTTCCACGAGGGTCATGGTGAGCGGCTTCTGCACGTAAATATCCTTGCCGGCCAGCGCGGCGGCAATGATCGGCTCGCTATGCCAGTGGTCGGGCGTGCTGATGGCCACCGCGTCCACTTGCGGGTCTTTCAACAGCTCGCGGTAATTGCCGTAGGCGTTCACCGCCACCGCCTTTGCGCTGCCCGGCTTTTTGGCGTAGGCGTCTTCGACAAACTTGCGGGCGTTCGCCAGCCGCTTGGAATCCAGGTCGCAAACCGCCACCACGCGGGCGATGTCGTGCTTGATAATGCCGGGCAGGTCCATGCCCAGGGCGATGCGTCCGCAGCCGATCTGGCCGACCTGAATCTTCTTGCTCGGCGCGTCCGCCCCCAGGACAGAAGCGGGCACGATGGTTGGGAAGACCGCCGCGCCAGCCGTTGCGGCCAGCGAAGCCTGGAGGAATTGCCGTCGGGATACCGGGAATGATGTGTTCATAAATATCGAAGGGGAGCCAGGGAGGGTTATGGGTGACGGGCGGCGCGCGGGCTTTGGCCCATCGCCCACAGGATGCCGCCGAGAATATGCTGCGTGAGTTTGGGGTCGGAATAATGCTCGGGCTTATGCCCCAACGCCGTGTACCAGGTGCGCGCGCCCTCGAACTTGCGGCGCCACGCCAGCGGAAACTCGTCGCCGAACATCCGGCCCGGATATTTCTCCCGGGCCGGATCGTCCAGCGTGGTCAGGTCGCCCGCCAGCAGGATATGCCGGCCCTTGGGCATGTGGTCCACGAAATAGAACTCGTCCGTCCAGGAAAAAGTCTTCGGCAGATGCGCGGTCGAAATATCCCGGGAATCCTTCACTTTGATGGTGAACGTCTGCAGTTTGGGATGGCGCACGAACTTGCCGCCGACCAGCTCCCAGAACCACGGCCAGTTGCGCATCGCGCCGCAGGCGGAATGAAGCCCCACAAACCCGCCCCCGGCCCGGATATAACGCTGAAACGCCGCCTTCTGCTCTTCGGTGTCGAAAATCTCATTATTGACGTTGTTGAAGATCAACGCCCGGTACCGTTTCAGGTTCTGATCGGAGAACACCGCCGGGTCATCCGAGACATCCACGGCGAAGTTATGCGCGGCGCCGAGCTTTTGAATCGCCGCGGAGCTCGCCGCGAGGTTGTCGTGGACATATCCCTTGCCGTTTTTGGTATAAACCAGCACCCGGCGTTCCGGGGTCGCGCCCGGCAGGCTGGCGGTCAGGAGCACCAACAGGCTCAGCATGATTCCCCATATCCTGAAGCGAAACATGGCATCCATAAGCAACTACCGCAGTAATCGAGCGTTCACCAAAGCGCCCCCGCCCACAGCGAGCGCGCATTCTTATTATCTCTCCCCGCCTCGCTGGCGCAAGGGTAAATCCGCAGAATGGGAAGCAATTCTTTTCCCGGCGCCCGCCCTCCGGCCCGCCGGCCGCTTGGCCGAAGTCCCCGGCCCCCGTGGCGGCGCCACGCGGCTTTTGTGTTTATGCTGGCTTTCGGGCCGGATTCCGGCTTGTTTATCGCCTTATATCTGAACTTGTGAATAGACGAAAACGAAGCTGGCTGGCTTGGATTTCCGGGGTGGCACTGGCGGCCCTGCTGGGGGGCTGCGCGCATCCGGCGGGCCCGGGAGTCAAACCCACAGACGATCACTCCCGCGCGGTTGACCGCGCGCTCCAGAGCGTAAAGCAGGATTACGCCCCGGATGGCCGCCTGGCAATCTTCAACGTCGGCCTTGAGCGCCTGGGGCGCGGGCTGGTCCTGACCGGCGAAGTGGATCGGGCCGAAGCCCGAATCGAAATCCTCCGCGCCGTCGAGCGCACGGGGGTCAAGGTCGCGGACCGCATCAAGGTGCTGCCGGAGGAACGATTGGGCGAACAAGTATGGGGCATTGGCTGCCTGAGCGTCGCCAGCGGCCGGCTGCAGCCCGAGCACAAAGCGGAACTGGGCAACCAGGTCCTGATGGGCGAAATCGTGCGCGTCTGGAAACGCTCCTCTCACCCGCTCTATACGTGGTACCTCGTTCAAACCGCCGATGGCTACCTCTCCTGGCTGCACGCGGACACGTTTGTCCGCTGCACGCGGGAGCAGGCGGAGGCGTGGCGGCATGCGCCCCTGCTGATCGTCACGGCCATGGAAGGCCTCGTCCTGGAACAGCCCCGCGCGGACGCGCCGCCGGTCTCCGATGTGGTGCTGGGCAACCTCGTGCGCAAAACCGGCGAAACGGGCGACTGGTATCAAGTCGAGCTGCCCGACCAGCGTGCGGGGTTCCTGCCCCGGCGCGCGGCCCAGGACTACGCCGCCTGGGCGCGGGCGCGGCGGCCCACCGCCGAGAACATCGAACAAACGGCGCGGCGATTTCTGGGCCGGCCCTACCTTTGGGGCGGCAACTCGACCAAGGGCTTTGACTGTTCCGGCCTGACCAAGCAGGTCTTCTTTCTGAACGGCATTGATTTGCTGCGTGATTCCAGCAAACAGGCGGGCCAGGGCGTGGCCGTGCCGCTGGACCCGGATCTGCGGCAACTCCAGAAAGGCGACCTGCTGTTCTTTGGGCGCCCGGCCCGCCGCAGCCAGCCGGAGCGGGTGGTGCATGTGGGCATATACCTCGGCAACAAACTTTTCATCCATTCCTCCGGCCGAGTGCATATCAGCAGCCTCGACCCCCAATCTCCCCTGCGTGACGAAGTGCGCATCCGCACCCTCCTGCGCGCCCGCCGACTGCTCCCCGCCCCATAAGGGCGGCGGCGGCCGGGGCCTCGCCCCGCCCGTGGCCGGGCGTGCACGGTTTAGCCGGATCGGTTCAGATTTCGCCTCTAATTCGGCCCTGCGGCACGCATAAACCTCTGATTTTACAGACGAAAGGCATTCGCAGAGCCAAAAGCCGTCCGGATGTCCCCCCTCTCTTGAAAAGCCGCCGTTTGTCAGCCTCGGCTTCATAACTAGCTGTTTTTACAGAGTTTAGTAATAATCCTCCCATTCCTTCTCCTCGTTTCGGCCTTTCCGGGTATCCATATTCATTATCCAGATACCCTGCTTTTACCCTGCCATCAGGCCGTGTACAAGGGGTGTACAAGGGATGCCCATCGGGTGTACCAGCTAAAATCCCATGAACTCCCGGTGAGCATCCCTTGTACACCCCTTGTACACAGCCTGATGGCAGGGTGAATCCAAGGGATGTTCAAGGCATGGTCATGGTGGGCCGAAGCCGGCAGGATTCCGATTTTGGCCTTATTTTGCCCCTCTCGATGCCTAAATCCTTGATTTTATCGGCGAAAGGCTCGGGATTCGGCAGCTATACCCTTGAAATTGCTAAAGAAAGGGTTCGCCAAGGGTTCGGTTTGGGCGGTCAGGCCCGTTCAGGCTCCGATGGAACGGGGGCGGGAGGCGGAACAGCCTAACTGAATCGTTATCGTTTAGTCATCATGGGCGTCTTCATTCGCCCGCTTGACAGGCCGCGCCGGATGCTTTCCACTCAGAAGCCAATACGCAAGTGGCGCCCATGCTAAAACTCGTCTCGACCCTCACCCGCGATGAATACCCCTTCGCGCAGTTGGAGGAATTCGCCGGGAACGGCGAGGCGCTGGAGGTTGCCTGGCCCGGCCTCGAGCGGGCGCGACCGCGGCCCGGCCGCCACCTGTGGGAACGGTTTGCGGAGTTCCTTCCGTTCGAGCGCATGGATGCGCGCGCGTCGCTGGGAGAGGGCAATACCCCGCTGGTGGAAGCGGGGCCCCGGCTGGCCGCGTTCAGCGGCCTCGAACGGCTTTGGCTGAAGAACGAGACGCAGAACCCCACCGGGAGCTTCAAAGACCGCGGCTCGCTGACCTGTGTGTTCATGGCGCGGGAGCGCGGCGAGCCGACTCTGGCGACCGTCTCGACGGGCAACATGGGCCATTCCATCGCCGCCTACGCCGCCCGGGCCGGCCTCCGGGCGCTGGTCTTCGTCCCGGAGTTTGCGCCGCGGGAGAAACTCCTGCCCATGACCCTGCACGGCGCCACGGTGATCAAAGTCCGCGCGCCGGACTACGCGCTGATGAAGCAAACCGTGCTCGGCCTGGCCGGGGAGTTCAACCTGCGCATCGTCTCCGGCAACGGCCCCATTCGCGTCGAGGGCTACAAACTGACCGCCTTCGAGCTGTATGAGCAGACGCGCGGCGAGCTGCCGGATTACATCGCCGTGCCGACCTCGGCCTGCGGACACCTGCGCGGGTTATTCAAGGGTTTCCGCGAACTCCAGGCCGCGGGGCTGATTCGCCGGTGTCCGCGCATGATTGTCGTGCAGGCGGCCAACAACAGCCCCATCGTCAGCGCCCTTAAACAGGGAGCGGAGCACGTCATCCCGTTTGCCAACTTCCATACCGTGGCCGAGGCCATTACCTCCGGCAACCCGATGGGGGGCGATGAAATCATCGCCAAAGCCCGCGCCCACGGCTGGCTGGCCGAGGACGTGACGGAAGCGGAGATATTGGAGGCGCAACGCCAGTTGGCGGCAGCCGGCTGGTTCGTCGAGCCGGCTGCCGCCACGACCCTGGGCGCGGTTCGGAAGCTGCGCGCCGCCGGCCGGATCGCCGCCGGCGAATCCGTTTTGCTCATGCTGACGGGCGCCGGGCTCAAAGACCTGGGCGTGCTGGAGCATCAGCCGTTCGCGGTCAGGGAAAGCAGCCTCGACGCTCTGCGCCGGGATTTGGCGCGCTGGTTTTCCGATTCCTCCGGGCGCTGATCCCGGGGCCCGGCCCGGGAGGCGATCCCTCCCGCCGCGCCGCGCTTTCTGCGCGATTGCCAAACCCGGCGGCGTCAGGTTAGCTGAGGCCCATGAATGCTGAGACGGTTCTCATCACCGGCGCTTCGTCGGGCATTGGGCTGGCCCTGGCCCGGTGCTTTGCGGCGGACGGCTGCCGGCTGGTGCTGGTCGCGCGCAAGGGGGATGCGCTCGAGGCGTTGGCGGCGGAGCTGCGCAAAACGCGCAAGATTCAAGCGCAGGTCATCCCCGCCGATCTGGCCCGCCCGGAAGCCCCGGCCCGGCTGCTGGCGCACCTGCAGGCGGCGGGCCTCAAAGTGGACGTGCTGGTGAACAACGCCGGGTTTGGCGCGCAGGGGAAGTTTGTCGAACTGCCCCTAGCCCGGCAGTTGGAGATGATTCAGCTCAACCTGACCACCCTGACCCACCTCACCGGCCTGCTGCTTCCGGGCATGCTCGAACGCCGGCGCGGCGGCATCCTTAACGTCGCTTCGACCGCCGCCTTTCAGCCCGGCCCCGGCATGGCGGTTTACTACGCGACGAAGGCGTATGTGCTCTCGTTCACCGAAGCCCTGGCCGAAGAACTGGCCGGAACGGGCCTGACCATCACCGCGGTATGCCCGGGGCCGACGACGACGAACTTCGGCCGGGCGGCCAATATGCGCACGCTGGGGCTGGTGAGGAAAATCTCCATGTCCGCCGAAGCCGTCGCCCGGCAGGGTCACCGCGGCTTCCGCCGCGGCCGGGTGGTGGTCATCAACGGCTTTCGCAACCAGCTCCCGGCGTTTCTGGTTCGCGGATGCCCGCGCGCCGTTGTCCGCAAGATCACCCGGCGCTTGAATAACGTGAAATACCCCTGATTCCGCCATGCCGCTCCGCCTTGCATCCTGGCTCGGCATCCTGCTGGCCGGCTCCCTCGCCGCCGCCGAGCTGGCTCCCGCCGCGCCCCCGCCCAAGTCTCCGACCCCCGGGAAAACCAGCCGCGCCGCGGCGGAAAAGCAGGAATGCATCCGGCATCTGAAGGCGATCTACGCGGCCATCCAGGCTTATCAAGCCGATCATCACGACCTGCCCAACTGGCTGTCGGATTTGGTGCCCCGCTATCTTGAGGATGTGAACATGCTGCTCTGCCCGGTCTGCCGGCGCACGGGCCGGACGGAATCGCCGTCGCTGGCGGATCCCAAACTGCCGAGCTCCTACCTGTTCGAGTTCTGCCCGGTGCCGCTGGGCGCCGCCGCCACCAACGCGCCGACCCGGACGCGCCGCGAGTGGAAACGCCGCCAGATGAGCCTGCTGGGTTCGGATGTGCCCCTGGTTCGCTGCCGCCATCATAAGCCCATGCTGAACCTGGCGTTTGACGGCAGGATCTATGAGAGCGCCTCGGTCTGGGAGCTGCTGTTTACCAACCGGGTCAACGTCGCGGAGCTGACCCCCGCCCGCCTCTTCGCCCGCGAAGCTCCCCCGGCGCGCCCCGCCCCCCGGGCGGACGGCAAGGCCGGGGCGGCCGGACCGCGCAAAACAAAGGCCGATCCTCCCCGAAGCGAACCGGCGCCCCCACCGCGCGAAAAGAAATGATCCGCCCCGCTGGCCGCCCCCGGTTCCGGTTCTGGTGGAAGCGCCGCTTTCCCGCTTCGCGCCGGGCCGCCCCGTCATGCTGACGCTGTCCGGCATCACCAAGGCGTACGGCGGGCGGGTGTTGTTCGCCGACGCCACGCTGCAAGTCAATCGCCAGGACCGCATCGGGCTGGTGGGCCCGAACGGAGCCGGCAAGACCACCCTGTTCTCGATTATCCTCGGGCAGGAGTCCGCCGACGCCGGCCAGTTCGACTGCGAACGCGGCATTTCCCTTGGCCACCTGCCGCAGGAAAGCGCCCCGGTCGCCGATGAAACCGTCCTCGAACTGGCCACCGCCATCACCCCTGAATACACCCGGCTGCGCCGCATCCTCAAGGCCTGGGAAGCCGATCACCCGGCCGCGGCGCTGGCCCCGGAGGAAATCCATGACGACGCGCACGATCGCTTCCGCGAGTTGGGCGGCTACCGCCTGGAGGCCCGGGCCAAGCAAATCCTCGCCGGGCTGGGTTTTCGCCAGGCGGACTTCGACCGCCCGGCGCGCGAGATGAGCGGCGGCTGGGTGATGCGGACGCACCTGGCGCGGCTGCTGACGCAGGAGCCGGATTTGCTGCTGCTGGACGAGCCGACCAACCACCTCGACCTCGAGGCGCTGCTCTGGTTCCAGGAATATCTCCAGAGTTATCCGGGCGCGATCCTCGTCATTTCGCACGACCGCGAGTTCCTCAACCAGATCGTCGGCAGCATTGTCGAAATCCGCCAGAGCCGGTTGATCCGCTACCGGGGCGGCTATGACGAATACCTTGAGCAGCGCGAGGCGTACGAACAGCAGCAACTGGCCGCCTACAAACACCAGGAGCGCGAGATCGCCCGCCTGCTGGAGTTCGTCAACCGCTTCCGCGCCAAAAACACCAAGGCGGCCCAGGCCCAGTCCAAGCTCAAGCAAATCGAGCGCATGGACAAGATCGCCGCGCCCGCGGGCGAGGAGCGCAAGCTCGAGTTTCAATTCCCGCAGCCCCGCCGCGGCGGGTTGCGCGCCATCAAACTCGAAGGCATCCACCACGCTTATGGCGAGAACGTCGTCTATCGCGGCCTGGACTTCGAGGCCGCGCGCGGCCAGCGGATCGTGCTGGTGGGGCCGAACGGCGCGGGCAAGTCCACCCTGCTCAAGCTCCTTGCCGGCGTGATTACCCCGCAAGCCGGCGCGCGCACCCCCGGCCATAACGTCCACGTCGGCTATTATTCCCAGTACCGGATCGAACAACTGCGCCCGGAGCGCACGGTGCTGGAAGAGGCCTTCGACACTCCCCGGAGCCTGACCGAGCAATTCGTCCGCACGCTGCTCGGCTGCTTCCTCTTCAGCGGCGACGATGTGTTCAAGCGGGTTGAGGTGCTCAGCGGCGGTGAAAAGAGCCGCCTGGCCCTGGTGAAGCTCCTGCTGGATCCGCCCAACCTCCTGCTGATGGACGAACCGACCACGCACCTGGATTTGTCGAGCGTGGATGCGCTGACTTACGCGCTCGACCAGTTCGAGGGCACGCTCATCTTCATCAGCCACGACGTCTATTTCATCCGCACGCTCGCCAACCACGTCGTCCACGTCAACGCCGGGCGCCTGACCCATTACCCCGGCGGCTACCAGTATTATCTCGAGCGGACCCGGGCCGTTTCCGCCCGCGCGGGCCTGACCGCCGATGGCGGGCCGGGCGTTTCCGCGCTTCCCGGCCGGCCGGATTCACCCGCGCGGGCGTCCTCCCCGGCGGCGGACCGGAAGGAGCAGAAGCGCGCCGCCGCCGAGCAGCGCCAGGCGCGCTACCGGGCGCGCAAGGCGCAACAGGAGCGGGTGGACCGGCTGGAACAGGAGATTCACGAACTGGAGGCGCGGCTGGCGGACCTGGTGGCCGAACTGGAGCAGCCGGGCACCTACGCGAAACCGGGCCGCCCCGCGGCCATCAACCGGGAATTGAGCGAAGCGCGCCGCCGCCTGGCGGAGCTTAATCCCGCGTGGGAACGCGAAGCCACGCGGCTGGCGGAGCTGGAATAGCGCGGGCTAGGGTGACGCGGCCGATTCGCGGGTGATTTGGAGGTCCACCAGGCAGTGGGCAATCCGGACGGCTTGCGGCTGGCCGGGCGGCGGCGCCGGCGGGCGGTCGTTTTGGAAGCGCAGGTAATTGCGGCCCGGCCGCGCCATCACGCGCAGGTCCAGCGGCTGGGATTCGCCCGGCTCCAGTTGTGCGCTCCAGAGCGTCTGGCCGCCCGCGCAAAGCTCCACCCGCCGGGCGGAGGCCGCCGCCACCCAGGCGCGCACCCGAAAGACGCAAGGCTGCGGCCGGTCATTCACGAAGTAGAGCGAAGTGACGCGCGCGCAGGCCCAGCGCGCCGGGCGGGAGCCGCGGTCGCGCAGCCCGTAGCTGCCGAAAGACCAGTGGGCCCGGTAAACAATCTGCGCCGCGTCGTCCGCAGGCGGCCGCGCCGGGTGTGGCGCGGGATTGAGCAGCACGCAGACCTGTTCCCCGGCGGCATCCGCCACGAACCGCGTCCAGCCGCGCTGCGCCAAGTCCGCGAGCATCGCCGCCGCGCCGTCGGTGTAGGCCTTGCGGTTGAAGTAGAGGCCGGCAAAGCCGTAATGCTCAAGCTGCCGGGCGCACGGCGCCACCGGCAGCTCCGCCATGGCCGCCTGCCAGTCTTCCCGGGGCCGCCCCTGCACCGAGCCGAAGCTGAAACGCAGCCGCTCCGTCCACAAGTACGGGCGGACGTGTTCGTAGGAAAGCATGCCGCCGATGGGGTCTCCGTCTATGAAGTTCATCAGCGGCAACTGGAAAATCATCGCCCCGGCCGGGAGCGCCGCTTCCAGGGCGCGGCCAAACCGCTGGTCATTCTCCACCGCGCGGGCGAGCGCGGGGGTGGCGTCCTTCGCCGGCGGCGGCACCTGGTCCAGCAAGCCGAGCCCCGCCACCCCGGCGGCCAGGGCGTAGCTGGCCGCGCGGGGCCACGCCCGCGCCCACCGGCTCATGCGGGAGACCAGGAAGAACAGGACCAGGGCCGAGATGAAGATGCTGTAGCGGTTGGCGCCCCGAAAATAGAGCAGCCCGAACACCAGCCCCAGCAGGCAGTTCAACCCGCCCACCGCGGCGTACAGCAGCACCCATAAACACAGCGGCGCGTGGCTGGGCAGCCGCCGGGGCGTCGCGCGCAGGTTCAGCGCGCGCCGTCCGAACTCGACCGTCAGCCACCCCAGCGCCACCACCCCCACCACCCCCAGGTAGGGCGAGAACATCTCGCCCTGCACCCACGCCGCCGCCGCATACTCGCGCGCCAGGTCGCTGAGCCAGCTCACCCGATGCTGCCAGGGCGGCAGCACCAACTCGAGGGGCTTGAGCGCGTAAAGCTCCAGCTGCTTGTAGGGCCGGATTACGGCGAGCTGATTCGGCCCATGCGCCCACCCATACCCAATCGTATGCGCGTTGACGGCCAGGAATCCCGCGGCGGCCACGGCCAGGAGGATTGCGCCCGTGGCCAGGTCCGCCTTGCGGCGCTCGAGCAGGTAGCGCACCCCCAGCCCCAAAACCAGAAACTGCGCCCACATGCTGAGGTTGTAGGGATTGCCCATCCCCAGCGCCAGCGCCGTCCCCGCGCTCAGCCAGAAAACGGCGCCGCCCCGGCGCGCGCGCCGCCCCGCGCTCAACCACCATACGCTCAGCACCGCCAGCGGCACCGTGTAATCGTAGCTCAACAGCAAATGCCCCAGCCCGCGCCCGCTGTGATACCAGGTGAAGGCAAAAAGCAACGCCCCCGCCGCCGCCCATTCCCGCCGCCAGCGCAGCAGCCGGCAGGCGGCATAGAAGGAAGTGGCCGAGGCCAGAAAACTGGCCAGGATGCCCAGGTTGGCCGCGAAACCCAGGCAGGTGTACCGCGCCACCAGCCCGAGCAGGAACGTCGTCACCGGCTCATACATCGGGTAATCATCCCAGTTGGCCGCATACGGCGCCCCGAGCCGGGGATTGACCCGGCTGAGGAAGGGCAGGTAATCAAACTCGGAGGCGGCGCGAATCCAGGTGAGCATCTGGAGCGCGTCGCCGGAGTAGCCCGGAGGCACGCGCCACGAAGCGGGGCTCAGGCGATCGTTGGCCAGCCCCCAGACCACCGTCACGAGGATCCAGATCGCCCCCAGGTGCAGAAGGCCCGCCCCGGAAAGCCGCCAGCAGAAGCGTCGTCGCACCCCGGCAATCTACCGGAACGAAACGCGGGGCTGAAGGCTAAAGTCGGGGAAACCCGCCGCCGCGCGGAGCGCCGCGCCGCCCGCGCGCCGCGCCCGGCCGCTCACACTTCCTTCACGATCCCCCAATGCACATCCAGTCGTTTATTCAGGTAGAGCTGGACTGCTTTGAGCAGCGTTTGGGCCTCGAGCTTCTGGCCGGCGGCCACAATCTGCCGGAGCGTCATCCCGGGGCGCACGGCAAAACAACTCTGCGCGATGATCGGCCCCTCATCCAGGTTCATCGTCACAAAGTGGGCCGACACGCCGATGATCTTGACGCCCTGCTCGTAAGCCTGCCGGTAGGCCTGCGGCCCCGGGAAGCTGGGCAGCAGCGAAGGGTGAATGTTGATGATCTTGTTCTTGAACCGCCAGACGAAGTTTGCCGAGAGAATCTTCATGAAGCGCGCCAGCACGACGAAATCCACCTCGTGCTGCGCCAGCACCCGCAGCGCCTGCTGCTCGGCTTTCGCCCGGTCCTCCCACGGGAGATGAACAAACGGCAGCCGGGCCTTCCGCGCCAGCGGCTCCAAATCGCGGCGGTTGGATAAGACCAGCGCCGGCTCGGCCTTGCGCAGCTTGCCGGCCTGGATCGCCGCCAGGAGTTTCTCCAGGCAGTGCGGCTCCCGCGTCACCATCAGCGCCATGCGCTGGCGGCGGCGCGGCGCGGTAAAGCGGACGGTGATCTCCATCTCCAACTCGTCCGCCAGCACCGCCAGCCCGCGCTCCACCGCCCGGCGGTCCAGGCTGCGGCCCGGCCACGAGGTCTGGACGGTCATGCTGAACTGTCCGCGCGTCACCTGCTCTTCGAGCGCTTCGATGTTGCCCTTCTGCTCGAAAAGAAAATGCGTCACCCGGGCGACAACGCCCGTCTTGTCCCGGCCAATTACAGTGATGGTGGCTAGCGCTTTCACCGGCAACAAAAGGAAGAACCCGCCGCGAAATGTCCAGCTAATCTTGCGGGGTGGCCGCGCGCGCGCCGGTCCCGGCGGACGCTAGCGGGGCCGGTTGCCGGCCGGCGTGGCGGCTGGCGGCGCGGCGCTGGTGGTAC
>JAAYVL010000148.1 GCA_012517205.1 Verrucomicrobiota bacterium
GGTCACCGGGCTGGAGATCGTGCAAGACCCGGAAGCCGGGCTGCGGCTGCGGTTGAACGTCGGGGTGGCCACGGAAGACATCATGGTCTTTGGGCAGGCCCCATGCAGCCCGGGCCGGATGAAGCACCGTCGGGTTTACTACCTGGGCCTGTTGAGTCCGAGCCAGAACGGGCAGAGCGACATCACCGAGCTTTACACCGCCCGGTTTGGGCAACCGGCACCGGGGCAGAAGGTGTTTATCGTCACCAGCCAGACCCGGAACGGCTGGAAGGGGCCGAACTGGGTCCACAGCGCCATCGTTCCGCCCCCGGCCAAGGCCAAATCTCAGCAAGCCACTGAAAAGGCGCCAGTTAAAAATGCGAAGCCCGCCTCCGCCTCGCCCTCTTCCAGCGCCCGCACGACCGTTTCTTCTTCGTCGTCTCAGACTATGTACAAGGGGAGTACACCGGAGGCGCGGCAGGAGCACATGGAAAATAAGCATGAACCCCCTTTGAGCATCCTTGGTACACCCCTTGTACACGGCCTATTGGGAGCTATAAGCTGGCTGGGGCGATTGGGGCGATTGAGAATGGCGGGAGGGCGTGCTTGAGGGAGAGATGGGGACAGTTTTTGCCGGGTTGACCGGGTAGTTGGGGTCATCCGACGCGGATGATCGGGAGTTTTGCCGCCAGGGAAGGCTCTCGCGGGGATGGTTATTGTACCTGTGGCTTTGAAGCCTTGAGGACGGAGCAAGGCATTGGGCGGAGGGGTGACGATTTTTCGACGGTTCCGGGACTGGTGCTTTTGGAGGTCATCGAGCAGGGCCTGAGAATGCGATTCGATGCTCGGGAGACACCAGAAGGTGTGCCATAACGAGTGTGCCATTGGTTAAAAAAGTGTGCCAACCTGGCACAAATGGCACAGTTTTCAGGTTGCCAGTTTTGGAGTTGGATTATTCATAAGTGACTGGAGATAGTGTGTTTATAAAAAAGTTGGGGCGCTGGCATTGGCACTGCTTTGAAGATGGCGGATTGTTGTATCCTGAGGCTATTTTATGGCAAAAGTAATAGGCATTGATTTAGGCACCACGAACTCGTGCATGGCGGTCATGGAAGGCGGGGAACCGGTTGTGTTGGAGAATTCGGAGGGGCGTCGCGTGACGCCGTCGGTGGTGGCGTTTACGAAGACCGGCGAGCGGTTGGTGGGGGATACAGCCAAGCGGCAGGCGGTCACCAACTCGAAGAATACCGTTTATTCGATCAAGCGGTTCATGGGGCGCAAGTTTTCGGAAGTGGAAGAGGAGCGCAAGCGCGTGCCGTATAAAGTGGTGGCGGCGGCCAATGGCGACGCGGTGGTGGAGGTGGAAGTGGACGGCAAGCCCAAGCAGTACACCCCCGCCGAGATTTCGGCGATGGTGCTGGGCAAGCTGAAGGCGGATGCGGAGATGCGGCTGGGGACGAAGATCACCCAGGCGGTGATTACGGTGCCGGCGTATTTCAACGATTCGCAGCGGCAGGCGACGAAGGACGCCGGGCGCATTGCGGGGCTGGAGGTGCTGCGCATCATCAACGAGCCCACGGCGGCGTCGCTGGCCTATGGCCTGGACAAGAAGAAGGACGAGAAGATCGCCGTGTATGACCTGGGCGGCGGGACGTTTGATATTTCGGCGCTGGAGCTGGGAGAGGGCGTTTTCGAGGTGAAAGCCACCAACGGGGACACCCACCTGGGGGGCGACGATTGGGACGGCCGGATCATGGACTGGATCCTGGCGGAGTTCAAAAAGGAGCACGGGATGGACCTGCGCAACCAGGCCGACGCCCTGCAGCGCCTCAAGGAGGAATCCGAGAAGGCCAAGATCGCGCTGTCCAGCTCGCAGGTGTACGAGATTAACCTGCCGTTCATCACGGCGGACGCCAGCGGGCCGAAGCATATCAGCATGAAGCTGACGCGCGCCAAGATGGAGCAGTTGTGCGACGACCTGTTCGAGCGCACGACCGGGCCGGTCATGAACTGCCTCCGGGACGCGGAGTTTCAGAATGCCCAGATTGACGAGCTGGTGCTGGTGGGCGGCATGACGCGCATGCCCAAGGTGGTGGAGACCGCCCGGAAGCTGGTGAACAAGCCGCCGCACCAGGGCGTGAACCCGGATGAAGTGGTGGCGGTGGGGGCGGCCATCCAGGCCGGCGTGCTCAAGGGCGACGTCAAGGACGTGCTGCTGCTGGACGTGACGCCGCTGTCGCTAGGCATCGAGACGCTCGGCGGGGTGTTCACCAAGCTCATCGAGCGCAACACGACCATTCCCACGCGCAAGTCGGAGATTTTCTCGACCGCGGCGGACAATCAGCCCGGCGTGGAGATTCACGTCCTGCAGGGCGACCGGCCGCTGGCGCGGGACAACAAGACCATCGGCAAGTTTCACCTGACGGAGATTCCGCCCGCGCCGCGCGGGGTGCCGCAGATCGAGGTGGCGTTTGACATTGACGCCAACGGCATCCTGCACGTGAGCGCCAAGGACCTGGGCACGGGCAAGGAACAGAAGATCACCATCACCGCCAGCAGCGGCCTGAGCAAGGACGAGATCGAGCGGATGCGCAAGGACGCCGAAGCGCACGCGGAGGAAGACAAGAAGCGGCGCGAGGAGATCGAGCGGCGCAACGAGGCGGACAACGCGGTGTATCGCTCGGAGAAGATGCTGAAGGATTTTGCGGACAAGATCTCCGGCAACGACAAGAGCCGGATCGAGGGCGCCATTGCGGAAGTCAAGGAGGCGCTGAAGGGCACCGAGGCCGACCCGATCCGGGCGGCCACGGAGAAGCTCAACGAGGCCTGGCAGTCGGTGTCCGACGAGCTGTACAAGGCGGCGGCGGAGAAGGCCAAGGCCAGCAAGGCGCAGGCGCACGCCGGCCCGGCGGGCGGCGGCGAGGCGCCCGCCGAGGACAAGAAAGGCCCGGACGAGGGGCCGATCATTGACGCGGAGGTCGTGGACGACAAGAAGTAGCTTTTTCCCGCTCGCTCGGGCGGCGGGATTTTGATTCAACGCATAAACAAACAAACCAAAAGAGAAACAAACTATGGCATTAAACGTAAAACCCCTCGGCGACCGCGTTCTGGTTGAACCGGTCGAGGAGAAAGAAGTCAAAAAGGGCGGAATCATTATCCCCGATACCGCCAAGGAAAAACCGCAGGAAGGGATTGTGCGCGTGCTGGGCACGGGCAAAACCGACGAGGACGGCAAGAAAGTGCCGTTTGAAGTCAAGGTGGGCGACCGGGTGCTGGTCAGCAAGTATGGCGGCACCGAAATCAAGATTGACAACAAGGAGTACAAGCTCCTGAGCTCGGATGACCTCCTGGCCATCCTCACCTGACCGGCGACGACGGAATTTATCAACTATTAACCATTGACAATCAATTAACTTATGGCAGCGAAACAATTACTCTTCGATGAAGCCGCCCGGCAGGCTGTGCTGCGCGGGGTTTCCAAACTTTCCAAAGCGGTTTGCGCCACCCTCGGCCCCAAGGGCCGCAACGTGGTGCTCGACAAGAAATTCGGCTCTCCGACGGTGACCAAGGACGGCGTCACGGTCGCCAAGGAAATCGAGCTGGAGAATCCGTTTGAAAACATGGGCGCCCAGATGGTGCGCGAAGTCGCCAGCAAGACCAGCGACGCCGCCGGCGACGGCACCACGACCGCGACGGTCCTGGCCGAGGCGATTTACCGCGAGGGGCTCAAGTTCGTGACCTCGGGCGCCAACCCGATCGGCATTCAGCGCGGCGTGCTGAAGGCCGTCGAGGCCGCCGTGGGGCACCTGGACAAGATCTCCAAGAAGGTCAAGGACAAGGAGGAAATCAAGCAGGTGGCGACGGTGTCCTCCAACTGGGACGCCACCATTGGCGAGATCATCGCCGACGCGATGGACAAGGTGGGCAAGGACGGCACGATCACCGTGGAAGAAGCCAAGTCCATCGAGACCACGCTCGAAGTGGTCGAGGGCATGCAGTTTGACAAGGGGTATCTCTCGCCCTATTTCGTCACCAATGCCGAGGCGATGGAAGCCAAGCTGGAAGACGCCTACGTGCTCATTTTCGAGAAGAAGATCAGCAGCCTCAAGGACATGCTGCCGCTGCTCGAGAAGGTGGCCAAGGTCGGCAAGCCGATGCTGATCATCGCCGAGGAAGTCGAGGGCGAAGCCCTGGCGACGCTGGTGGTGAACAAGCTGCGCGGCACGCTCAACGTTTGCGCGGTCAAGGCGCCGGGCTTCGGCGACCGCCGCAAGGCCATGTGCGAAGACATCGCCATCCTCACCGGGGGCAAGTTCATCAGTGAAGACCTCGGCATCAAGCTGGAGAGCGTGGAGCTGAGCGACCTGGGCCGGGCCAAGAGCATCGTGGTGGACAAGGAAAACACGACCATCGTGGAAGGCGCCGGCAAGAATGCCGACATCCAGGGGCGCGTGAACCAGATTCGCCGCCAGATCGAGGAGACCACCTCGGACTACGACCGCGAGAAGCTCCAGGAACGCCTGGCCAAGCTGGCCGGCGGCGTGGCCGTCATTAACGTCGGCGCGGCCACCGAAACCGAGATGAAGGAGAAGAAGGCGCGCGTCGAGGACGCGCTGCACGCGACCCGCGCGGCAGTCGAGGAAGGCATCGTCGCCGGTGGCGGCGTGGCTCTCATCCGCTGCCTGGAGGCCATTGACAAAGTCAAGAGCGCCAATGAAGACGAGGCGATCGGCGTGGGCATCGTCAAGAAGGCGATCGAATACCCGACCCGCGAGCTGGCCAACAACGCCGGCGTGGAGGGCTCCATCGTCGTCGAGGAAGTCAAGAAGCGCAAGGGCAACGAGGGCTACAACGTGGCCGACAACCGCTACGAAGACCTCGTCAAGGCCGGCGTGGTGGACCCCAAGAAGGTCAGCCGCACCGCGCTGCAGAATGCCGCGTCCATCGCGGGCCTGCTCCTGACCACGGAATGTCTCATCACCGAGATTCCGGAGAAGGAGAAGAAGGCGCCGATGCCGGGTGGCCCCGGCGGCATGGGCGGCGACATGGATTATTAATCCCGGCCGGGTCCCGGGCCGGCGCGCGCCGGCCCGGGCACCCGGAGCCGCGTTTTTAGAGGAACGAGGAAGCGAGCGAGGCGGACGCATGTCCGCTTCGCTTTTTCTTTGCCGGGATGGCCGCGCGCGCCCGGCGTGGAGGGCGGCGTCCGCGCGCCGGGGGGCTTTTGCCCGGGGTTGGCGATGGCGCTTGACAAATCCGGCGCGCTGGGCGAGGGTAGGGGAGCCGAATCAGGGGGCGTACTGGTTTCGACTTGGTTGGTGCGCCAGAGGCGGCATGCCGAGGATGGTTCGTTGGCCTCGTTAATCATCGGACCGAACAATAATTGCTAACGAAGAATTAGCTCTCGCGGCCTAAGCGCCACGACGTTCACCGGCGGACACCTGCTACGCCGGATGAGCGCCACAGCAGGAGTAGGCTCGACGCGGCGTCCGCGCGCGGCGGGTTGAAGTTCTTATCCTGCGGGCTAGGCTGGGCGACTCGGAGTCAGGCCGCCATCGCCCGGCAGAAAACTCTCTCCTGACTAAGCATGTAGTCGCGGCTGGCAATCTGGCTAAGGACCCGGGTTCAACTCCCGGCGCCTCCACCACGCTGGATGGTGAACCGATCCCCGGCAGCGGGGAAACCATCCAGGCCGCAGACTGCCTCGAAGTTGTCGAGCTGATGCGCGGCCAGACG
Source organism: Verrucomicrobiota bacterium (assembly GCA_012517205.1). Taxonomy (GTDB): domain Bacteria; phylum Verrucomicrobiota; class Verrucomicrobiia; order Limisphaerales; family UBA8199; genus UBA8199. The sequence continues at coordinate 5,716 of JAAYVL010000148.1, forward strand.
CCATTTACCGCCAGCCGAGCGCCCCGGGACTACATGATCGAGGTGCTTTCCGGCATCGAAGGCGGGCCGACCCAGCCGTTGCCGGAGGACGCCGCCGCTGCGGCCGCCGAGTTTCTCACCCGTCTGGCCCGGCACGGCCTGATCGAGTTCCTGCCCGACGACAAAGCCAGCGATCCCTGGCCGGAACGATTCCTCGAAGCCCTGGAGACGGTGCGGCTCTCCGGGCGCACCAACATGCTCGACCACCCGGAGGTGACCCGGCTGACCGCCGAGATGGGCTACCCGGAGGTGGCCGTGTGGCTGGCGGACCACCGGCGCGAATACGCAGCCTTCGTCCTCGAAGGGACGAGACCGCTCGCCAAGAACTTCGGCGGCAAAGAGGACCCGGCTCCATGTGCGGACAAGTAGGCATCATCTTCGGCCGCAAGCGCAGACGGCCCGACGAGCGGGATTACCTGCGCGAGGTCTTCATCCGCATGCTGTTGCACAGTGAGGAGCGCGGCCCACACGCCTCCGGTCTGGCCTGGCTCAAGACCGACGGCAGTCACCGGATCTTCAAGCGGCCGATGCGGGCGCACGAGCTGGTGTACGAGAAGCCGTTCCAGGAGCTGCTCGGACAGGTCGACAACGAGACCACCATCCTCATGGGCCACACCCGCTGGCGCACCCGGGGCAACGAGTTCAACAACCGCAACAACCATCCCATCCGGGCCGGGATCGTCATCGGCACCCACAACGGCACCATCTACAACGCCGATTATCTGTTCCGCCGTCTGGGGCTGCCGCGCTACGCCGAGGTGGACAGCGAGCTGATCTTCCGCCTGGCCGACCGCTTCGCGCCAGAAGGCCCCATCGACCGGGAGGGCTTGAAGAAGGCGCTTGCCCTCTGTCGCGGCCAGATGAGCGCCGTGCTGGTCTCGCGGCTCGACCCCGGCACCATTACCGTGCTTAAGGGCAACAAGCCGCTTTGCCTGCGCATCCACCGCCAGCACCGGGTGGTGCTCTACTCCTCGGACGACGCCTTCATCGACTTTGCCGTGGACAACGAGAAGGGCTGGCGCGAGCAGAAGGTGCCGCCCATGACCATGCTCACCGTCCGCCACGAGGATGTGCGGGCCATCGAAAACAGCGAATTCCGCTTCATACCCCAGGAGCGCAAAGGGACACTGCCCGAAGGAGTGAA
>JAAYVL010000136.1 GCA_012517205.1 Verrucomicrobiota bacterium
GTGGAAATTCCGATGGGTTTGTCAATCCCGGCGAAACTGTACTCCGCCAGCAAGCGGCTGCGTTCCTGGCAGAGGATCAGTCCGATGGTGGGCTGGTCGGCCGGGTGCTTGAGGTGGTCGTTGACGACATTGCAGTAAAAGTTCAGCTTGCCGGCATATTCCGGTCTGAATTTGCCCTTCTTGAGCTCGATGACCACAAATGCGCGCAGGCGCAGGTGGTAGAAAAGCAGATCGATGTAGAACTCCTCGTCTCCGACATCGAGCTTGTATTGCCGCCCGACAAAAGCAAACCCCTGGCCAAGCTCCAGCAAGAATTTTTCCAGGTGGCGGACCAGTTCGGTTTCCAGCTCGCGTTCGTGAAAGGGCTCGGTCAGGGTGAGAAAATCAAAAATATAGGGATCCTTGAGGGTCTGCTGCACCAGGTCAGACTGATGCGCCGGCAACGTCAGGGCGAAATTGGACCGGGCCTTGCCGTGCCGGGCATGGGCCTTCGCCTCGATCTGCATCGCCAGAATGTTCCGGCTCCAGCCGTTGGCAAGGGTCTGCTCCATGTACCAGTATCGCGTTGGAATGTCTTTGACCTTTTCCATCAGAACAATGTGATGAAACCAGGGAATTGCCCAGAGCAGCGCGGTTCCCGATTTTGCCGCAGGTTGCGGCATTTTTACCGGGGAACTTATTTTTGCCGCAGGCTGCGGCAAAAATGCGGACGGATCGGGATACTCCCGGTAAAAAGCAATCATCCGCCCGATATTGCGCTCCGAAAAACCCTTCAGTTCGGGCATCTCGTTTTTCAGCTCCCGTGCCAGCCGTGGAATGACTGCCGCACCCCAGCCTTCGAGCTTCTGGCGCGCGCCAATGATGCGGCCGATGTCCCAATACAGGTGGACCAACTCTGAGTTGACGGCCAGAACGGCCTGGGTCTGGGCGAGCTGAATGCGTTGTTTCACTTCAGTGAGAAGTAACGCAAAGTCGTTGGTTTTCGCCAGCTTCTTATCCGCCATAGCCGATGTCCTCCAGGTTGGCCCAGATGATCTGGTCGAGCTTCTCGGCCTGTGCGCTCTGCTCCCGCAGGGCGGACGTCAGGCGGGCCATCTTTTCTTCAAACGGCTCGCCGTCGTCTTCCACCTCGGCCGCGCCGACATAGCGGCCGGGCGTGAGGATGTGGTTGTGATGGCGAATATCATCGAGCGTGGCGCTTTTGCAGAAGCCGGGTATATCTTCATAATTCCCAGCAGACTTATCTCCCCGCCAGGCGTGGTAGGTGTCCGAGATCCTCTGGATGTCCTCCTCGGTCAGTTCACGGTGAACGCGGTCAATCATACTGCCCAACTTGCGGGCATCGATGAAGAGCGTCTCGCCGGTACGCTTGCGGAAACGCCCGTTGCTCTTGTTGCGCGTGAGGAACCAGAGGCAGACGGGGATTTGCGTCGAGTAGAATAGCTGGCCGGGCATCGACACCATGCAATCTACCAGATCGTCCTCGACGATGGCCTTACGTATTTCCCCCTCGCCGGACTGGTTGGAAGACATCGAGCCGTTGGCCAGGACGAAGCCCGCCAGGCCGGTCCGGGCCAGATGATGAATGAAGTGTTGAACCCAGGCGAAGTTGGCGTTCCCGGCGGGCGGTGTGCCGAATTCCCATCGCTTGTCGTCTTTAAGCAGTTCTCCGCGCCAGTCGGAATCGTTGAAGGGCGGGTTGGCGATGACATAGTCGGCCTTGAGGTCGGGGTGCAGGTCGCGGTGAAAGCTGTCGGCGTGCTCCTTGCCGAGGTTTCCAGCGATGCCGCGAATGGCCAAGTTCATCTTCGCCAGCCGCCAGGTGGTGTGGTTGGATTCCTGGCCATAGATGCTGATGTCGTCGATCTTGCCACCGTGGGCCTCGACAAACTTTTCCGACTGGACGAACATGCCGCCGGAACCGCAGGCGGGGTCATAGACGCGGCCCTTGTAGGGGGCGAGCATCTCGACCAGTAATTGCACGACGCAGCGGGGCGTGTAGAACTGGCCGCCTTTCTTGCCCTCGGCACTGGCGAACTGGGACAGGAAGTATTCGTAAACCCGGCCGAGGATATCCTTGGATCGGTTGGCCTTGTCGCCCAGGCCGATGTTGCCAATGAGGTCAATGAGCTGTCCAAGGCGCTGTTTGTCGAGGCGCGGGTGGGAGTAATCCTTCGGCAGCACGCCTTTGAGGGACGGATTGTCGCGCTCGATGGCGAGCATGGCGTCGTCCACGACCTTGCCGATGGCCGGTTGCTTGGCGTTGGCCTTGAGGTTCGACCAGCGAGCTTCCCGGGGTACCCAGAAGATTTTCTGGGCAATATACTCATCGCGATCTTCCGGGTCGGCACCCTTGGCGCGGTCGGCATCGAGCTTGGCGTGCTGCTCTTCGAAGGCGTCTGAGATGTACTTCAGGAAGATCAGGCCGAGGACAACGTGCTTGTACTCGGCCGCGTCCATGTTGGAACGCATCGCGTCAGCCGCCCGCCAAAGTTTGCACTCGAATCCCAGGTTTGCGCTCTGGTTGGTTGTTTCAGTCATCACATCTGCTCCGCAATTCGTGTTGGTTCCAGCGCTGAGTCCGGGCCACCCGTGCCAAGCCGCAGTCAACCGTCCCCGCAGGCGATTGTTAACCTTTGGCACAATCTTTCGAAGACGGGTGGAATGCTATCAGTTGGGGTAAAAGCGCGCAAGCAGAATCAGGCTGCTCCGGGGCAATCTGATCACTAGCTGCGTTCCGGATCGTTGCGCCGACGGGCTGGAACCGGCAGGCGGCAGGATTCCCGCTCCACAGTCACCTGGCGGCGTGGCCAAACCAGGCGTTTGGGACGGGCGCCGGGCGGATCTCTGGCGTGTTCAGGTTGGCGGACCGGGTCGAATCCGGGCTTTACGCTTCGGCGAACAGGTATTCCAGATCTGTTTGGGAGAGGCTGCGGGCGAAGCCTTCTTCGCCGAGCACGTCGGCGATGGTCCGGGCTTTGCGCTGTTGCAGCTCCCAAATCTTTTCTTCGACGGTGCCGGGGGAGATCAGGCGGTAGGCGTTGACGGTGCGGGTTTGGCCGATGCGGTGGGAGCGATCAATGGCTTGGGCTTCGACCGCCGGGTTCCACCAGGGATCGTAGAGCACGACGTAGCTGGCCGTGGTCAGGTTCAGGCCGGTGCCCGCCGCTCGCAGGCTGAGCAGAAACACCGCCGGGCGGGGGTCGTTTTGGAATGCGCTCACGACAGCGGCCCGGTCCCGGGTTTGGCCGGTGAGGCTATGGGTGGGAATCTGGCGCTGGCGGCATTCCGCTTCGAGCAGGTGCAGCATCTGCACAAACTGGCTGAACAGCAGCACCTTCTGGCCTTCGGCGGAGAGCGCGTCGAGCAGTTCGAACAGGGTTTCGGTCTTGCCGGAGGCGGCGTCGTTGCCCACCAGCCGGGGGTGGCAGCAAATCTGGCGCAGCCGGGTGAGGGCGGCCAGCACATGGATTTTGCTTTTGTTGAGGCCCTGCTCGGCCACGGTTTTCAGCACCAGCTCGCGGCTGCGGCGCAGTTCGGCCAGGTAAAGCTTGCGCTGCGCGTCGCCCAGTTGGCAGTCGCGACGCTGCTCGATGCGTTCAGGCAGGTCTTTCGCCACCTGCTGTTTGAGCCGGCGCAGCAGCAACGGGCGCAGCCGGGCCGACAACCGGCGCCGCGCGATGCGTTGCGCCGCCTCGGACTCCTCGCCGCGCGGCTCGTAGGTTTCGGTGAAGCGGTCCTGGCGGCCGAGGTAGCCCGGCTGGATGAAGTCCACGATGCTCCACAGGTCCAGCAGGCGATTCTCCAGCGGCGTGCCGGTCAGCGCCAGGCGATGGGCGGCTTTTAATTGCTTCACGGACTGGGTGACCTGGGCTTCCGGGTTTTTGATGAATTGCGCTTCGTCCAGGACAATGGCCCGGAAGGCGAACTTTTGCAGCTCCTCGAGGTCGCGGCGCAGCAGGGCGTAGTTGGTGACGATGAGGTCGTATTGGGGGACTTGCCGGCGCAAGTTATGGCGGGCGGCGCCGCTTTCGAGCACCAGCACCCGGAGTTGCGGGGTGAAGCGTTCCGCCTCGCGCCGCCAGTTATGCAGCACCGAGGCGGGGCAGATCACCAGCGCCGGCTGGGGGTCTTTCCGATGCTGGTCTTTGAGCCACGCCAGCCACGCCAGCGTTTGCAGCGTCTTGCCCAGGCCCATGTCGTCCGCGAGGATGCCGCCCAGCCGGAGCCGGGTAAGGTGGCAGAGGAAATCAAAGCCCGCTTTCTGATACGGCCGCAGTTCCGCCCGCACCGCGGCGGGCAGCGGCATGGCGGGCAGCCCGGTGAAGTTCCGGATGCGCTCGCGCAAGGCCCGGGCCGCGGCGGAATCACAGAAGCGCCGCCAGCCGTCTTCGCCCAGGTGCGCCGCCTGCTCCAGGCCGAGGCGCTGGGGCGCCGCCGCCAGCCCTTCCACGCCCAGGTCGGCCATGGCCTCGTGCGCCGAATGCACCGCGTCCGCGTCCAGTTCGACCCAGCCGGCGTCGGGCAGTTTTACGAAGCGTCCGGTGGCCGCCTGGAGCCGCTGCAAGTCGGCGGCGGTGAGTTTCAGCCCCTCCTGTTCCCATTCGGCGGAGACCTCCAGCCAGTCAATGCCGCTGCCTTTGACCACGAGCCGCGGGCGCAGTTGGCGCGGCGCCAGGAACAGGCGGGAGAAACCGGGATTGCCCAGGTAATCGGCCTCCGCCGGGCGGTCGGCCCAGGCGCGGGCCAGCAGGCCCAGGAAGGTCTCATTGGCGTCGCCGACCCAGAGGCCCGGTTCGGGCGTGAACCAATCCAGCCGCCGCAGCCATTGCGTCGCGGGTTCCAGCCGCGGGTCATCCAGCAGTTCCGGCCGGGCGCCGTCCGGGCGCGGGGGATTCGAGGCGTGCCGTTTCCATTCGTGGCCGTTCCAGAACCAGAGGCTTTGGTCGCGCTGGCTTCGGGCGCGCAACTGCAGGCGCACGGTTTCGGCGAGCAGTTCGAACAGGAATTGCGGTTTGGCCGCGTGGCTGAGGCAGAGTTGCTCCCAGTCCACGCCCTGGCGGGACTGGGTTTTGCGCAGGTGCAGCAGCAGGCGGTGGCTCAGCTTTGCCAGGGGCAGCGCCGGCTGGGTATTCCAGAGCTCGAACACGGGCGGCGGCGGCGCGGAGCGCAGCAGGTAGAAGGTTCTCCCCGCCAGCGCCAGGGTTGGGTGGCGGTTGAAGAACCGCACTTCGCTCAGCGGATAAATCCCCCCGCCGGGCACGGTCAGCCGGTGGGTAAAGGCCAGGCCCGCTCCGCCGTTTTCCAGGTGCGGCGTCAGCTCGGCGACGGCGCCCTGGAATTCGAGCGGCTGCGGCGGTTCCTTGCCGAGAGCCAGTTCGAGCCGGGCGGTGTGGCCCCAGCGCGCCAGCCAGTGCAACAGTTCAAGGTCTGACAGCACCAGGGGCGTTTCGCCGTTCCGGCGATGGGAATGGGTTTCTGCCAGCCACCGGATGAATTCCCAGTCGCCGGGCGGGAACAGCTCCTGCTCGTGCGCGGCGCGCGTGGTCAGTTCCAGGATTTCGCCCAGCGTCCGGACCTTCTCGCCGGTGCGCGGGCGCGCCAGGCGCAATTCCACCGCCAGCCGGCAGCACGCGGGCTGCTCCGGGTCGGGTTGCGGATGGCAGATCGCCCGCACAAAGGCCCGCGGCGCGTCGAAGTGCGCCGGGGGCTCCGGGAAAAGCCAGGTCTCCAGGTGGCGGACCAACTGTTGCTCCCGCGCCGCCTGCTCGAGGCGCTCGAACCGGTCGCGGTTGGCGTAGACACTCAATTCCGTGGGCACCGGCCGCCGCGCGCGCAGAAACAGGAACGCCAGCTCCTCCAGGCGCGCCGTCCCTTGCACCGCCAGCAAGCGCGGCCACCAGTCGGAGTTGGGGAAATCCTTGCGCGACAGGCGGAGCTTTTCGAAGTAATCCTCGAGCAGGAGCCACGCCCGTTGCGAATCCGCGCAGCCGGCGAAGACCCGCAGCAATTTCTCCCGTTCGGCGACCACCGCGCTTGAATCGCCCAGCTCGCGCCGCAGGTCCGCCAGCGCGCCATAAGTCTTTGTCAGCGCCGTGTTTTGCGCGTCGTACTTCGATACCTGTGACGCGCGCGACCCGTTTCTGTTTCTCGGCAAAGCTTTAGCCATCTTCTGCACTGACCCTTTTCGGGGTCTTTCATCTGCGCATAGAACCAGATGGGGGTCAATCTCAAACGCCAAAATTTCGGCCGGCCGGGCGCAGTTCCGCTGGGAAAGTAGCCGCTTGCCGCGCCCCGCGCCTAGCAAATGCGGGGCAATTGCTCGCCGCTGGACATGTCGAGGATGCGCCGGGCGCCGATGGCGCTTTGCAGGAGAACGCGGGCGGTGGATTGGGGGGAGGCCTGGCCAATCCGGGCTGCCCCGGCGCTGACGGGATGCGCGCGCAGGATTTCCAGCGCGCGCGCGGCGTCGCGTTCCGGCACAAAAACGGCAAAGCGGCCTTCGCAGGCGACTTGCAGCGGGTCGAGCCCGAGAATCTCACAGGCGGCGCGGACGTCTTCGCGGACGGGAATGAGCTTTTCCTCGACCTGGAGGGTGAGGCGGGCGGCTTCGGCGATTTCATTGAGCACACTGGTGAGACCGCCGCGGGTGAGGTCGCGCAGGCAATGAATTTCGAGGCCGGCCTGAATGAGCTGCAGGACGGCCTCGGCGACCGGGGCGGAGTCGCTGCGGATGGCGCTCTCGAACTCCAGTCCCTCGCGCACGGCCATGATTGCCATGCCGTGCCGGCCGACGTCGCCGCTGACGAGGATGGCGTCGCCGGGCTGGACGCTCTGGGGCGCGATACGGAGCGAGTGCTCCAGGATGCCAATCCCGGCGGTATTGATAAAGAGGCCATCGCCCTTGCCTTTATCCACAACCTTGGTATCGCCGGTGATGATCTGGACCCCGGCAGCCTGGGCGGCCTGCTGCATGGAGGCGGTGATTTTCCACAGGGTCTCCATCGGCAGCCCCTCTTCGATGATGAAAGCGGCGCTGAGGTAGCGCGGGCGCGCGCCGGCCATGGCGAGGTCGTTCACCGTGCCATGCACCGCGAGCGAGCCGAGGTCGCCGCCGGGAAAGAAAAGGGGGCGCACGACGTAGGAATCGGTGGTGAAGGCGATGCGCTGGCCGGCGAGGTCGAACACGCTGGCGTCATGCTGCGCTTCGAGCAGGGAGTTGCGAAAGGCGGGCACGAAGAGCTTGCCGATGAGCTGGTGCATGAGCTTGCCGCCGCCGCCGTGCGCCAGCAGCACGCGCGGATAGTCCTGGATGGGAAACGGGCAGGCGGGCGTGAACTTCGCCGGGGTGGTCATGGTTCGCGGCGGTAGCGGTAGTAGGCGGCGCAGGCGCCTTCGGAGGAGACCATGGTCGCGCCGAGAGGATGTTCGGGGGTGCAGCGGGTGCCAAAGGCGGGGCATTCGTGGGGCTTGATTTTGCCTTGCAGCACCAACCCGCTCTGACATTCGGCGGGTTCGGCCACGCCGCGGCCCGCCAGGCCGAACTTGCGCTCGGCGTCGAAGGCGGCGTAAGCGTCGCGCAGGCCCAGGCCGCTGCGGGGGATTTCCCCAATGCCGCGCCATTTGCGCGGGGTGACCTGGAAGACTTCGCGGATGAGCTGCTGCGCCGGGGAGTTGCCGGCCTGGCGCACGGCGCGGCGGTATTGGTTTTCGACCTCGGCCCGCCCGCTCTCGAGCTGCCGCACGCACATCAGCACGCCTTGCAGAATATCGAGCGGCTCGAAGCCGGTGACTACGATGGGCACCTGATACTTTGCGGCGAGGGGGAGGTATTCCTCCCAGCCCATGACGGCGCAGACATGGCCGGCGGCGAGAAACCCCTGCACGCGGCGGTCGGGCGCGTCCAGGATGGCCTCGATGGCGGGCGGCACCAGCACGTGCGAGACGAGCAGGGAGAAATTCCGAAGGCCCTGGCGGGCCGCCTGGTAAACCGCCATGGCCGTGGTGGGGGCGGTGGTCTCGAAGCCGACGGCAAAGAAGACAACCTCCCGGGCGGGGTTTTGCCCGGCCAGCTTTACGGCATCGAGCGGGGAATAGACGATTCGCACATCGCCGCCCGCGGCTTTGACGGCCAGCAGGTCGGTGGTGCTGCCGGGCACGCGCAGCATGTCGCCGAACGAACAGAAAATAACGTCAGGCCGGGCGGCCAGTTCGAGGGCGCTATCAATCAATTCGAGCGGGGTGACGCAGACCGGGCAGCCGGGGCCGTGCAGGAGCGTGACCTGCCGGGGCAGCAGCTCGTCCAGGCCGAACTTGACGATTGCATGGGTCTGGCCGCCGCAAACCTCCATGAGCAGCCAGGGGCGCGTCGTGATGCGGGCCAATTCGCGCGCCAACTGGTGCGTGCCGCCGGCCTCGCGGTATTCATCGAGGTATTTCATGGCGGCGATGGCCCCGGCGCCGGGGCCGGCGCGGCGCCCGCCCCGGCTTCCTGCAGGTCGCCCAGTTCCTGCATCTCGCGCAGGTATTCGAAGATTTGTTTGGCCTCCGCCTCGTCCACCCGGCTGAGCGCAAAGCCGACGTGGACGATGACGTAATCGCCGATCACGGCTTCGGGCACGTAGGCCAGGTTGACTTCTTTGAGAATGCCGCCGAAGTCCACTTTGCCGGTGCGCAGCAGCGGGTCTTCGCCGCTGATGCTGGTAATTTTACCTGGAATAGCCAGACACATTATCCTCCAACCTACACCGGGGGCGGCAATCCGGCAATGTCGCGCGGAGCGGGGCGCTGAATTCGGCCGGGTCAGGACGGCAGCAGGCGGGCGTTCGGGCTCAGGGCGGCCACGATCTGGCCCAGCGCGAGGCCGCCGTCGTTGGGCGGGACGCGCTGATGCCAATAGGGACGGAAGCCCGCCTCCCGCAAACGGCGCACGGCGTGTTCGGTCAGGCAGCGGTTCTGGAAACAGCCGCCGGAGAGAACCACGCGCGGCTGACCGAGCCGCCGGGCAACGGCAATGATGGCCTCGACCAGCCCCTGATGGAAGCGGGCGGAGATTTGGCTCACGGGAACGCCGCGGGCCAGGTCGGCCAATATAGCTTCGAGCATGGGAGCCCAGTCGAGGATGAGCGGCGCGCACGAGGAGGAGCGGGCCTCGGGTTCCGAGCGGATGGGCAGTTCGTAGGCTTCGTCCGCGGAAGCGGTGTCGGGGAGGGCGAATTCCAGTTCCATGGCCGCCTGGCCTTCGTAGTGCGCCCGTTGGCGGCCGCCGGTGAGCGCCGCCACCGCGTCGAACAACCGCCCGACGCTCGAGGTCAGCGGCGAGTTGATTCGGCGGGCGAGCATGGTTTTGAGCGGGGCCAGTTCGGCGGGGGTGAAAGCCCGCAGCGGGGCCAGGTGGGTCTGCGCAAAGGCGGCTTCGCCGAGCGCCTCATACAGCAGGCCCAGGGCCGCGCGCCGCGGTTCCCGAGCCGCGGAATCGCCGCCGGGCAGGCGGAAGGGGCGGAGATGCGCGGCGCGCGCGCAGGCGGTTTCCGTGACGAGGAAAAACTCGCCGCCCCAGACGGTGCCGTCGAGGCCGTAGCCGGTGCCGTCCCAGGAAACCCCGAGCACCGGCGGCGCGAGTTCATTTTCCGCCAGGCAGGAAAATACATGGGCGAGGTGATGCTGAACGGTGAGGAGTTGAGGGGGCGGGGTTTGGGCCTCCTCGCCGTGGCGGCCCCGGGCGGCGAGTTCGTGCGCGAACTGGGTGGAAAGATAATCGGGGTGGGCGTCGGCGGCGATGATGGATGGGCGCGCGTCGTAAAGGGTCTGGAAGTCGGCGATTACGCGGCGAAAGGCCGCAAAGGCCAGGTCGGTTTCCAGGTCGCCGATATGCTGGCCGATGAAGACCTGCGGCCCGACGGACAGGGCGATGGCGTTCTTGAGATGCGCGCCGACCGCCAGCACGGAATGGCCCGGAGCCGATCGCGGACCGCCCAGGGAGACCGGGAGTTGAATGGGCAGCGGGGCATAGCCGCGGGCGCGGCGCAGAACCAGTTCGCGCCCCGACATCAGGCGCACGATGGAATCGTCCACATGCCGGACGATGGGGCGGTTATGGACCAGAAAGAGATCGGCGATGCCGCCAAGGCGGTCCAGGGCCTCGTATTCGTCGGTGCAGATGGGCTCATCGCTCAGGTTGCCGCTGGTGGCCACGACGGGAAAGCCGAGGGCGGCAAGCAGCAGATGATACTGCGGGGCGTAGGGGAGCATTACGCCGAGATTGGGATTGCGGGGGGCGAGCGAGGGGGCGAGGGGAAGAGCGGAAGGCGCGGGGCGGGGAGCGCGGGCGCGGCGGAGCAGGACGATGGGGGCTTCGGGAGATTGCAGGAGCCGTTCCTCGAGCGGTGAGACCTCGCACTCCGCCCGGATGGCCGCCAGCGACGGGAACATAAGCGCGAAAGGCTTTTCCTCACGGTGCTTCAATGTCCGCAGGCGGCAAACGGCGTCTTCATTGTGCGCCGCGACCATCAGCAGAAAGCCGCCGAGGCCCTTGACGGCGACGATTCGGCCCTGGCGCAAGGCCTCCGCCGCCGCGGCGATGGGCGCGCCCGCGGGCGCGGTTGCGGCGGGCAGCGGTTTTCCGCTCCGGTCCCACAATTCGAGCCGCGGGCCGCAGGCGGGGCAGGCGTTGGGCTGGGCGTGGAACCGGCGGTCGCGCGGATCGTCGTATTCGGCCTGGCATTGCGGGCACATGACGAACGCCTTCATGGAGGTATTCGGGCGGTCGTACGGCAGCGATTCGAGGATGCTGAACCGCGGGCCGCAATGGGTGCAGTTGGTGAAGGGGTAGCCATAGCGGCGGTTGCGCGGGTCAAAGATTTCAGCCCGGCAATCAGCGCAGGTGGCAATGTCCGGGAGCACCAGCGCCGTCCGGGCGCCGCCGGGGTCGCTGGGGCGGATGGCAAACCCGGCATAGCCGGCCGGGTCAAGCCAGGCCGCCTCGAGACTTTGGATTGAACTGCGCGGCGGCTTTTCCGCCGGGAGACGCAACCGGAACTTCTCCAACGCGGCGCGGGGGCCCTCGACTTCAATGAACACGCCCTGGGCTGAGTTGCTGACCCAGCCGGCCAGGCCGCTCTCTACGGCCAGCCGGTAGATGAACGGCCGGAAGCCGACGCCCTGCACCGCGCCGCGCACGACAATCCTCAGCCGGACGCTCGAGCCCATCTCACGCATGATCCCAGTTCCCGCCGGGCGCCGCCGATTCCCCCTGCCCAACCCATGCTTTCTGGCGGTTCATACTCGCGGGCGTTCAATCGTCGCGGCCGGCTTCGTGAACGCGGATGAAGCGTTGGAACACGAACAGGCCCACGGGAGCAATCAGGGTGCTCAAGCCAATGATGAGCCAGAGCGTCCCCGAGTGGCGGGGGCCGGTGGCCGGGCAGAACCGGTCGAGCAATACGCCGGAAAGCGGCCCCACCCCGATTTTCGCCAGGAAAAACGGCAGCGAGGACATGGCCATGTAGGAGGCTTCCTGCCCCTTGGGCGCGATGGCCGCGGTGTATTCATAAAGCCGCGGCGAGTAGAAGGACTCGCCGATGGAGAGGAACAGGACAAAGAGGAAAATCATCACGTAGTAGGGGTTGACCGTGCCGCTCAGGCCCAGCCAAACATGGGCGATGCCGTGGCCGAACCAGCCGTCGGCCAGCGGCCGGAACCATTGGGGCGGGACGGCCATGATGAAAACCGACGCCGCCGCAATGAAGCTGCCGAAAATAACCATGCGATAGGCCGAGATCCGCTGCGTGAGCACCCCCACCAACGGCGCCAGAAAGACAATCAGGATATTGTTCAGCCCGTAGAGATGCCCGACGGGCGCGCCCTCGCCCAGTTCGCGAATGCCGAAGGTCGGGTAGGTGTAATCCATATGCACGAAAATCATCTTGATAAACACGGCCAGCGACAGAAAGGCCAGGAACTTGTAAAAGCCGGTCTGCCGCCACAGGCCGGCGAAGATGCGGGCCGTATCGCGCGCGGTATCGCCGATCGTCAACCGGAGCACCCGCAAGGCATTCTGGCCGGGATATTTCACCTGCTCCGGCGTGATGACAACCCCTTGATCCGTGGCTTCGACCCCTTCACGGAGCCAGAAGTAGATGATCAGGAAGCTGGGGATGGACAGCGCCAGGCTGGCCAGCAGAATGGCGCGGTAGGTGCTGAGCTGCATGCCGAGCCCGGGCAAAGTGAAGCCGTCATGCTCCCCCAGCTTCGCGCGCAGGGCATCGAAAATCAGGACGCCGATGAGGAATCCCGCGTTCATAATGGCGTAGAAGATGGAGAAGGCGATGGAACGTTGCGCCGTGGTGGTGTAGCGCCGCAGGGCGGCGATGGTCACCGGCGCGCCCATGCCCTCCCCGAGCGCCAGCACGGTCAGGCCGACCCCCAGCGCCAGCCACTTGACCGTGGTAAACGTGATGAAGACGCGCGAGATGATGCAAAGCGCGAAACCGAGCAGGAACGTCTTGCGCAACCCCAGCGCGTCGGTCAGCGATCCGACCAGCACGATGCAGAGCGTCAGCCCCGCCGACCACAGCAGCACCACCAGGCCCGACTGGACGTCGTTGTAGCCCAGGTCCGAGGAGAGCCAAAGCCGCAAGGTGAAGTTCACCACCCGGTAGGCCAGGTTGCTGAACAGCACGATGGCAAACACGATCCACAACTCGCGCACCGCGCCAAAGAGCACGGTGAACTTGCCCAGAAAGCTCCGCAGCGGGCCGGGGGACGGCGGGTTGTTCGGGTCAGGCATGGGGAAGCGGGGGGACGCGCCGGCTCAGGGCGGGGATGCGGGCGCGGAAAGAGGATTTTCCCGCCGGCATTTTAGTATGGACTACAGGCATGACGCAGTGTAGTCTTGTGGCCCGAATTGCAGCAAGCGTATGACTGGAATTCTTTACGGCCCGCAATCCGGCGGCTTCCGGAAGCAGCCGGTGGCCTCACCGCCCGGCTTTCGCCGGGAGGGGGGGCGGGCGTTTACGCTGATCGAGCTGCTGGTCGTTCTGGCAATCATTGGCCTCCTGGCCAGCCTGCTCCTGCCGGCATTGGCCCGGGCCCGGGAGGCGTCCCTGCGCGTCAAATGCGCCAATCATCTCAAACAACTGGGATATGCCATCCGGATGTATGCCGACGACAGCAACGGCCGGTACCCCCTGCGCGCGCTGGCCGGCTACTGGCCCGCAGCATTGCTCGAATACTACCAGTCCACCAACATCCTGCTCTGCCCGTCCGACCGGCGCCGCGGGCCGCCGCAGACGGATTTTGCGGCGCAGTTGGCGGCGGACCGGGCCAACCGCAGCTACCTCATCAATGGGTGGAATGATTACTTCGGCACCGCGTTAAATGCCGCCAGCGCCATGCGCGAGGCCGCCGTGATTTACCCCGCGGAAACGATTGTCTTCGGCGAAAAGAAGAATTCCGTGGCGCACTACTTCATGGACCTTTGCGAAGACCACGGCAATGACCTCGACTCCGTCGAGCAGGCCTGCCACTCCGCCAACCAAAAGAGCGTCTATTCCGGGGGCGCCAACTTCACTTACGCGGATGGCAGCGTGCGCTATATGAAGTATGGAACGACGGTCTGGCCCCTGAACCTCTGGGCCGTAAGCACCACCAACCGCCTTCTCTTCGCCTGGCAACGGTAGCGCCCGCGCTGCCCGGCAGGGTCAGTGGAAGCGCGCCGCGGCAGACCCCATACCCTCCCGCGGCTTTCCACCCCCGGCAACCCACCAGCCCCCGGCACTATCCCGCCCCCTGCAGGCCGCGTGCCCACACGCGGCGCTCCGCACCGGCCTGCCACCACCACCCCCCAAAAATTGCCCTTGCGCGAAGCCTCCCTGCCCGCCAGCCTTCCTCCCGACCCTTGGGGTGGGGGCGGCTGGAACTCCCAGCCCAGGGAACGGCAGGAAGCGGAGTCGCTCTCCGGCCCGTAATAGACAAGCAATTAAAATAACCATTAGAGAGGACAGACATTATGAAAATACTATCTGCTCCGCGCA
>JAAYVL010000104.1 GCA_012517205.1 Verrucomicrobiota bacterium
AGAAAGCGCCGGCGCTCGCGGTGGCGGCGTAGCGCGCGATTTTGCCCCCTGCGGCGGCGCCGCCGCAGGGGGCAAGCCAAGAAACACCTTGAGTGGAAACCATGATAACCAATTTGCTGAACTTGACGGACACAACTCAAAAGCTTTCAGGGATGGAGACGCCTTCCGGCCCATCCGCCTTGGGTATAGAGGCGGTTGCGGTCGGGGGCAAACCATCCTTACTTACGCTGGGCCCCCTCTTTACCCGGATGGACCGGAATAAAACGCTCAAATAACCCGGCATTTTGGCTCCCAATAGGTCGTGTACAAGGGGTGTACAAGGGATGCCCACCGGGTGTACCAGCTAAAATCCTATGAACTCCCGGTGAGCATCCCTTGTACACCCCTTGTACACGGCGCTTTGGCAGGGGGAAATCGGGGAAATGGGCGGGAACGGGAAGCGGGGGGCTATAAAAGCGTTGGCGGGAGGATTATTGATGTTTCTGGGGTGAACCCAAGGGGAAATCGTATTAAAGAAGCAGCCGGGCGTTATCGTTGCAGAAGCTCGGTTGGAGCCGGGATTAACCCGATTTTCACTGTTTGGCGATTAGTTTTCCCTGGGGCGAGGGGGTCAGCGCAGGTGCCGATCGAGGAAGTTGTAGGCAGTTTCGCGCACTTCGGGGGGAAAATCGTGCTCGCAATCGGGATAGGCGGCCTGGAGCACCCCGGGCACGTGGTATAGCCGATAGACGGCGGCGGCGGCAGTCAGGATGGCGTCCACGCTCGATTGACGGAAGTTGGCGTCGCGGAGGGGGGCGTTGACGAACAGGGGCCGGGGGGCGAGGGCGGCGATGAGTTCATGGAAGTTGAAGGGGATTTCGTCCAGGCGCCCGCGGTAATCGGCCAGGCGGGGCATATAGCGGGTTTGGCACCAACCGCGCTCGGGTTGCCAGTTGTCCGGGTTGCCGCCGTAGTATTCGGTGAAGGAGTCGAACCCGCAACTGGAGACGACCACGCCGATGCGCGGCTCGAAGATGGCGGTGTAGATGGCGTTGTGTCCGCCCAGGGAATGGCCAATGGCGCCGAACTTTCCTTTCCGCACGAACGGGAGTGTTTCCAGCAGGTCCAGGGCGCGGATATTATCATGGATGGCCTTCATGGTGCCGCTTTGGTAGCCGAGCGCCTGGAGGTCGGGCTGGTAATTGGCCATGAGCGGGTAGGCGGGGGCGATGACGACGTAGCCGCGTTCGGCCAGGTCGCGGCCGTAAGCGCGGTAGCTGCTGCTTAATTGCTCGACGAGCACGCGATGGCCGTAGCGCATATCGGTGGGGTGCAGCGCCAGGATGGCGGGCAGTTTCTTAGCGCCGGTCAAGGCCTGGTGGGGCACCAGCAGGTAGGCGGGGACGCGCGAGCCTGGCTCCGACGCATAGGTCAGCAAGAGGCGCAGGTAGGAGCCGCAATTGGTTCGCTGTTCGGTGCGCAAGTCGAAGGGGCACCATTTTTCCGGTCCCGGCAGCGGCCCCATCACTTCGGTCATGCCGCGCAGGATCTCCGCGCGGCGCTGCTGCCAGTCGGCCTTGGATTTGACGGAGACGACGGCGCCCTTGCGGTTGTGAAAGACCAGCAGGTTGGTGTGCGGCAGCGGCGCGAGGCCGGCGGGCGTTTCTATTTCGCGGGGGGTGCGGCAGGCCAGCAGGAGGCCCAGAAGGAGGGCGGCAACCACCACGACGGTTCGATAGCCGAAAGCGATTTTCATAGGGCAGGCTGAATTAAGGAACATCCCCGGGATCGTCCACCTTCCATTCATGCACGCCGGCGGCGAAGCCGGGAGGGAGCTGGACCACCAGGCGCAAGGCCGTTGTTTTTACGGGATCAAAGCGCACGGAGCACCATTGGTCCCAGGCCACGGGATAGGATTCCGCGGCGGCGACGGCTTTCCATGCGCCCCGGTCGAGGTATTCGAGATGCCACGCGGCGGGCAGCCGGCATTCGCCGCGGCCGGTATCATCGAACCAATATACCCGGGCGCGGCTGACCCGCACCGGGGCCGGCCAGGTGTATTGGGCCCATTCGCGGGTGCCTTTGTGGGGCCACCAATGGCAGCAGGCGGCGGGTTGTTCGGCGCTGTTCTTCGGCTGCTGGCCGTCGTTGATCCCCTGCGGCTGGCAGTTATGGTGGGCAAAGCTCAGGCTGACCTGCGCGGCGGCCTCCAGTCCGCGAGCTGGCAACACCGGCGGCGAGGCTGGCAACCAAACTTTCATCGGGCCGGCCTGCCGGTTGTCCCAAACGCAATACGGAATCGCCGTGAGGGCGGCGCGGCGCGAGGGCGCGGAGGCCTGGTAAAGGGTGCGCTCCCATTTTTGCGGAGAAACCGCGCGCGCTTCGCCGGACAGGGTCACCACGCCGCCCAGCAAGCCGGGCGCGCGCGCGGGTTTGAGCTGCGTTTCCGGCGGCAGCCACAGGGTGGCGAGCGGCTCGGCGTGATCGCATTGTTCCAGGCAATAGACGATCGGCCCGCGCTGAAGGGCGGCCAGCCCGAGGTCGGCTTTCACGTTCGGGTGGGCGATGATCCGCTGGACGGGCATGGGGAGCTCCAGCTCGACGCGGTCGCCGCGCCGCCATACGCGGTCGAGAACGAGGTAGCCGCGCTGGTTGAGCAACCCCGGCTGGGCGCGGCGGTTGACGGCGACCGAGGGCTGCGGGCACCAGCCGGGCACGCGCAGCCGGAGGGCGAAGCGGGTTGGGGCGGCGGGGGCCAGTTCCAGCCGCACTTTGCCGTCCCACGGATAGTCGGTGTCCACCCGCAACGCGACGGCGGTCTCGCCGAGTTTCGCCCGGGCGGTTCCCTGGATATAGAGGTTGACGTAGAGCGAGTCGGTGCTGACGGCGTATGCGTAGCCGCCGAGGGCGGCGAGGGTGCGGGTCACGTTGGGCGGGCAGCAGGCGCAGCCGAACCACGGCGAGCGATGGTGGGTGCCGGCGCTTTCCAGCGGGTTGACGTAGAAGAATCTCGTGCCGTCCCGGGAGACGCCCGCGAGCATGCCGTTGTAGAGCGCGCGTTCCAGGGCATCGGCGTAGCGCGCCTCGCCGTAGATCAGGGCCAGGCGGTGCGCCCACTGGGCGAGGGCGATCGTCGCGCAGGTTTCCTGGTAGGCGGTTGAGTTGGGCAGGTCGTAATCCACGGTGAAGCCCTCGTTGTGGGCGCTGGGGCCGATGCCGCCGGTGAGGTATTGGTTGCGTTCGGCGGTGTTGCGCCAGACGCGGTCCAGCATGCGGAGCAGGCGCGGGTCGCCGGTTTGCGCCGCGATGTCCGTGGCCCCGGACATCAGGTAGGCGGCGCGGACGGCGTGGCCCTTGATGTTTTGGTGGTCCCAAATGGGGACATCGTCCTGGAAATAGGAGCCGTCATACTTGTCCAGCGGGATTTGGTGTTCGACGGCAAAGAATTTCTGGCCCCGGGTTTCGAGGAAGAAGCGCGCCAGGTCGAAATACCGCGGGTTGCCGGTGACGCGCCCGAGCTTGACCAGGGCCAGCTCGATTTCCGGGTGGCCCGGGTAGCCCGCCCGTTTGGGCGGCGGGCCGAAAACCGAGTCAATGTAGTCCGCAAACCGGGTGGCGATATTCAGGAAGGAGGTTCGGCCGGTGGTTTGGTAGTGCGCGACGGCCGCTTCGAACAGGTGCCCGGCGCAATAGAGTTCGTGCCAGTCGCGCAAGTTCGTCCATCGCCCGCGGGGGTCCTTGACGATGAAATGGCTGTTGAGGTAGCCGTCGGGTTGCTGCGCGGCGGCGAGCAGGCGGATGATGTCCTCCAGTTGCCGTTCGAGCGCGGGGTCGGGGTGGGTGGCGAGCGAGTAGGCCACCGCTTCCAGCGCTTTGTAGAGGTCCGAGTCCATGAACACCGGGCCGCGGTAGCCGTTGGTCGCGCCCCGGGCGGCCAGCCGGATGTCTTCGAGGTTGCCCGCCTCTTCGAGTTTCTGGAGGCTGAAGGGGATGCTGACCAGCCGGTTCGTTTCACGCCGCGGCGCCCAGAACGCGTCCTGGAGGGTGACCTCTGTGAACGGCACCGCCTGGAGTTTGAGCAACCGGGCTTCGTTTCCGGCGGCCCCGGCTCCGGTCAGGAGCGTTCCGGCCAGGAGCACCGGCAGCCAACACCAAAGCGCGCGAAGCGCCCGGGCCAGGCGGGAGAGCGGGAGCCGGGAGCCGCCGGGGAACGGGTCGTGCCGCCGCCGCCGGGCTATCCGCCGGGGGCGCCATTGGGTGAGCGTCGCGATTTTCATTTTCGCGGCTCATGGTCGGCCCCGGGATGAATCTGTCAACCCTGTTTCGGGCGGCGGCGGGAGTTTTCGAGCGGAGCGCGGTCGAATTGGGCTTTGACAGGGCGGCGCATTATTGGCACGCTAGGGATTGAATTCGGATGGGATTCCAAACATCAGGGTTGACGGAGCTCAGCCCGGCAAAACAGTAATTTGTATAAATATGTCAGAACTAGTTGGAAACTTGTTAGTGGCGCAATCCGGCGGGCCGACGTCCGTCATCAACGCCAGTTTGGCCGGTGTGATTCAGGAAGCAGGCCGGCATGAATGTATTGAGGAGATTTACGGAGGCGCCAACGGCATTTTTGGCATCCTCAACGAGGAACTGATTGACATCAATGATGAGCGCGCCCGGACCATCGAGGGGCTGCGCCATACCCCCGCCGCCGCGCTGGGCACGTGCCGCTACAAGATTGATTTTAAGAAGAAGCCCGAGAAGGCCGCCCAGGACATGGACCGCCTGTTCGAGGTGTTCCAGGCCCACAATATCCGCTACTTTGCCTACATTGGCGGCAATGATTCGCAGGATACCTCGCATAAGATTCACGAGGAGGCCCGCAAGCGCGGCTACGAGTTGCGCGTCATCGGCGTGCCCAAGACCATTGATAACGACCTGCCCCACACCGACAACTGCCCCGGCTACGGCTCGGTCATCAAATACAACGCCACCACGGTAATGGAGGTGGGTTTTGACGTGGGCAGCATGGCCACCGACGACGGGTCGTGCTGCATTATCGAGGTGATGGGGCGTTCGGCGGGCTGGATCGCGGCGGGCACCGTGCTGGCCAAGCGGGGCAACCCGGCCAATCCGCCGCACATTATTCTGCTGCCCGAGCTGCCGTTCGAGCCGGAGAAGTTCCTGGCCAAGGTCAAGGAAACCGTGGCGGCCTATAAATACTGCGTGGTCGTCGTGGGCGAAGGCATCAAGGACACGGCGGGGCAGGAAGTGGGCGCGGACAAGACCCGGCTGGATTCCTTTGGGCACCCGGTGCTGGCGGGGGCGGCGGAGGAGCTCAAAGAGCTGGTGCAGGGCAAACTCAAGACCAAGACGCGCACCGTGCTGCTCGGCTACACCCAGCGGGCCGCGGCGCATTGCGCCAGCCTCACCGATGCCAATAATGCCTTTGCCACCGGCGAAGCCGCGGTCCGGGCGGCCATTGCCGGCGAGAGCGGCTACATGGTCAAGATTGTCCGGGAGATACAACCCGATGGCACGGTGAAATGGAGCACGGGGCTGCAGCCGCTGGCGGATATTGCCAACGTGGAGCATTTCATTCCGCGCGAGTGGATCAGCGAGGACGGCTACATGCCCAACGAGAAATTCGTGGCCTACGCGCAGCCGCTGATCGAGGGCGAGGTCCGTTACCCCATCGAGAGCGGGCTGCCCAAGTACGTCGTGCTGGAAAAGACCCGGGTCGAAAAGAAGCTCCCGCCGCGCGTGGCTTGACCCAGCCGCGCGGCGCCGTTGTGCGCGGGCCGGGACGCCACTCCCGGAGTTGGGTTTTAGATTGGCCGGGCGGCGTCCGCCGGGGCGATGCGGAGCCGGTGGGCGCGCCGGGCGCGGGCAGCATGGTCAAACACTTCACAGGCAGCGCGAACCCGTCCGGGGCGGACGGAGTTTCCTTTCCGCCCGGGCTGCACCATGCCTACCTGTTTTCGGTCTTCAACGCCTTTTCCTACCAGATTGTGCTCAACAGCCCGATGGTCCTCTACGCCAAGACCCTCGGCGCCAGCGCCACCGTGCTGGGCATCATCGCGGGGATGATGCCCCTGCTGGTCATCTTCCAAATCCCCGCGGCCAGCTACATTCCACGCCTGGGCTTCAAGCGCTTTGTCTATGCGGGCTGGGGCACCCGGGTGATGTTCATATTTGGCATGGCGCTGGTGCCTTTGACCGGTTTCTTTCTCAAGCCGGAAACCCGGCTGGCGTTGCTGCTCACGCTGCTGTTTGGTTTCAATCTGTCGCGCGGCATCTCCAGTTGCGCCTGGCTGCCGTGGATCACCGCCCTGGTTCCGGCGCCTTTGCGCGGCAAGTATCTCGCCCGCGATTCCGCCGTCCAAAGCTGCGCCAGCCTCCTCACCTTCCTGATCGCCGGGGCCTGCCTCAGCGGGCCGACGCACGCCTGGCAGTTCGCCATTCTATTCGCCTTTAGCGCCATCATGGGGGCGGTGAGCCTTTCTTTCCTCAAGCGCATTCCCGATGCCGAAATGCCGCAGGAACCCGGAGCCGCCAAGGGGCGGGTGCCGTGGCGGGAGATGATCCGCTACGACCCGTTCCGGCGGCTGCTTTGCGCCCTGGTCGGCTACTCGGTGGCTTCGGGCGGGCTGACGGCGTTTGTCGTGGCTTTCCTGAAGAGCGAGACGGGGATGTCCGAGGCGCAGATACTGTTGCTCAGCTCCAGCGCCTACCTCGGCGGCCTCAGCAGTCTCTGGCTGCTGGGCTCGCGCCTGGACCACCTCGGCAGCAAACCCGTTTTGGCGTTTTGCCATACCGGCTGGGTGGCGGTGCTGGGGGGATGGATCTGCCTGGCTGGCGGGCTTTTCCCCGTGAGGCTGACGAGCGTCCTGGTGCTGCAGTATCTGATGGGCCTGCTGGTGGCGCTGGTTCAGATGGCCAATACCCGCCTGGCGATGGCCATTATTCCGGTCATGGGCCGCAACCACTTTTTCGCCATCTATTCCACCATCGGCAATGTCACCCTCGGCCTCGCGCCGATCGGCTGGGGATTGCTGATTGATGCCGTGGGCCATCGCAGCCCCCATTGGCTGGGATTGACCTGGGGCCGCTACACCGTCTTCTTTGCTGCCGCCGCCCTTGCCTTTGCCATCACCCTGGCCCTGGCCCGGCGGCTCCACGAGCCGGAGGCCGCCAGCATGGAAGACCTCCTGCGCGAAATCCTGATTGAATCCCCGCAGCGCTTCTGGATTCGTTTCTGGCCGCGGGGCGGGGCGTGAACGGTTTTCCGGGCGCGCCGCCGGCTCAACGCTCGGGGTCGGGGGGCGCCGTCGTGTCGTCAATCCGGTAGCGCCGGTTCATGTAGAGATCATCCGCGACCTGGTAAATGGCGATGGCGTCCTTTTCGAGTTCGCGGTCGGCGGCGGTGGGCTGCGGGAGCAATGTCATATCCACAACCTTCGGGTTGCCCTGGTAGAACTCGACTGTTTGCTTCAAGCCCAGCACCACCAGCCGATCGTGCGTCAGCAGGCCAATGTCCCGGTTGTGATTGACCCAGGCGCGGCCCTCCTCGTCCGGGCGGAGCCGCAGGTCGCGTCCAAAGAACAGGCTTTCATACGGCCGCCCGATCAGCCCCAGGATGGTGGTGGGCACATCCAGCGAGCAGCCGAGTTGGGCGATGCGGCTCGGGTGTTTGACCACCGCCGGCCCGGCGATCAGCAGCGGGATTTCATACGACCGGATCGGGATGCTCTGCCGGCCATACACGCGCGCGCCGTGATCCGCCACCACGACAAAAAGGGTATTCGTCCAGAACGCCTCCTGCCGGGCGGCCTGGAAGAACTGGCCCAGGGCGTAGTCGGCGTATTTCACCGCGTGGCGGCGCCGCCGTTCGTCCGGGTTTTCGGGGATTCGGCCTTTCGGATAGGTGTACGGCTTGTGGTTGGAAACGGTCAGCACCGTGCCGCAGAACGGCTGGCCGGTCCGCGCCAGTTCACGAAACTCGACGATGGCGCGCTGGAACAGGTCTTCGTC
The DNA here is from genome assembly GCA_012517205.1 of Verrucomicrobiota bacterium. GTDB lineage: Bacteria > Verrucomicrobiota > Verrucomicrobiia > Limisphaerales > UBA8199 > UBA8199. Next base: position 8,002 of record JAAYVL010000104.1, read on the forward strand.
GCAGACGCCCCAAATCGTGGTGAAGGTCGGCTGCGCGAAATGCTTCTGCTCGATGAACCGGTCGTAGCCGTTGCGCCGGGCAAACGAGCGCATGCTGTCGAACAGGCCGCGCCCGCCATAGAGAAACACGTTGGTGTAGCCATCCCGCTTCAGCACCCGGGCAATCGTCTCCACATTGTCCGAGCGGTCGCGTTTGACAATGGACTCCCCCGGCAGCGGCGGAAAGGACGACAGCACCCCCTCGAACCCGCGCACTGTCCGATTGCCGGTCGCATAGATATGGGTGAACAACATGCCCTCTTCCGTGGCCAGTTTATCCATCTCCGGCGTGAGCGTGTTCGTCCGCCCCAGGCAGCCCCAAAACGTGGACCCCAGGCTTTCTTCGAGCAGGATTACCACGTTCAACCGCGGGCGGGCCGGGTCGCCGGCCACCTGCCGCCGGATGGAGGATCCGGTTTCGACAAATTGCGCGTTCGGTGCGGCCAGCAGACGGCGCGCCCGCTGGTAGGCCTCATCCAGGGGCATGGTTCGGTAGAACGCCCGGTAATCGAGGTTGCGCGTCCACGCCGCGGCCACGAAGGACAGCGCGCCGTTGTTGGCGATTTCGTTCAAAGTGCGGTCCCGGCTCGCATGCGCGCCTTTGAGATCGAAAGTGGGCACCAGCAGGGCGGCCAGGATCAGGCCCGCCGCCAGGTGCAGCAGCCGGGATTTCAAGGAAAACGGTTTCTGCCACATCCGGCCAAACCCGCGGTGGACAGCGTACACCGCGCCCAGGCTCAAAGCCAGGCAAACCGTCAGGACGACGCCGACATGGTACGACGCCCAAATGTTGATAAAGACTTCCTTGGGAAAGAGTAGGTAATCCACCGCAACGGTATTAAAGCGCGACTTGAATTCCTCGAAGAAGAAGAACTCGACGAACAGCAGAAAGCTCTGCAAAAAGCAGAAGACTCCCCAGCCTCCCAGGAGGACGACCTTATGCCACCGGGCCCCGAACCGGGAGTTAGGCACGAGCAGCAGCCAGAACAACAGGGGCAGCGTCTCCACCAGCGCCGCAAAGGCGTCGCGATGCAGGCTGCCCAGCAGCACCAGCAGGAACTCCGCCCCGGGCGTCGCGGGCGGTTTGAAAGCGATGAGCAGGATCAACCGCAGCAGGGACCAGGCGGCCAGCAGCGACAGAAAACAGACCCCGGCAAACCCGTAGCGCGATTCGCGCCAGGCCGGTTCGGCTGTGCCTGCATCAGTGGTCTTCATATTTGAACCGATTCTACCCCCGAACGGCGCCAGTGCAATCCGCCGTTTTCGGCAGGGTGGCAGGAACGCCGCCCGGACGGGGAGCTCGCCATCAGCCCAGCGCCTGGCCCGGCGATAATCGCTGGCCCGCCAAAAAATCCGCCGCGGCCAGGCGCCGGCCGCCTTCGCGCTGCAAGACCCGTATTCGCAGGGCGGCTTCCCCGCACCCCACGACAATGCCATTCCTGTCCGCCCGCAGCACCACGCCGGGCGCGCCCGAATCCTCCACGACTTCCGCCTGCCAGATTTTGAGCAGATGCGGCTGCGGCTGGCCGGGCAAAAAGCTGAACGCCCCCGGCCAGGGCACCAGCCCCCGCACCCGGTTCCAGATCGCCCGCGCCGGCTGCTGCCAGTCAATCCGGCCGTCTTGTTTCCGGATTTTGGGCGCGTAGCTGACGCCCGCCGCCGGTTGCTCCCGGGGAACAAGGCCGCCCGCGATATAGTCCGGGATGGTCCGCGCCAGCAACTCCGCCCCCATCCGGGCGAGTCGCTCGCGCAAAGTCTCCGCGGTGTCCTCCGGCTGAATCGGCGTCCGGGCCTGCGTCAAAATGCCCCCGGTATCCAGGCCCGCGTCCATCTTCATAATCGTGACGCCCGTTTCCGTCTCGCCGTTGAGAATCGCCCATTGGATCGGCGCGGCGCCGCGATACCGGGGCAACAGCGAAGTATGAACATTGAGGCAGCCAAAGCGCGGCAGGCTCAGAATGTCCGGCGGCAATATCTGGCCATAGGCCACCACGGCGATCAACTCCGGCTGCAGCCCGCGCAGCTCCGCCAAAAACGCTTCGCTGCGGGCCCGCTCGGGTTGCAGCACCGGCAGCCCGGCCTGCAGCCCCAGTTCTTTCACCGGCGAAGGCTGCAGCCGGAGGTCCCGCCCTTTGGGCCGGTCCGGCTGCGTGACGACGGCCGCCACCTGAAAGCCCGGCGCGGCCAGCAGCCCGCGCAGGCTGTCGCAGGACAGTTCCGCCGTGCCCATGAAGACGATTCGCAATGCGGCCATGCGCCAAGGCTAGCCGCCTCCGCGCGGATTGCGAGCCGAATCGGCCTGGCCGGCCGGGAGCGCGCAAGCGCCTACGGTTTATGCAAGCGGTAGAACTTGAGGTTTTCCATGGCGTTGCTCACCGCGAACCGGCTGTTCACCACGCGCGGCGGGTAGGGCGGGACCGTCTCCCACGGGGCGCCGTTCAACTGGCTGGCGGCCTCCAAACGATAGCCGGGCGCCGCGGTGGTCCAGTCCAGGGCCATGTGGGAGGCGCCAACGCGTGAGATGTTCAGCAGCGGCCGGCAGTCGCCACCGCTGACGGCCAGGGTGTAAGGCATGCCGATGCTGTCCGAGACCACATTGATGATGAAGACCGCGTAGGCCGGCACCTGAAAGGAAAAGGCCTGGCTCGGATGCGCGGCATTCACGTAAAAGCCCGCATCGCCCAGATAATTGACGCACAAGCCGGCGGCCGGAT
>JAAYVL010000081.1 GCA_012517205.1 Verrucomicrobiota bacterium
AAAGAAAGCGCCGGCGCTCGCGGTGGCGGCGTAGCGCGCGATTTTGCCCCCTGCGGCGGCGCCGCCGCAGGGGGCAAGCCAAGAAACACCTTGAGTGGAAACCATGATAACCAATTTGCTGAACTTGACGGACACAACTCTGCGGAATCCCGGATCTTTCGCAGGTAAAATTAAGAGTTTAAGCATCGAGAGGGGTAAAATTGAGGCAAAATCGAAATCCTGCCGGCTTCGGCGCACCCTGGACATTCCCTGGATTCACCCTGCCATTAGGCCGTGTACAAGGGGTGTACAAGGGATGCTCACCGGGAGTCCATGGGATTTTAGCTGGTACACCCGATGAGCATCCCTTGTACACCCCTTGTACACGGCGCAGGAGCAGGGTATTTCCAAGACATCCGGACAATGGCTATGGATGCCTGGAAAGGCCGAAACGATGAGCGAGGATGGGGGGATAATTATTAAGCTCCGTAAAAACAGCTAGTTATGAAGCTAAGGCTGGCAAAGGGCTGTTTTTCAGGGCAGATCGAGTGTCCGGACGCCTTTTGGCTTTGCGAATGCTTATCTGAAACGTTGCCGTGGGATAGTCCAACCGCGCGTCCTCGTTTTACTGAGGTCGAAACGGGTCTGACAGACAAGCGGATAGCCCCAAGGACCATTTGGTTCTGAATGGCTTCAACGGGCTGACTACTGGGTTCCGAATACCTTGCGCCCGTAAAACCCGCGATTTACGTGTTTCGCGGGGGCGAATTAGGGTTAAAATCGAGATCGTTCCGGCTACAGAATCGGGCTTTAAGCGGTGCCCGGCGTGCCTCGGCCCAAGGACGGCCTCCTCCGGGGACGAGGCTTATCAGCGGCGGGCGGGCATTTGGCGTTCAATGGGGTGCTGCGCCGCGCTTTTCCAACCCGAACCGCAGCCATCGCCCGTTCCCACGCCGTCACCCCGCTTTTTTCGCATCCGCGGCCTTGTCCTCGTTCCGGGCTTTCTACATCTTGTGGGCATGCTATGGCCCGTGCGTCTACTTGTTTTCGCCGCGGCGGCGCTGTTTGCCGGAGTGGCCCCCAATTCATCCGCCCGGACAGGCTCCGCCGCGCTGACGTTTTGTTGTTCCGCGCGGAATGACCTTTACCTCGCGTTGGGCCGCGCGCGCTACCCGCGTTTCGCCGAGCCGCTGGCGGCGATCGAAAGCGCCGCTCCCGGTTCCGCGGTCTTGGTGCTGGCCGACAACTATCCCGCGCAGCCCACGATGCTTGACCCGCGCGGCTTCGACCTGGCGCAGCGGAAGCAACTCCGCTTATTCCTGGAATACCCGGCGGCGGTTCCCGGCCTGGAACTGGCCCCGCCGCGCAGCACCGCCTGGGAGCGGCTTGTCGTTGCGTCGGACAGGTTCGGGCCGGCGTTGCCACGCCTCCGCATTCTCACCGCGCACGATTGCCAGTTCATGCCGGTCAGCAATTCGCCGCCCGCCGATTTGATCCTCGCACGGGTTGCGGGCTATGATACGGCCGTCTACGGCATCCCGGCCCAGGAGGCCTTTCCCATTCTCTTTGAGGTGCCCGGCCGCAACCTCATGGTCGCCACAACCCGGCTAAGCAGCTTCGTCACCGGGCGCTACGCTCCGGCCGGGGATTGGCTGCGCGTGTGGGAAAGGATTCTTTCCTCGCTGGATCCGCGGCACGCGCACGCGCTCAAGGCGGTGCCGCTCGTTGCGCCGGCTTATAGCGCCACCGCCCGGCTTCCCCGCCGCTTTCAGCGCGCGGCTTTCAACCAGGCGGCGGCCTGGTTTGCCCATTCACAGCTATTGATCCATCCCGCGGAGCAGCCGGCACTATACCAGGCCCTGGCCGCGGGAGCGCAAACCGCCCCGCCGCCATCGCCCAACGCGCCGTTGGGTGACGGCACGCTGGGCCTGCTCGAAGGCTATACCTCGGGAATCCTCCCCGATGGCAACCAGCGCCGCTGCCTGGCGCTGCGGGCGGATTGCAACCTGGAATCCGCCATGGTTCTGGCACTGGACAGCCAGCTCAACCGCTGCCAGCGCAGTGCCCTGATTGCCAGCAACCTGCTGAACTTCGTGTATTTCAACTCAGGCATGTGCCAGGGGCCGCGCAATGATCCGCAGCACGGCGCGTTTGGCCTGATCGGCTGGGGCGATATTGCGCCGGCCTGGCTGGTGGCCAACTACGGGGATGATAATGCCCGCGCGATGCTGGCCACCGCGGTCGCCAGCGCCGCCCTGCGAACGGCGCGTTGGGATGAGCGCCTGATGCGCGCCCTGCTCGCCAACCTCCGCACCACCGGCAAACTGGGATTCCGCGGCGATCGCATTGACCTGCCCGCGCTGAATCAGAAGGGGTGGCGCCCTTATTTCGAGGACGCCCCGGTCAGCTACTCGCCTCATTTCGAATCCTATCTTTGGGCCTGCTACCTTTGGTCCTACCAGCAGACCGGGTTCCCGCTGTTCCGCGACCGCGCGCGCATGGCCATCCGCATGACCATGAAAGCCTATCCCGCCCAGTGGCGCTGGCAGGACAACCTCGAACGCGCCCACATGCTTCTCTGCCTGGCCTGGCTCGTCCGCGTCGCGGATACTCCCGAGCACCGCGCCTGGCTGGACCGCGTCGCCGGCGACCTCCTCGCCTGGCAGCAACCTTCCGGCGCCATCCAGGAACGGCTCGGCCCACCCCACGGCGGCCATTACCGCGCCCCGCAGTCAAATGCGGAATATGGCACCAACGAAACCCCGCTCGTGCAGCAGAACGGCGACCCCGTCAGCGACCAGCTTTATACCACCGGCTTTGCCCTGCTCGGCTTGCACGAAGCCGCTGGCGCCACCGGCGATCCCCGGTTCCGGCGCGCCGCGGACCGGTTGGCCGCCTATCTGTGCCGCATTCAAACCCGCTCGCAGAAGTTCCCGCACCTGAGCGGCACCTGGTTCCGCGCCTTTGACGACCGCCGCTGGGAGGCGTGGGCCAGTTCCGCCGATGTCGGCTGGGGCGCCTGGTCCATCGAGAGCGGCTGGGGCCAGGCGTGGATAACCGCCCTCCTGGCTTTGCGCGAGCAAGGCGTGACGGTCTGGGACTATACGGCCCGAAGCGGTGTGCGCACGCACTTCGAACGCTTGAAAGCCCAAATGCTGCCCGACGTCCCGTAGGCGGCTCCAGCACCGCTAGGGGTGCATCTTGACACTGTCCTTAAGCCAGGGGGGTAACGGTTCCTCGACCGGCATAACACCACTATGCAAGCCGAGTCATTATAGGAAACCAACATCGTCCATATCCTAACCGTTTCCCCGTCTGGCGGACCTCGAACGAGCGGTCGTGGCGGAAGCCCGCGAATGGGGACGCCAACGACTGGAGGAGCGTCTGCAAGCACTCGCCGACAGGAGCGGCGAGGTTTTTCCCCCTCCAGTAGCGACGGCGCAGGCCCGTTACCCTGCGCCGCGAACTGGGCGCGGTAAAACTGAGGGTTGATTATGGCCGGGATCCGATTACGGGTCAGTGGGGTTGTGCGTTGCGGCGGGCCTGGGGGTTGGGCCCGCATCAGAAGATCACCCCTGGGTACGCCGAGAAGCTTTGCTTCACGGTGACGGCTACCGGTTCGGATGAGGCGGCCGCGCAGGGGGCCAGCCGATGGGCGGGCGGCATAGACGACGCGACGCGGCATGCGCTGGTACAACGGGTCGGTGCCCGTGCCGAGCGCCCAGCGCGGAGCCGGTATGAA
>JAAYVL010000048.1 GCA_012517205.1 Verrucomicrobiota bacterium
AGTCGAGGGTCGGCGCGCGGGCGTCCCGCCCGCTTAAATCGTTCGCACTCCCACGCAAAGGGGCAGGTTTTGGGCGTTCCCATGCCCAAAGCGGGCGAGGACGCCCGCGCGCCGCCGGGAGGGGCTAGTCCGCCGTCAGCGGCAGGCTTTGGCTGTGGCTGTTGAATTCCGGCGCATAGAGGCATTGGATTTGCGCCGGGCCGGTCTGGTATTGGCCGCGAAGCTGGACGCGGGTTGAATACTCGAACACGTAGGTTCCCTTGGGGAGGTAGTCAATGAAGAAGTGGCTCGCGGTGTCGCGCGTGCTTTCGTAGTAAGCCAGGCCGTCCTGGAACCGGTAGCGCGAGAAGACGTTCACCGGCTCAGTGCCGCTGCCGCGCAGGTCCTTGAGATGGACGTACTCCATATCGCGGTCCACGCGCAATTCGAGGCGCACGACCAACTCGTCGCCCACATGGACCGGGCCCCGGGCCGGCTCCAGCACCGGCCCCCGGGAGGTGTTGACCCGGGTGTAGAGCGCCTTGTTCAGCTTGAGCGGCGTATTGGTGCTGGCGGTGATTTGGTCCAGTTCCTCCAGGTATTGCCAGTGCACGCTGCCCCAGGCGACGCCGGCGTCGGTCTTCCGGACGATGATCTCCCCCAGCTTCGGCTTAATTTGATCCGGCGCAAAGCGGTATTCGTAGAAGCCGGTGCCGGGCTCAACCGCCGGTGCCGGCAGGTCCTTGCCGCGCCCGGGCGCGACCGAGCCCGGGCTCGTGGAGCCGCCCGCCGGCCCGGGAACCGGCGTCACATCCACGCCGCCCAGGGACATCTGGACGAGGGCATCGCGAGAAAGGAGGTCCGGGCCGCGCAGCAGCAGCGCGTACACGGCATCCGCGGTGGCTTTCGTCGTCTTCCAATCCTGCGTCTGCTTCTGTTTGAGCAGCCAGACCCGGCATTCCTCCACCGTCGGCGGGTCGGTCAGGATTTCGTCAAAGGCCTCAATCATCAGGGCCTGGGTCTCGAGGGGCGCGCGATACCACCACCAGCTCCGCTCGGCATCGCGCCAGAACCGGCCCAGCTCCTCATCCCGCACGCTGCGTTCCTTGAGCGATTGCAGAATGTCGCGGGCCGTGGAAGCGTTGGCGGCGTCAAGGTCGCCAAAGCGATGGAGGGCGAGAGCCAGGTGGCCCTGGGTCTGGCGGCAGTCGGTCTGGAGCCAGAACTTCCGGGACTGCTTGAGGAAGAAGTCAATCACCGGCCGGTGTGGGGGCGTGATCGGCAGGTCTTTGCGAAAGAAGCTGCGGCCGTAGAGATACAGCGCGTCCGTGGCGCTGGGGACATGCTTTTCCGGCTCCGGCCCCTTCTGGATGCGCGCATAGCGTTCCGCCATCCCGGCATCCAGCCGGCGCAGCGCGCGGAGGATGGGGGGCGCGTCCAGGCTCACGCCCAGGTGCCGGAGGCGGCCAAAGCCGGTGGTGATATAGAGCGTGATGTAATCATTGCCGCGCCCGCCCGGGAACCACGGCCAGGCGCCGTCGTCCAGTTGCTGCCCGGCCAGCTTCTGCAAGGCGGCTTCCTGTTCGTAGGCGAGGCGGTTGTCATCGAACAGGATGCCGAGATTGCGGCGGGCCTGGCTCTCCTGATTGGCCTGCCGCAGCCAGGGGGTTTCTTCGAGCATCACCGCCTGGAGGTCCGGGTTCCGCTGGAGGGGGCTTTCGAGCGCGGGCGTGTCCTTCCAGAGATCGAAGAGGCGGCGGATTTTGGGATTGGAATTGGCGATGAAGCGCGCCAGGGCATTGGCGTACAGGCGGTTGAAAGTCTGCTCGGTGCATTCGTAGGGGGATTCCATCAGGTAAGGCAGCGCCAGCACCGCATACCAGGCCGGCTGGGACACCATCTGCGCCACCAGGCTCTGGTTCTGGCGCGTCGGCGCGGCGCCGGATTCAAGCAACCGGGTGAACGTGAACGAGTTGGTGGCCGGGCCGCGAATCGGCAGCGGCAATGATTCGGTGACCAGGACCCGGCGCGCGAGCACCGGCAGATAGCCCTCTTCGCCGTCCGAGACGCGGGCCGCCGCGCCGACGGCCCGGTAGGTGAGAAACCCGCACCCATCCGGCACGTGGATGCGCCAGGCATAACTGCGCGATTCCCGGGCCGGGAGGTCGAAGTCCCGCTCGGGCTTGAGGTTGCCCAGCAGCGCGTCGGCCGGGTCGTTATTGAGCGCGTGGTTGAACGTCAGCCGCACCGTGCCGCGCTGGGGTTGGTCGGTCGGGTTCGAGACCTTGACCGTGAATTCGACGGTGTCGCCCTCGCGCAGGAAGCGGGGCGGATTGGGCTGCACCATAAGGTCTTTGGCCGACACGGCGTGGTCTTCGAGCGCGCCGCTCCGCAGCGCGCGATCATGCGCGAAACCGAGGAACCGCCATTTCGTCAGCGCCTCGGGGAGGGTAAAAGTCATCCGCACCACGCCATTGGAATCAGTGGTCAGTTGCGGGAAAAAGAAGGCGGTTTCATTGAGGTTCTTGCGGGCGGTGACCTGGCTGAGTTGGAGCGGCGGCGCCGGCGCGTCTGATTCCCGGGCGCCTTCGCCGACCTGGTCGAGCGCGTTCCGGACGGCGGCCGCCG
>JAAYVL010000003.1 GCA_012517205.1 Verrucomicrobiota bacterium
GTTCAGACCCGGAACGGCTGGAAAGGCCAAAGCCGGGTTCACAACGCCATCGTTCCGCCGCCGCCGACCTTGAAATCTCAGCAAGCGGCTGAAACGGCAATGGTTAAGAAATCGAAGCCCTCCGCCGCCCCAGCCTCCACCACCGCCCACAAGACCGTTCCTTCTCCGTCCTTTCCAGCCATGTACAAGGGGAGTACATCGGAAGCCCGGCAGGAGAACACGGAAAATAAGCATGAGCCTCCTTTGAGCCTCCTTTGTACCCCAGTTGTACACGGCCTAATGGGAGCGTTAGGCTGGGTGGGGCGGGTTGGGCGGGTTTGGGCGCGGGCCTGAGCCGGAAAGTAGGGATGGACGACTTGCGGATGATGTAGAACGACGTTTCAAGGCGGGAGGGAGAGGGCGCGAACGTTCGGCAAAGCCGGAACGGGCGGTTGGGTGTTGTCGCGTACCTTGGTTTTTGGGCGGGATGGGGTCACGGTTGGCGGGGACATTTCCCCTCCCGGACGGAGGTTGCCGAAAGACGGTTGCTTACGTTGCCCTCATCGTGGGCGGAGTATTCGACTGATTGGGGTGAGTTTGGTTGGAGTTTTATCCCCAGGCTATGCGCGCAGGGTGAGTGATTGGTGGGATTGGTTCTGGAACCTGTTCAGAGGTTTTGGTTGCGTGGATCAGGAACCGGGGAGGTTGCGGCTGCGGGGTGGGCGGTGGTTCAGCGCTTCGGAGTGGGGGTCTTGCCGCACGGCGAAGGCTTCGAGGTTCCCGTGCGTGAGCTCCTGATAAGACACGGCACAGCCCGGCTCCTTGTAACCGCTTTGAGTCCTCCTCTTCCGCGACAATCCCCAACGGTGGCGTTGGCGTTGCGCCGAGGAGGTGGCAAGGCGGGCGATTTCGGCAATCTCGCGCCGATCACAAAAGCCCCTGGGGGCAGGATGGGCTGGGGCGCGTTTGGGGTTTTGCGCGGCCTTTTCCGGGGGCCAGGGTTGTCTCTATCAAGCCCCGCCTTTGATCCGGCGGAGCAGCGGCCGGGGCTAAACCGTTATGCGGCCCCGCTTCAAGGCCCGGGACGCGCCCGCCCGCATTACTGTGGCTTGAAATACAGCTCGGGCAGATTCCAGGTCAGGGGATAGGGGCTTAGCACCGCTGGACGGAGGTTGCCCACGGAGGGACGGATGGCCCCGGCGACAAAAGGGGTCACGATATAGATCATTGGCAGCTCTTCGGCCAGAATGGCCTGCACCTCGTCGAAGCATTTCTTGCGCTGCGCGAAGTCCAGGGTTCGCATCTGGGCCTCCGCCAGCGTGTCAATGCGGGCCTCCCAGTCGGTCGCGGGGCTTTTCTGGAACGGGAACCACTGGTGCAGTTCTTCGCTGGAACGCAGCACATTCATCTGGGAAGCTGGATCGCTGCCGCCGCCCCCCAGCCCCATGAGAGCGCACTCGTAGTCAAAGGTGACGTTGATGCGCTCCACCAGCGCCCGAAAGTCCATGGGCTGGTAGCGGAGCATGAGGCCCAGTTGTTTGAGGTCTTCCTGAATCCGGAGCGCGGCCTGTTCCCGGAGTGGATTGCCGGTGTTGGAGTAGAACCGAATCTCCAGGGGGTGGCCATCGGCATCCTCCCGCAGCCCGTCGCCATTGCGGTCCAACATGCCAATTTCGGCCAGCAAGGCGCGGGCGCGGTCCGGGTCATACGCGTAGCAGGGGACATCCGGGTTGTTCCATTTGTGATTCTCGGAGGAGATAAAGGAGCACGCCGGCCGGGCGTGCCCGTCATAGACCTCGCGCACCAGCCGTTCCCGGTCAATCGCGCACGACACCGCCTGGCGGAACTTCCGGTTGCGAAACCATTTCAACCGGATGGGGTTGACGATGGGCTGGCCCGCGGCGTTGGTGCCGGTATTCTGGTTGAACCAGAGGAAATCGCGTTCCGCGCCGGCGCCGAGTTCGACGAGCCGGAACCGTCCGCTGGCGGCCGCGTGCCGAAATGCCGCATAGCTCGACGGACGAATGAGATCGCACACGTCGCTTTTCCCGTCCCGGAGCAGGGTGGCCTCACTCCCGGCCGCCGTGTGCACGGCGAACTTGATTTCATCAAAATAAGGCAGGCGCGTGCCCTGCTGGTCGGTCACCCAGTACTCCGGGTTGCGTTCCAGCAGGGTGAACTGTCCCCGCCGGAATTCCTTGAGCCGATAAGGGCCGCAGCCAACGATCCGGCCGGGGCGGGAACTCAACCCATAGGCGGCGGGAAAGACTTTCGTCTGGACGGTTGCTGCCAATATGTGTTTGGGCAGGATCGGCACGCCGCCAAAGAACTCCAGGAAGGGGGCATAGACCTCCCGCGTCACCACCCGCACCGTGAGGTCGTCCATCGGGGTCACCGCAAACGCAGGGTCGCCCCCGCGGAACAGGTCGAACGCGGTCGCGGGGAATGTCCGGTTGAGGATAAGCTCGTTCCAGGTAAAAACCACGTCCTCGGCCCGCAGCGGCTGCCCGTCGCTCCAGCGCACGCCGGGGCGCAGTTTGAAGGTCCACGTCTTTTGATCCGGGGCCACCGACCACGATTCCGCCAGGCCGGGGCCGGGTTCCTGCGCATGCCAATCGAACTGCACCAGCGAAGCAAAGAGCAGGCGCACGATGCTGTCTGATGCGCTGTCGAACACGAACAGGGGGTTGAAGGTCTGCGGGCTGGCGCTGGCCGGGAGGACCAGCCGCCCGCCGCGGCGGCCCGGCTCCCCCTGGGCTACGAGCGGCGAGGGGGGCAGCGGATGCCGCGCGCCGGCGGAGGCACTGTCGGAGCGGCCGCAGCCGGCCAGGGCCAGCAGGATGCCCGGCAGCGCAAGGCGGGAAAGCAACGATGCCCTCATCCGGTTTTTCAATCCGCTCCCGGCGGCGGCGGCATTAAATCGTCCGCATCGGCCGGCGGCGCTTCCCGGCCCTCGGCCTCGGCTTCCGCGCCGGGGCGCAAGTACTCCATCGCCTGCGGATTGGCGGGGTCGTCCTGCTGGCTCGGGACGGTCCAGGCGACCTCGATCGGTTCGGGGCTGTGCAGGACTTCCTTGATGCTCATCAGCAGGGCGCCCTGCTCCCTGAGGAGTTCCAGCTCCCCGGCCAGGCTGGGGCCGGGAATGCCAAATTGGTCGCGGTAGCCTTCCCTGACGATGAAGACCAGGCGGCATTGCGAATCGGCTCCCACCGCCACCAGGGGCACCCGGATTCCCTCGATGGCGGTCTCCAGGGTTCCGATGAAAACCACGTCGTTGCAAAAACGGATAATTCGTCCCTGGTTGAAATAACCCAGCCCGCCTTTCTGGGTTAGAAAGATACCCCGGAAGTCCGGGTCGCAGATATCCTCAGCCTCGTTCAGGCTGCAGGCCCAGCAGGGGATCGGGCCGAAATAGCCTTCATTGGAGTTGCCGAAAAATTCCGCCATCCGGCGATAGATCAGCCAGTTGAACCAGTCGCGCCGGATGGGGGTGTGCCGGAGAATTTCCTGCAACCACAAATTGGGCGGCGGCGCGGCCGCCGGAGCCGCGGCAGGGGCGGGCTCGGAAGCGGGCCGGGCGTCGGCGGGTTTGGCGGGCGCGGGCGCGGCACCTCGTTGCGGGCCTGGAACCGGGGCTGGCTGGCTTTCAACCGGGCTCGAGGGCGCCGCGACCGGCGCGGGCGGCGGCGGCGGAGCGGCGGGGGCGGCCGGGGAAGCCGCCATGGGTTCCAGTTCCGGCTTCAGGCTTGGGGCGCCGCGCTCAATCGAAGCCTGGCTGTGTTGATTGACCGCCGGGTGATTAAATACCGCCGTCAACTCCGGCGCCGTGAGCCGCGAATAGTTCACCGGGCGGCTCAAGTCCACCATGGTTATCTCCCCGCGCGGGCCGGTCACGGTGACCAGGCTCTCGGGTCCTTCATCGAGGTAGCGCTCGCCGCCATCGGGGGTCTTGCGTTTGAAGATGAAGTTCGGCGGCGACAGCTTGATGACCATGTCTTTGGGCAGCAGGCCGCAACGGTCGTAGTCCTGCAAAAGCCCCAGCGATTGCTCGTTCAAGGGACGCCGGCGATGGTCAATGACCCCGCCCACCTTGGCCGCGAATAAAATGTCAAAGCCCGTCGGGGAGGCCGCATTGGCAAACACCACCACCTCGCGGCCCCGGCCCAGCGCGGCGGTGGAGCGGTAGCGCGCGTTGAGCGTCGCTTCCAGCCGGGCGGCGTCGTTTTGGCCCTTGCCGAAGCTGAAGAACTCGCCGTCCAATTCAATCCAGTCATGCAGCGCGCCGACCTGCAGGGAGCGGGGTTTGTGCATCAATCCCTGGCTGATAAGATTGGTGAGGCCGGGAAGATTCAACCCGATGGTCTCCAGCAACTCTTTGTTCTGGTAGCAGGAGATGAGCACCTGCCCGAGTTTGTTGACTTCCACCCGAAAATGCGGGGCCAGATCCTCCGCCCGCGCGGACGCCGCGGGCGCGGCGGCAGGCGGGCTGGCTTCCGGGGGGGGCGGCGGCGGGGTTCCCCAGGCGGCGGCCGCCAGCCATTCATTCAGGAGTTTCTGGAGCTTGGCAGGGCCTTCGGGATCCTGCGTGGACACCACCTCACTGGCGACCTTTACGTAATCGTGGGTGATTTCCAACCCCACCGGCGTTCCGGGCACCTTGCCGCGCGCCCGCCACTTATACTGGTCCAGTTGGCTCCAGTTGCGCAGCGGCAGCAAACTGATGGTCTCGCCTTCCAAGGTCAGCGTGAAAAGCGTCACCTCCCGTTCGTTGGGCAAAAACATGGCCGTCCGGCCTACGGTTATCCTTTCCGGCGAAGCGGCCGGAGATGCCTGCGCCCGCAATTCGCTCATGCGTCCCCTCCCCTTCCGGCAAATAGCGTGGCCGGATGGGCGCTCCGCAGCGCCATATCGAGCCTGCCCTCGGATTCAATTTGATGGCTCCGTTTCATCGCATGAAACCCGGCGCCGAACAGCCGTGAACCGGGCCGCTCCCTAATTTACGGATTCCGCCCGATTTTAGCAAGCGTCATGTGCGCGGTGTTTGCGCTTGTTTCCGGGGCCGGTTTCGGGCTACAGTCGGGGCGGTCATTTCTGGAATGAGCTTGTTGAGTAGGTCGTTGGGAGCCCCGAACCGTCGCATTGCGCTGGTCGCCTTGCTGGTGGTTGGCCTGGACCAGTTAACCAAGCAGTTGGTGCTCCGCTTTCTGGGCTACGCGCAGGAAAAGGTGGTCGTCCCCGGTTTCTTCAAGTTCGTGCATTGGGGCAACACCGGCGCGGCCTGGAGCCTGTTCAAGGGCAACAATGAACTGCTGGCCGGGGTGGCCATCGCCGCGCTGCTGGCGTTGTTTCTGAGCCGCCACCTTTTCGACTACCGCAAACCGCGGAGCCAGGTCGCCTTCGGGCTCATCTTCGGCGGGATTGTGGGCAACCTCATTGACCGGCTGCAAGTGGGGCATGTGATTGACTTCATCTACTTTTACGCGGAGCGGGGCGGGCGCGAGCTCGGCTTCCCCGCGTTCAACGTGGCCGATAGCGCCATCTGCACCGGCGTGGGCCTGGTCTTCCTGATCACCTGGCTGAACGATCGCCAGGCCAAGCGCGCCACCGCCGCCCCCGCAAAATCCGCCGCCGAGTAAGCCCCGCCCCGCCGCCCCGGACTTTCCGCCATGTCCGACCGCTCCGAAGTTCTGACCGTATCCATCTCGCAGCCCTCGGGGCGGCTGGACATTTACCTGCGCCAGAAATTCCCCGCCGTCTCGCGCGGCGCCATCCAGCGGCTCATCGAGCAGGGCCATATCCGCGTCAACGGGCGCACCGTCAAACCCACCCACGCCCCGCGCGCCGGCGAGCAAATCGAGGTGCATTGGCCCGCCGCCCGGCCCGCCGCGGCGCAGCCGGAGGCGATGCCGCTGGCGGTGTTGTTTGAGGACGAAACCCTGCTGGTGCTCAACAAGCCGCCGGGGCTGGTGGTGCATCCGGCGGCGGGCCACGAAGAGCACACCCTGGTCAACGCCCTGCTCCACCACTGCGCGGGCCAGTTGAGCGGCATTGGCGGAATCGCCCGCCCGGGCATCGTGCACCGCCTCGACAAGGAAACCAGCGGGTGCCTGGTGGTGGCCAAGAATGATGAGACGCACCTGGCGCTCTCCGCCCAATTCGCCTCGCGCAAGGTGGAAAAGATTTACCAGGCCATCCTCTGCGGCGAACTGCCGCGCGACCGGGGCGAAATCCGGGCCGCCATTGCCCGGCACCCGTCGCACCGCAAACGCATGGCGGTGGACGACGACCTCGGGCGCGACGCCCGCACCAGTTACCGGGTGCGGGAGCGCCTGCGCGGCGCGACGCTGGTCGAGGCGGTTTTGCATACCGGCCGCACGCACCAGGTGCGCGTCCATTTCCAGTTCCTCGGCTTTCCGCTGGTGGGCGACCCGGTCTATGGCAGCCGGCCCAACCTGCGCCTGGCCGACCTCACCGGCTACACCGCGCCGCGCCAGATGCTGCACGCCAGCCAGCTTGCCTTCATCCATCCGCGCACCGCCCGGCGCCTGAGCTTCACGGCCCCGCTGCCGGAAGACTTCACCGAGGCGCTGGCGGCGCTGCGCTGAGGAGGACGCCGCCCCGGCGGGTCCGCGCGACGCGTTAGTCTTTGACAGATACCGGCGGGCGGGTAGTGTTTTATCCAGTATGAGCGAGCCACAGAGAGCCGCCCCGGCCATGAGCCGGGAGGCGCGGGTATCGAGAATTTCCAATGCCGTCATTCGCATTGCGGGCAACTCCCAGGACGGCATTCAGACGATGGGCGGGCTGCTGGCGCGCCTGGCCGGCCGCAGCGCCCAGGAGGTCATGACCTTTATGACCATCCCCTCGACCATCTCGGGAGGCCCCTCCATCTTCCAGGTGCACATGGGCTCCGGGGAGGTGCTCAGCGCGGGGGATGAGGCGGACGTGCTGCTGGCCTTCTACCAGCATTCCTACGAAGGACACATCGGCGCGCTGAAGCCGGGCGGAATCGTGCTCTACGATTCGGATCACGTGACGCCCAATGCCGCGTGGCTGCCGCGGTATCACCACGTGGGAATCCCCATCTCCAGCCGGACGATCGAGGCTTTCGGCGGCACCAAGGCCGACAAGGGGAAAAACCTGTTCGCGCTGGGCGTCATCGCCCGGATTTTTGACCTGAATGAAACGAAGCTCGAAGCCCTGATGAGCGAGCGGTTCGGCGCCCGGGATGAGCGCGTGCTCCAGAACGCGCTGGCCGCGTTTCGCGCCGGCTACCACCACTCGACCGGCAACGTGTTGGAAACCTTCCAGTTTGTCGAAAGCCCGGACCAGCCGCGCCGGCAGGTGGTGATGAACGGCAACGAAGCGCTGGCTTACGGATTAATCGCCGCCGGCGTCCGCTTCGGCACCGCGTACCCGATCACGCCGTGGTCGGACGTGATGGAAATCCTGCGCCGCGAGCTGCCCAACTACGGCGGCACCTTTGTGCAATGCGAAGACGAGCTGGCCGCCATTTCCATGGCCAACGGCGCCAGCTATGCCGGGCGGGTCGCCGTGACCGGCTCGAGCGGGCCGGGGCTTTCGCTGAAGATGGAATCGCTGGGCTGGGCGGTCATGGCCGAGGTGCCGCTGGTGGTGATCAACATCCAGCGGGGCGGCCCGTCCACCGGCCTGCCGACGCAAGTCGAGCAGTCGGATCTGAACCTCGCCTGCTTTGGCAGCCACGGGGACGCCCCGCGCGTGGTGCTGGCCCCGGCTGATGTCGAAGACTGCTTCTACACCGCCATTGAAGCCGTCAACCTCGCCCGCCAATACAACGTGCCGGTGCTCGTGCTGAGCGACCAGGCCATCGCCTCCCGCATCGAAGCCTTTCCCGAGCCGGACCTGGAGCGCCTGTGCCAGGACATCTCGCCCGACCTCACGCCCGTGGCCGATTACAAGCCCTATGACCTGGCGGCCATCCCGGGCGCAACCCGCCGGGTGGTGCCCGGCACGCCGATCCTGAGCGGCCGTTATCCCGTCGCCAGCGGGCTGGAGCATGACGAATACGGGCACCCGTCCGGCGCGCCGCAGTTGCACCGCGCCATGACCGCCCGGCGGCGCCGGAAGCTGCAGGCGCTGGCCGCCACGCTGCCAACCCCGCAAGTGCTGGGGCCTCCCGAGGGCGCGCTGTTGCTGGTCGGCTGGGGTTCGACCCGCGGCCCGATTCGCGAGGCCACCGAACGCGCCCGCGCGGCCGGCGAAAGCGTTTCCGCCCTGCACCTCAGGCATCTCCACCCCCTGCCGCCGGGGCTGGAAGACATCTTTGCCGGCTTCAAAGCCATCCGCGTCGTGGAAATGAACGACGAGGGGCTGTATGGCTATGGCCAGCTGGCCGGCCTGCTGCGCGCGCGCTATTGCCTGCCTCAAATCCGCGGCATCAACAAAACCGACGGGCTGACCTGGAAAGTCCGCGAGATACTCGAACGCGCCCGCGCCGACCGCGACGCCGGCCTGCGCCCGGAACCCGCCACCGCCGAACGCCATGCTTGATTTATGACCGCTCCCGCAACCTCTCCCGCCCCGCCCGCCGCCGCGGCCGAACGCCCGGGGCTGACCAAAAAACAGCTCGCCGCCGAACATCCCACGTGGTGTCCGGGCTGCGGCGATTTTTCCGTGCTGGCCCTCTTTTTCAAGCTCATCGAGCGGCGCAAGCTGTGGCAGGAAAAGATTGTCACCGTCTCCGGCATCGGGTGCGCCAGCCGCTTCCCGTACTTCGTCCAGGCCAACGGCGCGCATTACATTCACGGCCGGGCGCTGCCATTCGCCAGCGGCGTCTTGCTTTCCCGGCCCGATCTCCACGTGTTTGTTTTCGGCGGAGATGGCGACCTGTTCTCGATCGGCGGCAATCATCTCACGCATACCGCCCGCAAAAATATCCGCATCACCTGTGTGGCGCTGGACAACTGGCTCTATAGCATGACCAAGAAACAGACCTCGCCCACCTCCCCCCTCGGGTTCAAGAGCAAGACCGACCTGGGGGGCGCGATAGACTACCCGATCAACCCGGCCCGGCAGGCCATCGCCGCGGGCGCCACCTTCGTCGCGCGCACTGTCAGTTCCAATCCCAATCATTTGCTGCAAATGCTGGAAGCCGCGCAGGACCACAACGGTTTCAGCTTCATCCAATGCCTGAGCGAATGCGTGGAGTTTGCCCCCGGGGCATTCGATGCCGCCAACCCACGCAAAGGCGGGGTCTTCAACACTGTGCCCGCCGATCACGACCCCACCAACGAAGCCGCCGCCTATCAGCTTGCTAACGAGCCTTTCCCCGGCTACTTCGGCATCCTCTACCAGGTCAACCGGCCGACCAAAAACGCACAGGAAGCCGCCCTCAACCAACAAGCCAGCGCCCGGTTTGCCGGCCTCAAGGACTGGCAAATCCTCCAGAAAACCTTTGATCGGATGAAGTAGTCCCGCCCGGGCGGCCCAGGCAACTTTCGGGGCGATTTCATTCCCCTGCCAAAACCGGGGCCGTGGTGGAGCATTTACATTCGCCACGGTCACTGGTAAAAGCTGGATGTGCTTAGCGACGCAGCCATTTGGAAATCCTTAAGCGCGCGGAGCCGGTGGTTTTTGATTGCCGGGCCGTGTGTGATTGAAAGCGAGCAGCTTTGCCTGCAAGTGGCGTCGGCGCTGAAGCGGGCTTGCGACCGCATGGGCGTGTTTTACGTCTTCAAGGCCAGCTACGATAAAGCGAACCGCACCGCGGCCACTTCCTTTCGCGGCCCCGGGCTCGACGCGGGACTGGCGGTGCTGGCCAAAGTCCGCGCCCGCGTGGGCGTCCCGATCCTGACCGACATTCATACCGAAGCCCAGGCCGTGCCGGCGGCGCAGGTGGCCGATGTGCTGCAAATCCCCGCCTTTCTCTGCCGCCAGACGGATTTGATCGCCGCGGCGGCGCGCACCGGGCGGGTGGTCAACCTGAAGAAGGGGCAATTTCTTTCCCCGGAGGAAATGGGGCGCGTGGTGGATAAGGCGCAGCGGGCGGGCGGACGCAAGCTGCTGCTGACCGAACGCGGCACGACGTTTGGCTACCATAATCTCGTGGCGGACATGCGCGCGATCCCGATCCTGCGCCGGCTGGGCTGCCCGGTGATTTTTGACGCGACGCATTCGGTTCAGCTTCCGGGCGGCGGGGGCGATTGCTCGGGCGGGCAGCGGGAGTTTGCGCCGGTGCTGGCCCGTTGCGCCCTGGCCGCCGGGGCCAACGGGGTGTTCATCGAAACCCATCCCCACCCGGAGCGGGCGCTCAGCGACGGCCCCAACATGATTCCGCTGGCGGAAATGCCCGCGTTGCTCCAGAGCCTGAAGCGGATTCATTCCGCCGTCCGATGATGAACGGGCGAATCGGCATAGGCTCCGTGCTCGGGCTGGCCGCGCTGGCCGCCGCCCTGGCGCAGCCGGCCGGGGAGGAGCGCGCGCAGCCGGTGACGCGGGGGGAGACGCTCAAGCTGGCGGAGTATCATGCCGCGCCGCATGATTTGCAGATGAAATCGCTCCTCGAAGGCGCTCGGGCGCAACGCCAGCCGGATGGGCGCATCGTGGTGACCCAGGCCCGGTGCCAGACCTTCACCCCGACCGGCCAGGGCGAGCTGGTGGTCGAGGCGCCCGAATGTGTTTATGATCCGAAGCAGCGCACCATCCGCTCGGCGGGAGCGCTCCACGTGCGGACGGCGGACGACCGGCTCGCCATCGCCGGGGAAGGATTCACCTGGCAGCAAACCAACTCGACGCTGCTGGTATCCAATCGCGTCCA
This sequence comes from Verrucomicrobiota bacterium, assembly GCA_012517205.1. Classification (GTDB taxonomy): domain Bacteria; phylum Verrucomicrobiota; class Verrucomicrobiia; order Limisphaerales; family UBA8199; genus UBA8199. The sequence goes on from JAAYVL010000003.1 coordinate 10,778, forward strand.
TACGCGGCTGCGGCCGGAGCTGTTCCGGCCGCCCGGCGGCGCTCCCCTGCCCTCCGCGCCCGCGCCGGCGGGGCCCACCCTGGACATTTTCTCCGACCGGCTCGAGTACGCGCAGACGCCGGGCCAGGGGATTTACGAGGGGAACGTGCGCGTCTCGGGCACGAACCTGAACGCCACCGCGGGCCGGTTGATCCTGCGGTCGCCCATGAGCGAGCATCGCCTGCAAAGCCTCACCGCGGAGGAACACGTCGTTGTGGATTACGAGCAGATTCACGCCACGGGTGACTGGGCGTTTTATTCGGCCGACACAGACCGGGTTCAGTTGAAGGGCCGGCCCACCTGGCGGATCGAGCAACGGGAAGGGAGCGGCGACGAACTGATATTTGAACGCAGCAACCGGGTTTTCCAGGCCAACGGCCATGCCCGGCTCCAGATGCCCCGTGCGAGCCTGGGCGGGGCCAGCTTCCTTTCGCGGGCCGAAGCGGCGCCGACGGATGGGCCGGCGGCGACCCGGCAATTCCTGGAAGTTCGGTGCGATCGCTATGAGCTGCGGACCAACGTGGCGGTTTTTTACGGGCCGGTGCGCGTCAACGACTGGAACGGCGGCCAGGCGCAGGGGCAAATGACCTGCGGATTGCTGACGCTTACCCTGGGCGCCACCAACGAATTACAGCGGCTGGTGGCGGAGCGGGATGTCGTCATTGTCCAGGCGGACCGGCGGTTCACCGCGGCCCGGGCGGAGTACACCGCGGGCGACCGCCTCCTGAAGCTGACCGGCCAACCGGCCTGGCAGGACGGTCCCCGCGCGGGCCGGGGCGATTGGATGCAGGTGGACCTGGCGCGCGAGGAGCTGTCCGTGCGGGGAAACGCCGTCATGAAATTGCCGGCGGGCGAAGTGGGGCAAGCCGTCTTGACCGGCGCGGAGGCGGCCCGACCGGTCGAAACCCGGCCCGGCGCGGACGGGAGCGCGGAGATTCATTCGCGGGAATACCGGTTCACGGAGCAGACGGCCCTCTTCGAAGGGGGCGTGCGCATCGAGCACCCGCAAATGCAGTGGACTTGCGACCGGCTGAGCCTGACCTCGCCGCCGGAGCTGGGGCCGGGCGGACGCCGGATGGTCGCCGAGCCGGCGGTGGTCTTTGACCTGCTGAGCGAACCGGGCAACCCGGTTCATGGCACCGGCGAGAGGGCGGTTTACACCCGCCGCCTGGCCGCCGCCCGGACGAACGACTTCATCGAGTTGCACGGGACTCCGGCGATGATGGCGTCCTCCAACCTCGTGATTCGAAACGAGCTGATCGTGCTGGATATTTCCGGCCGCAAACTGGCGACGCCGGGGAAGTTTAACTTCCGAGGCCCGTTGCCCGCGGCGATGACAAATCACTTTCGCCCGGAGAAACGCCGTTGACGCGAAGCCTGCCATGCGCACGCCGAAAATCATTCGAATGGACGAGCCGACGGCGGACGGGACGAACGGAACGTTGCTGGCCACGGAGAAGCTGGTGAAGGAATATCGCCAGCGCCGCGTGGTCAACGGCGTTTCCATCACGGTCGCGGCCGGGGAAATTGTCGGCCTGCTCGGCCCCAACGGCGCCGGCAAGACCACCACGTTTAATATGATTGTCGGCGTCATCCGGCCGGACGACGGGGCCGTCCGGTTTGCGGCGCGCGACATCACCCGCCTGCCGATGCACAAGCGCGCCCGCCTGGGCCTGGGGTATCTGACCCAGGAACCCTCCATCTTCCGCAAGCTGACCGTCGCGCAGAACATCCTGGCCATCCTGGAGACCTGCCGGTTGAGCCGGGCGGAGCGGGCGATGCGATTGAAATATCTGCTGGACGAGCTGGACCTGACGCCGCTGGCCAAAAGCAAGGCCTACACGCTGAGCGGCGGCGAAAAGCGGCGGCTGGAAATCACCCGCGCGCTGGTGACCAGCCCCCGGCTGCTGCTGCTGGACGAGCCGTTCAGCGGCATTGACCCCATCGCCGTTTACGAGGTGCAGAAAATCGTGCGCCGGCTGAAAGCGCGGGGATTGGGGATACTGATCACCGACCATAACGTGCGGGAGACGTTGAAGCTGGTGGACCGGGCCTACCTGATCCACAAGGGCGAAGTCGTTTATGAGGGCGCCGGCGAGCAGTTGGTCCACGACCCCAAAGCCCGCGAAATCTATCTGGGCCCTGAATTCAACCTATGAACGGGAACCGCGGACAGCGGAAAGCCGGCGCCCGCGGCCGGCGGTTGGCCGCGACGGCGGAACGCGGGCCGCGCCTTTTTTCCGAGGGATGAACGCGGGATTCCCCCAACCCATGTCCTATGCCACGAATCAAAAAACATGACCCCGTCTCCGTCGAACGGTTTTACACCGAATACGCCGGGGCGTTGCAACTCAAGCTGGTAGCCGGCGCTGCGGGGCTGCGGCGGTTGATCGGTGAGCCGACCGTCAACCGGCCCGGGTTGGTGATCTCCGGGTTCACGCGGTATTTCGCCAAGGAGCGGGTGCAGGTAATTGGCAATGCCGAGGCCGTCTTTCTGAAATCCCTGCCGCCCGAGGAACAGATCAAGCGCTACGCGGTTTTCTTCTCGCATAAAGTTCCGTGCCTGGTGTTCTCGCGCAACCTGCAGCCCCACAAGTTCTGCCTGCAGGCGGCCGAAAAGTATCGGACCCCGGTTTTCCGCTGTCCCATGGTGACGATGAAGTTCATTAACCAGGCCACGCTGGCGCTCGAGAACCTGTTCGCCCCGCGCGGCACGGAGATGGGCAGCATGGTGGACATCCTGGGCGTGGGCGTGATTATTCGCGGGGAGAGCGGCATCGGCAAGAGCGAGAGCGTGCTGGCCTTGCTCGATCGGGGCTACAGCCTCGTGGCCGACGACATCACCAAGGTGACGCTGGTGGATGGCCGGGAAGTGATGGGCACCAGCTCCGAAGTCATCCGCGACCACATGGAAGTGCGCGGCATCGGCATCATCAACGTCGCCGCCATGTTCGGCATCAAGAGCATCCGGCGCGAAAAGCGGGTGGATTTGGTAGTGACCTTGAAATCGTGGACCGAGGGGGAGGAAGTGGACCGCCTGGGGCTGGAGCAGGAATCCGTGCAAATCCTCGGCGTGGACATCCCGCACATCACCATCCCGGTGCGCCCTGGCCGGGACCTGGGCCGTTTGATCGAAGTGGCCGCTTTCCAGACCAAGCTCAAAAGTGCGGGCTATAATGCCGCCCAGGAACTCAACACCCGGCTCATCGCGCAGATGGCGCCGGAAGCCCAGGCGTAAAATTCTGTGGCGGCGGGACGCTTTTTCGGTTAAGCATAGGTGAAAGACGCAATGAGCGCGAAAGCGATAACAGGCAGCGATACCGTCTTGACCAAAGATTTCAAGGTGTCGAACAAACTGGGCATCCACGCCCGGCCGGCGGCCATGTTTGTCAAAACGGCCAATCGCTTCCGGTGCGAAATCTTTGTGGAAAAGGACGGCGAGCGAGTCAACGGCAAGAGCATCATGGGGCTGATGATGCTGGCCGCGGGCCCGGGCAGCAAGGTCACCGTCCATGCCCAGGGCCAGGATGCCTCCCAGGCCCTTCTCGAACTGGAAACCCTCATCAATCGCAAATTTGACGAGGAATGATGATGGCGGCGCCTTCCCTCCGGCGGCGGCGCAACCCGGCAACTCTCCCATGAATACGGATGAATTTGACGTGAAGCATATCGCCCACCTGGCGCGGCTCTCCCTCTCGCCCGAAGAGGAACAGACGCTGGGCGGGCAAATGGGCAATATCCTCGGCTACATCGAGAAACTGAAAGAGGTGGATGTCAGCGGCGTGGATCCGACCGCGCACGCCTTCCCGCTGGTTAACGTCGCCCGGCCGGATGAAATTCGCCCTTCCCTCAGCAACGAAGAGGCTCTGCGCAACGCCCCGGCGCGCGCCAACGGTCTGTTCATCGTCCCCCGAATCGTCGAATAATGCCGTTTTCGGGCCTCCGACTGCGGGGCGCGGAGCCGCCGGCAAAGCCGCGGCAGCCATCATCCCACGCGCCTTTGCCGGCGGAGCGCCTACGGGACACGCGCTTCCGCCAGATCCCGAACTGAGCTGGCGATGCTGGCGTTGCGGGCGCGGCCCGCGGCCCAGGCGCGTTGTTCCGAGATTTTCTCGGCCAGGGTTCTGGCCAGCGGCACGGTTTGATGCAGCGCTTCGAGCACGTGCGCGGTGGTCAATTCCTGCTGCGCGTAGAAGGCGTCGTAGAGGGCGCTGATGATTGCCGCTTCAATCTCGGCACCGCTGAACTCCGGGCTGGCCGCCACCAGCGCGGGCAGGTCGAAGTTGCCGGGATGGCGGTGGCGCTTCGCCAGGTGGATGCGGAAGATGTCGGCCCGTTCCGGGGGCCGGGGAAGGTCCACGTAGAAGATTTCGTCCAGCCGCCCCTTGCGCAGCAGCTCCGGCGGGAGCTGGGAAACGTCGTTGGCGGTGGCCACGACGAACACCGGGGCGCGCTTTTCCGAAAGCCAGGTCAGGAAGGTGCCAAAGACCCGGGCCGTGGTGCCGCCGTCGGTGAAGCCGGAGCTTTGGGAACCGCTAAAGGCCTTGTCAATCTCATCCACCCAAAGCACGACCGGCGCAATAGATTCAGCCACCGCAATGGCCCGGCGGATATTTTCCTCCGACGAGCCGACCAGGCTGCTGAACATGCGGCCCATATCAAAGCGCAGCAGCGGCAATTGCCAGCGCCGCGAGACAGCTTTGGCGCAAAGGCTCTTGCCGCAACCCTGGGCGCCCAGCAGCAGCACCCCCCTGGGGGCCGGCAGCCCAAACGCCCGCGCCTCGTCGGTGAAGGCCGCGGCACGCTTGTTTATCCAGTCCTTTAACACGTCCAGGCCGCCCACGTGGTCGAAGTCCTCCTCGGCCTCGTAATATTCCAGCAGGCCGCTCTTGCGGATGATTTGCTGTTTCTCGGCGATCACCTCGCCAACGGCGTCCCCGCTGAGCCGCTGGTTCTTGACGATGATTTTGGCAAAAACATTCTCCGCCTCCCCCAGCGTGAGGCCCAGCGCCGCCTGCAGCAGCCGGTCCCGGCCCGGTTCGTCCAGCTCAACCGGCACCTCCCCGGACTCCCGCAGTTCGGCGGCGGCTTTATCCAGCAGCTCGCCCAACTCGTCTTTGCCCGGTTGCGGAAAGTTCAAGACGGTGATCTCCTTGTCCAGCTCGGGCGGGATTTCCAGCACCGGCGAGACCAGCACGATGGTCTTGCGGCTGTTTTTGAGGTGGAGCGCGATATCCTTGAGGCGGCGGATGATGGCGAAATTGCCCCGCGCCAGAAACGGATGGAAGTCCTTGAACAGGAACAGGGCCGGCTCGACTTGTTCCACCACCAAATCCAGCGCCGCCAGCGGTTCCCGGGTGGCGGGGTTGCGGCCTTTTTGGGATTGAAACGGCGTGCCGGCCGCCACTACGCCGGAGCTGCAGGTCCACTCGAAAACCTTCTTCTGCCGCCCGGCGGCAATTTGCCGCAGAATCTTTTCCACCCGCAGCTCCTCGCTGGTGATGATATAAAGGATGGGATAACGGGCGCGGATGAGGATCTCAACTTCGTCGGAAAAGCTCATAACGACGGACGCGAGGGCACGGGATCAACTGCCAAAAAAACGCCGCCACCAGGCGCGGGCGGGCGGCGGAGGCAGATCGCGCACGGACTTTTCCAGCCGGCGCGCGATGGCCGGCGGCACGGGCGTACACTGCGCATCATGGCGAAGCATTTCCTCCACGCTGGCAAACTCCCGCGGGGCGGCGGCCGCTGCTTGCTGTTGCCGGGCGTCGAGTTGTTCCTGTTCCTGCGCGGTCAGTTTGGTTTGACGTTTCATCTTTCCATCTCATTCCGTTTGGCGAAACCGGACGATAAAAGCCTTGCGCGCGCGGTGCAGCTTGCCGCGAACCGCATCGGCGGACTGCCCCGTCAGCGCGCCCACCTGTTCATAACTCAATTCTTCATCGGCTACCAGCAATAAAAGCAGCCGGTATTCCCCGGGCAGCCCCGCAAGCGCCTGCTGGATGCGCTCGCCCAGCTCCCGGATTTCCACCACGCGCAACGGCGAGTCGGTCCGCGCCGCGGTGTTCTCCCAGAGGGCCTCATCCGCGTTGCTGAGCATGTGCCGTTCATGCCACGCCGCCAGCAGGTTGCGGCAATGGTTGATCGCTATCCGGTAAAGCCAGGTGCGCCACGAAGATTCCCCGCGGAACTGGTTCCGTTTGCAAAACGCCTTCAGAAAGACATCGTGGGTCGCGTCTTCCGCTTTGCCAGGGTCATTCAACAGCCGCAGGCATAAATAGTAGATGGCGCGGCTGTGCCGGGTATACAGATCGGCGAATGCGGACGGGGCCAGCCCGGCTTGCGGCGCATCCGGACCCTCACGTTCTGCCAACGGCTCGCTCACAACACGGCTCACAAAGAATTAGACCGCAGCGCCCGCCGGATGTCACGGGAAATAGTGTGGAAACGCGGCTTGCCGGCACCGCGCCCATATAATTCAGGCGCAGCCGGCGGCGGCTGCGCCTGTGGGGGATGAGTTGGGAGGGGCGGTTCTGACTCAGTCCGGAAGATCGCCGCTGCAATCGTGCGTTGGCGGAACCACGAACTTCTCCGCCGGCTTCGCGCACCAAAGCATGCCCAGGGCATTCACTACCGAATCCGTGGCGCGCCAGAGTTCACCGCGGCAGATGACTTCGCCGTTGGCGCGGGGCGTTGTCTTCCCCGTCCTATCGCTCTTGACGATGCGGCGCGTTGTCTTGTTCATTTGCAGTCAATGCTTCTGGCGGGGACAGAGCCGCGGCTCTGCGCCCGTAAAAAGGTCGCCACATGATTCGGGTTGGGAATCACAGGCTGCTTTTTAAGCTCGCCAAAGTTCAAATTTACTTAGCATGGCCAATGCCAAAAACCATGCCAAAGTTCTAAGATGTATATTATCAATAATTTACAGACATTAAATCGTCTATGGCGGACAGAATTTGTGGCATAAAGTGTAAAGATTCCCGACGAGCTACAGGTCCAAACTGCTTTACAACCAGCGCAGCAAAAACCTAAGTGGCCTATTAACCGAAGGTTAGCTTGCGTTTTTGCCGCGCTATCGGCTTGGTTTAACGACTGTAAATTGACCCGACGCTTTCTGTTGTAATGGTGTGGGTGGGTGAATTGGTGCCAGAGATCGCTTCAATAACCTTTGGAAGGGGCTAAGAAGCCGCAAGAACCTGGTGGTATGGAGCGTCAGCCAGATTTCCCATTTTCGATTGATCGCTCGCCGCGCTTTGCTCCACAACCAAAAGATTCCAGTGGTGTTTCTCTCTTCAAACACTATATTTGCCTTATGACGAACAGTGGGAAACTGTTGCTGTGCGTGCTCGCGGCGCTGGTATCCTGGCCGGCGATCCGGGCGGCAGGGAACGAAACCTCCGGGGGGAATCCCTACCAGGCGATTGTAGATCGGAATGTTTTTGGACTGAAGCCCCCCCCGCCACCGCCTGATCCGGAAGCCAATAAGCCGCCGCCGCCCAAGATACTGCTCACGGGTATTTACGAGATGGGCGGCACCAAGCGGGTGTTGATGAAGGTGTCCATGCCCGCCAAACCGCCGGAACCGGCCAAGGAAATCCCGCTGACCCTGTCCGAGCGGCAGCGCGATGGCGAGATTGAAGTTCTGGAAATTGACACGGTGGCCCGCACGGCGAAGGTGAACAACCACGGCACCATTACGAGCCTCGATTTTACCAACAACGGCGTGAAGGTGGCCGCGACGCCGGCGCCTGGCAAGCCCGCCGCGCCACCCCCCCCCACGAGAACCCCAACACCCCATCCTGGCGCGGTGAAAAGAAACTGGCCCCCGGAACCGACCACGCCGGAAGAGGCAGCGATTCGTGAGGCAGCCTACATGATGCGGAACAAAGCGGCGATTGATCGCGGCGAGTTGCCGCCCCTGCCAGGGAACAATCCCCTGCTCCAAAACCAACCTGCCCCAACGCAAACTCCGGTCCAGATGCAGCCCCCCCCGATGCCGCCTTTGCCCCCGGGCGCTGCCCGCGCTTCCCCATACTGATTAATGGGTTAGCCGTTCGTTGCGGCGTCCGCTCCCCCGCCCGCCCGTCCTGCTGGAGGGAGGATGACCGTCATTCCTTCGCGGGCGGCGTTGACCCGGAGCGAGCCTTTTCGCCGGGCGACAATCCGCCGGGCGCGCGCCAGCATTCGGGCGACTTTGGCGTCATCATGATCGGGGGCATGGTGGAAGAGAAAGAGCGTTTTCACCTTTGCCTGGAGCGCCAATTCCACCACCGCGTCCATGCAGCCGTGCCCCCAGCCGCGGTGCTGCCGGTATTCCTCGGCATCGAATTGTGTGTCCATAATCAGCACGTCCGCGCCATGCAGGAATTGGATCATCGCCCGGTTGGCCGCAGGGGCGGGGATGCGCCCGGGCGCGCCGGCGTCATCCGCCACCGGCACCTCATGATCCGGAAAGAAGGCCACGGACCCGCAGGAGGTGAACAGGCGGTAGCCGACGCATTTGCCGGGATGGTTGGCTGGCCGGGCCTGCACGCGGACCGGCCCAATCTGGAAGCGCCTCTGTTTGAGCTCCCGGATGCGCACATTGGCAGGCACCTCGCGGAGCCGGACCGGGAAGAAGGGGGTGGCCATCTGGCCGGCCAGCACCACTGCCAGGCCGTGCCGCGCTCCTTCGTAGCCAAGAACACGCAGGTGGTTTTGCGGTTGATAGACCGGCGAAAAGAAGGGCAACCCTTGAATATGATCCCAATGGGTATGAGTCAGCAGCAACGTCAACTCAAGCGGCTGCTCTTTGGCTTCCGCGAGCAAATGGCGCCCCAGCAGGCGCAAACCTGTGCCGGCGTCGAGAATGATGATCTGGCCATCGGCGCGGATTTCAACGCAGGAAGTATTGCCGCCGTAGCGAACGGTGCCCGGGCCGGGGGCGGGAATGGAACCGCGCACCCCCCAGAACCGAATCAGCGCCGGTTCCGCGCTGCGGGCGCGGCTGTTGGTGCGGAAACCTTTGTTCACGGAAACCCGGGTTGTCGTTATCCCGCCGTGCCGCGGGCCGCCGCGTCCGGGGGTTCGTCTTTGCTGGCGGCGGCCTCCGCCGCTTCCAGGGAGGCATAATAGACGCCCAGGTTGTGCTGGGCCGTCTTGTCCCCCGCCCGCGCGGCGCGGCAGAACCACTTGACCGCCTCGCGCACGCTCTTGGGCACGCCGCGGCCGGTTTCGTAGCACAGGCCAAGGTTGCATTGCGCCGGGGCGCATTCCTGCTCGGCGGCGCTGCGATACCACTTCACAGCTTCCTCATAGTTCTGCGGCACCACCTGGCCGTTCTCGTAAAAGACTCCCAGGTTAAACTGCGCCTGCGGCTCGCCCTGCTCGGCGGCGGCGTGATACCACTTCACGGCTTCGGCGTAATTCTGCGGCACGCCCTGGCCGGTCTCGTACAGCACCCCCAGGTTGAACTGCGCCGCCGGGTCTCCCCGCTCGGCGGCCTCGCGAAACCATTTGGCGGCCTGCCCGTATTCCTGCGGCACGCCCAGGCCGGATTGATAGCAGAATCCCAGGTAGCACTGCGCCGTATCGTCATTTTGATCGGCTGCCCGGCGAAACCACTTGACCGCCTCCGCATAATCCTGAGGCACCCCCTGGCCCGTCTGGTAGCAAATGCCAAGGTAGCACTGCGCGGCGGCATCGCCTTGCTCGGCGGCCTTGCGCACTTCTTCAAACGACTGCCAGGTGCGGCGGTTCTTTCGCATGAATCGCGTGCTCTTCTGTTGATTACCCGACCAAAGCGCCTTGCGCCGCCCTGGCCCTCAACTCATTGCTTCTCAGAATAAAACCCTTTTTCCCGATTTCAAGCAGGGAATCACCGCCGGGAAACGCCCCGCCCGCCTCAGCCCCGCCCCAGCCGCGCCAGCAGCTTGCCATGAAGGCCGCCAAAACCGCCGTTGCTGAACACAATCACCACCTCGCCGCCCTGGACCTGCTGCACCACATGGGCCGCGATGGCGTCCGCGTCGGGCAGATAGACGGCCTCCTTGCCCGCGTCCCGCAAGTCGCGCATCAGGCGCTCCGGGTCGAGCCGCTCTTCGGGGGCCAGCAATTCCAGGCGGTCCACCTGCGCGATAACCACGGCGTCGGCCTCCGCGAAGGCGCCGGCCAGTTCGGCCTGGAAAACCCTGCGCCGGGTCGTATTGGTGCGCGGCTCGAAGATGGCCCAGACCCGCTGGGTGGGATATTTCTGGCGCAGCGCGCCGAGGGTGGCGCGGATGGCCGTGGGGTGATGGCCAAAATCGTCCAGCACGATCACGCCGCCCGCCAAGCCCCGCACCTCCAGGCGCCGCTTGATGCCTTTGAAGGTGTCGAAGGCCGATTGAATCTGCTGGTTCTTGAGGCCGCAATGCTTGGCGCAGGCCACCACGGCCAGCGCGTTGCGCACGTTGATTTCCCCCAGGAAATTGGTGCGAAACTTAAAGCTGGGGATCTCAAACTCGGACGCCGTCGGGCCATAGCGGAGATTGAAGGCCTGGACGGCATTGATCTCGCCCAGCCCAAACCGTTTCACCGGGCAATGCGTCACGTCGAGCAGCGGCGCCAGACGCGGATCGTCGCCGTTGCCGAGCAGCAGGCCGTTGCGGGGGATCAGGCGGATGAAGTATTTGAAAGCCGTCTGGATGGCCTCCAGGTTGTCAAAGATGTCGGCGTGGTCAAACTCGAGGTTGTTGATAATGGCCACCTCGGGCAGGTAATGCACAAACTTGCTGCGCTTGTCGAAAAACGCGGTATCGTATTCGTCCCCCTCGAGGATGAACCACTCGCTGTCGGTAAAGCGCGCGCCCTGGCTGAAATTGTTGGGAATGCCGCCGATGAGGTAGCTCGGGTTCAAACCGTTGTGTTCAAAAACCCAGGCCAGCAGCGCCGTGACCGTGGTCTTGCCGTGCGTGCCGGCGACGACCACCGAACGCTTGCCGCGCAGGAAGTAGTATTTCAGCAGTTCCGGCAGCGAACAGTAGGGCAGCTTGTGATCCAGCACATATTCGGCTTCCGGGTTGCCCCGGGTGATGGCGTTGCCGATGACCACCAGGTCCGGCCGGTGCGCCAGGTTGGGCTCGGCATAGCCGGGATTGACCTCGATCTGCCGCTCGGCCAGAAATGTGGACATCGGCGGATAAATGTTCTGGTCCGACCCGGTGACCTTGACCCCTTTTTCCCGCAGCGCCGCGGCGACGGACGCCATCGCCGTGCCGCCAATGCCGACAAAATGAACCGATTGAATGCGCGAAAACATTGCGCGAGTATGATAAACACCGCGCGCGGCCTGAAAAGGGAAAAGGGCCGGAGCCCGGAGAAACCGCGCGCCGCCGCCCGCCCGGCGCAATTTCACTTGTCGCCCGGGAAACGCCCGCTTAGGGTAGCCCGTGGCGAATTACTGCCTGCAATATGATTGAGCTGTTTCAGTTTCCCTGGAGCCCTTACTGTATTATCCAGCGCCGCATCCTCGAGTTCTCCGGCGCCCGCTTTAAAATTACCAACATCCCCTGCAGCGATTGTTCGCGGATCTGGAAGCTGAGCCGCCAGCGCTACTATTGCGTGCCCATCATCCGGGACGGCCAGACCGTGGTCTTCGAGGTAAGCGAAGATTCGCAAGTCATCGCCAAATACCTCGATGCCAAACTGCGGCTTCGGCTGTTCCCGCGGGAGGTGGAAGGCGAGCAATCCATCCTCTGGCGCTATATCGAGAATGAAGTCGAGGCGGTGGGCTTCAAACTGAACGATGTGTACTGGCGCGAGGTGGTGCCCGCCGCCGACCAGGCCGGTTTTGTCCGCCACAAGGAGCGCAAGTTCGGCCGCGGCTGCCTGGAACAATGGCGCCGGCAGCGAAAGGAGCTGCTGGCGCAATTCACGCAGCGGCTGGAGCCTTTCGAGAAGATGCTGTGGAACCGCCCGTTCCTGCTGGCGCACGAGCCGCGGTTTGTGGATTTCGACCTCTTCGGCATCCTGGGCAACTTCCTCTACTCGGGGCATTACCGGCTGCCCTCGGCGCATCCCCGCCTGCGGAAATGGCACGCCCGCATGGCGGCGGCGCAACACTCGGCCGGGAACGACAAGGTGCCCTTCTGACCGATAAGAAAATAAACCGTTATGAAAGTATTGCCGTGGTTATGTGTGGTGGGGCTGTTGGCCGGGCTGGGCTGGGTTTACTCCGCCAGCCAGAAGAAGGACGCCGCGCTGGCCGCCCTGCGCGCGGAACACCAGCAGTTGCAACAGGAACGCGCCGCCCTGGAGGAA
>JAAYVL010000160.1 GCA_012517205.1 Verrucomicrobiota bacterium
AAAGAAAGCGCCGGCGCTCGCGGTGGCGGCGTAGCGCGCGATTTTGCCCCCTGCGGCGGCGCCGCCGCAGGGGGCAAGCCAAGAAACACCTTGAGTGGAAACCATGATAACCAATTTGCTGAACTTGACGGACACAACTCTCACCGGGAGTTCATAGGATTTTAGCTGGTACACCCGATGGGCATCCCTTGTACACCCCTTGTACACGGCCTGAAGGCAGGGTATATCCACGGTATCTGGATAATGGGGCTGGGTGCCGGGAAAGGCCGAAACGACGAGAGAGAACGGGGTAATTAGTGATAAATTCAGCAAAACCAGTTAGTTATACATCTGAGGCTGGCGGAAGAGGGGTTTTCAAGGGCGGGAGGGAGTTCGGATGGCTTTTGGCTTCGCGAATTGCTTGCCTGAAACGTTGACGTGGCATGGTTCAGCCGAACGACCTCGTCCCATTGGGGCCGGGGCGGTTCTGGCAGGCCAGCGGGTAGCCGCAACGAACCTTTTGGCTGGTGGATTCAACGGGTTGGCCACTGGATTCCGAGTGTATTTCGCTCTTAAAATTGGCAAAACCCTCCGAAGGGGTGAGCGGGCGGCGGATGGCGAGGCGGGCGGGGGTTCGCCGGGTGCGCCGGTTGGTTGCGGTGGCGGATGACCTTGGCTAAGGTGAGGGGAACAATGTCATTTACTTTCGTCTTTCTGGGTTCGGGCACTTCGCAGGGCGTGCCCGTTATTGGCAAGGAGTATCCACCCGCGTTTCTCGCCAATCCCAGGAATCACCGGACCCGGCCTTCGTTGTATGTGGCGACGGAACAGACCCGGCTGGTGATAGATACCACCCCGGAATTCCGCCTCCAGATGCTGCGCGAGAAGATCGCCTGGCTGGATGCGGTGCTCATTACGCACTCGCACGCCGATCATATCATGGGGCTGGATGATTGCCGGCGCTTTTGCGACCTGCGCGGCGGCCAGGCGCTGCCGGTGTATGCGAGCGAAGCCACGATGAACGATTTAAAACGCGTCTTCCGCTACGCCTTCGAGAATGGGCCGCGGCCCCGGGGCTACTTCACTCCCGAACCCCACGTCGTCACCGGCCCCTTCACGCTCGGGGATCTCGAGGTGACGCCGCTGTCCCTGCCGCATGGCCGAACCACGACCTATGGCTATCTTTTCGTTCAGCGGGGGCGGAAGCGGCTGGCCTATATGAGCGATTGCAAGGAGGTGCCGGCGGAAGTCGTCGCGCAGGTGCGCGGGGCGGAAGCGGTGGTGCTGGACGCGCTCCGGCCCCGGCCGCACCTGACGCATATGTGCCTGGACGAGGCCCTGGCCGCGGCCCGGCGCATCGGCGCGGGGCGGACTTACTTTACGCATTTGACGCATGACTACGACCACGACGCGGCGCAAGCGGAGCTTCCCCCGGGAGTCGAGCTGGCGTATGATGGCCTGCGTGTGGCCGGCGGCGCTTGAACTAATCCGGCGCGCGGATGTCCATACTCATAGCGATGATGAAGAGATTATTGGCGGGGCTGATGCTGCTGGCGGGCGGGGGCGTGGGAGCCGTGCGCGCGGCCGGCCCGGGGGACGAGGTTATCATCGTGTATAATACGCGCGTGCCGGAATCCCGGGAGGTGGCCAGCTACTACGCGGAGCGGCGGCAGGTGCCGGCCAGCCAGATTTACGGGTTCCCCCTGTCCACGAACGAAGAGATGTCCCGGGTGGAGTATCGCAGCGCGCTGGCCGAGCCGCTGGCGCGGAAGCTCAAAGAGCAGAAGCGGTGGGAGATTGGCCCGTGCATTATCAGCGCCACGACCAACCAGCCGGGCCGGGTGGAGTGGAAGCCCCTCACCTCCGCCATCCGCTACGCCGTGCTCTGCTATGGCGTCCCGCTGCGCATCCAGCGGGACCCGCACTTGAAGGAGGAAGGCATGGCGGGGCTGCGGCCGGAATTGCGGCGCGACGAAGCCGCCGTGGATAATGAACTGGCCCTGCTGCCGATGACGGTCGAGAAGCTGCCGCTGTTTGGCCCGCTGCGCAACCCGGTCTATACCACCACCAACGCCGCGACGCTGAGCCCCACCAACGGCGTGCTGATGGTCGCACGGCTGGATGGCCCCACGGCTGCCATCGCGCGCGGCCTGGTGGATAAAGCGCTGCAGGCCGAGGCCGAAGGCCTCTGGGGACGCGCCTATTTTGACCTGCGCAACATCAGCGACCCCGGCTACCGGGTTGGCGATGAGTGGATTCGCGCCAGCGCGGGAGTCTGCAAGCAGTTGGGCTTGGAAACCGTGGTGGATGAAAATGCCCGCACCTTTGCCGCGGGTTTTCCCCTGAGCCAGGTCGCCTATTATCTCGGCTGGTACGATGAGCATGTCTCGGGGCCTTTCGCGCAGCCGGAGGTCGAGTTCATGCCCGGCGCGTTCGCTTACCACCTGCATTCCAACAGCGCGGGGACCTTGCGCGCCGCCCACCGGCACTGGGTCGGCCCGCTGCTGGCCAAGGGCGTCACCATCACCATGGGAACCGTCTGCGAGCCTTACCTTTCGGGCACGCCCGACCTGGCGGCGTTCACCGCGCGCCTGGTTTACCTCGGGTTCACCTTCGGCGAAGCCGCCTACGCGGCGCAATCGGTCCTGTCGTGGCAAACCACCGTGGTGGGCGACCCGCTTTACCGGCCGTTTGGCATGGATCCCGACCGCCGGCACCGGGATTTGGAGGCGCGCGGCAGCAAGCTGATCGAATGGTCGTGGCTGCGCCTGGCCAATCTCAACCTGGCCGTCGGCAAGCCGGTGCGGGAGGTCGTCGCGCTGCTGGAGCAACTGGAGGCGACGCGCCAGAGCGCCGTGCTGACGGAGAAGCTGGGCGACTTATACCTGGCGCAGGGCAAACCTTCCTCGGCCGTCCATGCCTACCGCCAGGCGCTGCCGCTGGCCTCCTCGCCTCAGCAGAAAATCCGGCTCCTGCTCACGATCGGCGAACGGCTGTCCGCCCTGGGGCGCACGGAGGAAGCCTACGCCGATTACCAGCAACTGCTGCAAGACTTTCCGAATTACCCGGAACCGCTCGCCCTTTACCAGAAGCTGCGGCCCCTGGCCCTGAAGCTGGGCAAGCAGGCGGAGGCCGAGAAGTACCAGGCGGAAATCAATCGCCTGTCTCCCCCGCCGCCCCCGGCGCCCGCATCCCCGCCGGCGGAGAGCAAGCCCGCGAAGCCGTAAGCCGCGCGTCATCTGGATTTACAGACCGCCGGGTTTGCGCTTTACTGGGGGAAATGCGCGCGAGAATGGAGCCCGGGTTTCTGGTCACCGCCAGCCCGGCCGATTGGCCCTGCGGCCTCCCGGAGCGGGAGGCGGCTGCCGGGGCGCGCGCGCTTTTCGCGCCGGCGTCACTCCCCAATCCCCGGGAATCCCGATGACCCGCCTTCCGGATACGCTGGGCATCATCGCCGGCAATCGTTCCCTGCCGCTCCTGCTCGCCCGGGAAGCCCGCCGCCAGGGAGTGCGGCGCCTGGTCGCCGTTGCGGTCGAAGGCGAGACCGATCCGGCGCTGGCAGCGCTGGTGGATGAGATCGTCTGGCTCAAGGTCGGCCAGCTTTCCCGGATGATCACCGCCTTCACGCAGCGCGGCGTCAGGCACTGCGTGATGGCGGGCCAGGTTGCGCCCCGGAACCTTTTCGATCTCCGCCCCGACCTCCGCGCGATGCGCCTGCTGTTGCGCCTGCGGGAAAAAAATGCCCACACCATCTTTGGCGCCATCGCGGAGGAGCTCCAGCGCGACGGCGTCGAGCTGATCGAAGCCACGCCGTGGCTTCAGCCGTTGATGCCGGGCGAGGGGTTCCACCTCGGGCCCCGGCTGTCCGACGCTCAGCGCGCGGATGTGGAATACGGCTTTCGCATCGCCAAGGAAGTATCCCGCCTGGAGATAGGCCAGATTGTTCTCGTCAAAGGGGGCGCCGTGCTGGCGGTCGAGGCCTTCGAGGGGACGGACGCCTGCCTGGCCCGCGGCGGCGCGCTGGCCGGGCCCGACGGCGGGGCGGTCGCCGTCAAGGTGGCCAAGGAGCGGCATGATTTCCGGTTTGATATCCCCTGCCTCGGCCCGCAGACCCTCGAGACCTGCGCCGCCGCGCGGGTGGCGGTGCTGGCCTTTGAGGCGGGGCGCTCGCTGCTCCTGGAACAAGAGACTTGCGAACGCCTGGCCCGCGCGCATAAGATTTCGGTCGCGACGATTGGCGCTGCCCCTCGTCCACCATGTCAGAACTGAACCAGTAAACCCGAGTCACGCTGTCATCCGTTAACACGCTCGATCCAAACCGCCCCGCATCCATGCTCTCCGCCCACGAACTGCTTGGTTTCATGTCGCCGTCCCTGGCGATGGAAATCCTCACCTACGCCTACGAGAACGACAAACCCATCTACCGCGCCACCCTGAATGCGGTCGCGGAGGCGCGCAAGCTGCGCCCGGTGTATTTCGAGCGCCAGCCCAAGCCGCAGCGCCATGCGGCCATGCTCGTTTCCTTGGCCCGCCCGGCCCTCGACGCGGTGACCAGCGGCCTCATCCGCGCCTGGCTCCTCAAAAAGCACAAGGCCATGCTCACCGATTTTCTGGACGCGCTGGGCATCAAGCACGAGGACGGCGTGGTGGACGACTTGCCGCCGGCGATGGACGACGCCAAACTTAAGGCCGCCGTGGAAACGCTCCTGGCCAAATACCCGCCCGAGACCGTCGCGGTCTATCTCCACTCCTTCAACGAAATGAATGAGCAGGAATGGCCCAACCTCGCCACCCTGCTGAACGCAGACGCCCGCCTCCAGTTGGGCGCCGCCTGACCGGCCCTCCGGCGGTTCCCGGCCGGCTGCCGCGAGCCGTTACGGCTGGCGCACGCGATAAAACTTCCGCGGCTGCGTGGCGTAGCGCACGTCGGTATCCGTGAACTCGAAGGGCACCGCCGCCGGGTTGGTGGTGAAGAGCGCCTGCCAGTTGGTCGCCGCCTTGAGAAGGGACGCCGCCTCAAGGGTGAACGGCGTGCCGAGCGCGCCCCCCTCCACGCGCAGCATGTACTGCACGTTCGGCAGCGAGCAAAAGACCCGCAGCCCCTTTTCGTCGTTCGCCACGTAAACCCGGTTTCCGGCCACCGCCACTCCCCGCGCCGTTCCGCGCGTGGGATAGCTGCCCAGCCGCACCGGGCTGGCGGGGTTGCTTACATCAATCACTTGCAGCCCCGCTTCGCCGTCCACGACATAAGCCCGCGCGCCCGCCACCGCCACTCCCCGCGCTATCCCGCCGGTGCCGCAGCCGCCCAGCCGCACCGGGCTGGCGGGGTTGCTTACGTTAATGATTTGCAGACCGGCTTCGCCGTCCGCGACGTAGGCCACCGCGCCTGCCACCGCCACGCCATACGCCGTTCCGCTGGTGTCGTAGCCGCCCAGCCGCACCGGGTTGGCGGGGTTGCTCACGTTGATAAGCTGCAGCCCGGCTTCGCCATACGCCACGCAGGCGGTCGTGTCCGCCAGCGCCACGCCCTGCGCGACCCAGTTGGCGGAATAATAGCCGCCCAGCCGCACCGGGCTGGCGGGGTTGCTTACGTTGATGATTTCCAGTCCCGCCGGGCCATCCGCCACATAAGCGACCGAGCCCGCCACCGCCACGCCGTTGGCGTAGGAGCAAAGGTAGCCCCCCAGCCGCGCCGGGCTGTCGGGGTTGCTCACGTTGATAATTTGCAGCCCGGAGTCGGAGCAGGCCAGGTAGGCGGTCGTGCCCGCCACCGCCACGCTTTGCGCCAGGCCGTTGGTTTGAAAACCGCCCCGCCGCGCCAGGGCGAGCGGGTCGCTCACGTCAATGATTTGCAGCCCGGCCGCGCCGTCCGCCACATAGGCCAGCGAGCCCGCCACCGCCACGCCATACGCCGTCCCGCCGGGATTAAAGCCGCCCAGCCGCACCGGGTTGACCGGATTGCTCACGTTGAGGACTTGCAGCCCGGCGGCGGCATCCACCACGCAGGCGGTGCTGCCCGCCAGCGCCACGCCCGCCGCGCCGCCGCCGGTGTCATAGAAACCCAGCGGCATGGGGTTGGCCGGGTTGCTGACATTGATGATTTGCAGCGACGTCAGAATATCGGCCACGTAAGCGGCGCCGCCTGCCACGGCCACCCGGTTCGCGTTCCCCCAGGTGAGGTAGCTGCCCAGCAAAGACGGGCTGGCCGGGTTGCTGACGCTAATAATCACCAGCCCCGCCTCTCCGTCGGCCACGTAGGCGATGCCGCCCGCCACCGCCACGCCGTTCGCATACCCGCTGGTGTCATAGCCGCCCGTCCGCACCGGGTGGGCCGGGTCGCTCACGTTGATGACCTGCAATCCCGCCGGCCCGTCGGCCACGTAAACGTAGTTGCCCGCCAGCGCCACGCCATTGGCATATCCGCTGGTATCATAGCCGCCCAGCCATACCGGGCTGGCCGGATTGCTCACATCAATCACCTGCAGCCCCGCCGTGCCGTCGGCCACGTAGGCGAGGTTGCCCGCCACCACCACGTCCTTTGCCTGGCCGCTGGTATTAAACCCGCCCAGCCGCACCGGGTGGGCCGGGTTGCTGATGCTGATAATCTCCAGCCCCGCCTCTCCATCCGCCACGTAAACATAGTTGCCCGCCACCGCCAGGCCGCCCGCCTGCCCGTCGGTATCGCAGCCGCCCGTCCGCACCGGGTGGGCCGGGTTGCTCACGTCAATCACCGCCAGCCCGCTGGTTCCCAGGGCCAGCCAAGCGTAGCTGCCCGCCATTTTGACATCCTCCGCCGCGCCCCGCGCGTAAGCGGGCCATTGGCCTTGCGACAGCGGCGTCAGCCGCGGCGGCGCCGCGCCGGCCGGGAGCGCCCCCAGCAGCAGGCTCAGCCCCAGCGCCAGCCCGCCCCCGCCGCTCGTCAATCTCGTCAGTTGCATGAAGATCCTTTGGTCATGGGTTGTTCGGCGAATATAAAGTCTCTGGGCACATCCCCCGCTTTCGCCATGCCGCGGGGCGGAGGCAGAGCGGGTTGTCGGCCCTGCGCATCATGGTTATAGTCTGCCCAATCAAGCCGGAATCGTCAAGCTCGGCCCCTTGCCCCGCCGCGCGGCTGGCCCGGGTCTCGGGGTGTTGGGAGAGGCCGGATTTGCCGGGTTTCCCCCGCCGTTTCGGTCCGGCCCGGCAAAGCGGGCGGTGGCCGGAAGAAAGGGCTTGCCAGCGGGCGGCGGTTTTTCGTTCACTAAGACCTAGAATACGCCTTTAGCTTATGAAGAAAAAAAGCGCCAAGATTCGCTCCGGTCTGCTTGCCGGGGGCAACTGGATCATGGATCAGGTCAAGATGATTGACGTTTACCCCCAGCCCGAGCAGTTGGCGAACATTCGCAGCCAATCCCAGGGCACGGGCGGAGCGCCCTTTAACGTGCTGGTGGACCTCGCGCGGTCGGGCACGCCGTTTCCACTTTATGCCGCCGGCCTGGTGGGGCGGGACCCCCTGGGCAAAGAAATCCTGGAAATCTGCCGCCACTACAAGATTGATGTCCGGCACCTCGGCGCCACCCCCAAGGCCCCCACCTCCTACACGGACGTGATGACCGAGCTGGGCAGCGGGCGGCGGACGTTCTTTCATGCCCGCGGCGCCAACGCGCTTTGGGACGGCGCCGATTTGGATTTCCAGAAGCTCAACGTGCGGATCTTTCACCTGGGATACCTGCTGCTGCTCGATGCGCTGGACAAGCCCGACGCCCGGCTCGGCACCCAGGCGGCGCGCCTGCTGGCCCGCGCCCAGGCCGCCGGCGTGCGGACCAGCGTGGATGTGGTGAGCGAAGACAGCGACCGCTTCGCGCGCATTGTCAACCCGGCGTTAAAGCATGTGGACTACTGCATCCTCAACGAAATTGAGGCGGGCAAGACGACCGGGTTCAAGATTCGGCTGCCGGACGGGAAACTGGACACGGTGGCGCTGCGCCACGCGGCCGGCGCCCTGCTGCAACAGGGCGTGCGCGAGCTGGTGGTGGTGCATTTCCCGGAAGGAGCCTTCGCGCGCACGCGCAAGGGGGATGATTTCTGGCAGCCCGCCCTCAAATTGCCGCCCAAATACATCGCCGGCACCGCGGGCGCCGGGGATGCGTTCTGCGCCGGGGTGCTGTATGGCTTGCACGAAAGTTGGGACTTGCAGCGGTGCCTGCTGACGGGGGTTTGCATCGCGGCGGCCTCGCTGGCGGACGCCACCTGCACGACGGGGGTGAAAGCCTTGAATACTTCGCTGGCCCTGGCCCGCAAGTTCGGCTTCGGCGCGCCGCTGGACGGGGCGGATTAAGGCGCGGATTCTCCCGGAAAACGCCACGACCCGCCGCGCGGGCGGGCCGGGGAAGCCGGCGGTGGAACCGGGCCGCAGCGGGGTCGCCTACGCCCGCTCCATGTATTTGCCGGTGCGGGTATCTACTTTAATCTTCTCGCCGGTCTTGATGAAGAGGGGGGCCTGGATGGTGATGCCGGTTTCCAGGGTGACAGACTTTTGGACGTTATTGGCGGAATCTCCCCGGATGCCCTCGGGCGCATCCGCCACCGTCAGCACCACGCTGGAGGGCAGCTCAATCGCCACCGCCTTGCCCTCGACGAACGTGACGGTAACCTGGCCGTTTTCGACCAGGAAATTCCGGGCCTCGCCAATCAATTCCGGCGTGAGCATGACCGTTTCGTAGGTTTCGGGATCGGAGAAGACGTAATCCTGGCCGTCCTTGTAGCTGAAATCCATCTTGCGGGTCATCATCGGCACGACCTCGATCTTCTCGGTCGAGCTGAAGCGCACATCGGCGGAGCGTCCGCTGCGAATGCTGCGGAGGCTGGCCTGCACAAAGGCGCGCAGGTTCCCCGGCGTCCGGTGCTGGGTGTCCAACACCACGCAAATATCACCGTTATAGTTAATCGCCATGCCGCGGCGAAGGTCGTTCGCAGATGCCATATTGATCGAATCTAAGTTATTATTGTCCGCGAATCCACGCGGGCACCATAAATGTTGCTGGAGCGGCTTTGAAACGCAAGCCCGCATTCACGTTAAAGATTGGCCTCGGGGCAGGCCCGCACTTCGGCCTGGGCTTCGGCCAGGTCGCGCTGGAAGGCCGGGCTGGCCAGAAACTCGCGCGCGATGGCCTGTCCCAGCGTGCGCGCGGCGTGGATGTCGGTCGGGAAATGCTTGCCGATGAGCACCCGATCCCAGCCTATCTGCCGGCCAATGGCCAGGATCGCCTCCCGCTGCTTCGGAAACAACTCGGCCAGCAGCAGCGCCTGAACGGTGCCGCGCGTGGAATGTCCGCTCGGGTAGCTAAAGGTGGTCTCGGGCCGTCCCAGGGCCAGTTGCGGATCCAATTCATACGGCCGCCGCCGTTTCCAGTGCTTCTTGGTGCGGTCCAGCGGCGCGGAGATATCCTTCCGCACCTTTTGAAACAGCGCCTCGACCTTGGGAAACTTGCCCGGCTGGAAGAACGGCCCAATCGCCGGCGCATACAGGAAGATCGAAAGCGAGGCGCTCTTAAACGCATGCTCCTTCTCCGCTTCCGTCCGTCCCTGGAAGACCGTGCGCACCGTCTGCAGGTCGGCCGTTTCCTCCGCCGAGCCGGGAAGCGGCGGCGGCGCCAACAGGGCCACCCCGTCCGGCCGTCCGTCCGGGAGATAATAGCTCTCCGCCAGCAGCGGCAAGGCCGCCAGCCAAAGCAGGCACAGGACCAGCACCCCGCCGCCGCCCTTCAGTCCGGGCCGCCCGCCGGGCGCGTTCACTTTCCGGTTCCAACGACTATCACGCATAGCGGGTCATTCTAAAGCACCGAAGGGGTTCGTCAATTAACGGTTTCCCCCGGCTTTGGCCGGCGCCGGGCGCGGACCGGGGCGAGCCGCGGGGCGGGGCGAACAGGCCGGGCCTAACCGCGCGGCCGGTTAAGCGGGCAGGGACAACAGCGTGCCTTCTTTCACCAGCCAGCGCCGCGCCGTGCGCCCGGTTTCCACGGGCCAGTTGGCTTCGGTCGCCGTCATAAAGACCTGGCCGCGCGACTGCTCGGCTCGATCCAGCAAAGGCAGGAACCCTCCGCGGCGCTTCGCATCCAGCTCGCCCATGATGTCGTCAATGAGCAGGATCGGCGGCGCCCCGTGCAAGCCGGTCAGATATTCGGCCTGCGCCAGCTTGAGCGCGATGGCCAGCGTGCGCTTCTGGCCCTCGCTGCCGAACGCCGCCGCCGGGCGGTCGTTCAGCCGCAGCTCCAGTTCGTCGCGATGCGGCCCGACCAGCGTCGCGCGGTACACCCGTTCCCGCGAGCGGGATTGCGCCAGTTCGAGGGCAAAGTCGCGCTTCACACTGGGCCGATAATCCAGCCATAACTCCTCGGCGTCGTTGGAAATACGCCGATACGCCAGCCGGGCCAGCGGCGAAAGCTTCGGAACCAGCTCCCGCCGCCGCCGCATCACCTCGTCGCCCGCCTTGATCAGCTCGCTGGAAAACCCATCCAGCGCCATCGGGTCGGCCCCGGCGGATTTCAGCAACGCGTTGCGCGCGCGCAGCGCCCGCGCATAACGCTGCAACAGCGGCAGATAGCCCGGATACGTCTGGGAAAGCAGCAGGTCCAGAAACCGCCGCCGCGCCCGCCCCGCCCCCTTCACTAATTGCAGGTCTTCCGTGCAGAAAATCACCGTGCGCAGCGCGCCCAGGTAATCCGTCAGCTTGCGCACCGGGCGGCCATTCAGGCTCAGGTTCCGCTCCGCGGCGGACCAATACATTTTGATGTTATGCTCGCCCTGCCCGATCACCTTGCCCCCGACGAAATAGCCTCTCTGCCCGTGCCGGATCATCTGCGCCCCGCCCACGCCGCGAAACGAGCGCAGCGTCGCCATGAGATAAATGGCCTCCAGGATATTCGTCTTGCCCTGCGCGTTATCGCCCAGCAACAGGTGCAGGCCGGGGGCAAAATCCACATCCAACCGCGCGTAATTGCGGAAGTCTCGAAGGCGCAAATGGGCCAGATGCATGCCTCCAGCATGAAGCCTATCCGCCCGCCGGGCGAGCGTTTTCCGTGACCCGGAATCCCGCCGGGGAGCGAACCCCCAGAGCCGGGGATAAGCAGCAGCCGTTTTCGACGCGGCAAACGCCGGCGGCGTCTCAAACTCCCCAATTATGCGGCAGCGCGTTCTTAACTATTGATTTTATAGTGCTTAGTGCGTTTGGCAGGGATTTCCATGCCGATTTTCCGCCTTAAACAACGGTTCCAGCGCTTTTCCGGCCCAATTTCTCCCCATAACCACCGTCCTTGAACCTGCCTTGCATTTACCCTGCATTTACACTGACTTCAGGTCATGTACAAGGGGTGTACAAGGGATGCTCACCGGGAATCCATGAGATTTTAGCTGGTACATCCGTTGGGCATCCCTTGTACACCCCTTGTACACGGCGTAGGGATAGGGTATTTCCACGGTATCTGGATAATGGCTGTGGATGTCCGGAAAGGCCGGTTTTTGGGGATTCCGTCATGAATTCAGGATTTGGAGGATGTTTTCCCGGCAGGCGGTGCGCCTCCAGGGGGCGTTCGAATATGAGGGGAATTGGGGGGCGAAATTGGCTGTTTAGGCCGATTTTTCGACTTTGCCACGGTCCGGTATCGTTAACGGTGCCTGAGTGCGACTGGATTTGCGCGGAAGCAGGCGGCGGAAACACGGGTATTTTTGCCCGTCGTCAGGCGTAGAATTGTGGGAACGGGCAGGAATGCCCGCGCGTGCTCAAGCCCCGCTCAGCAGGCTTCGAGCCCGGGCCAGGGCTTCGTCGAGCTTGCTTGTGTCCTTGCCGCCGCCGCGCGCGTTGTCCGGGCGTCCGCCGCCTTTGCCGCCCACCAGGGGCGCGAGGGTCTGGATGATTTTGCCGGCCGGGTATTTGGCGGCGTAGGCGGGCGCCACCGCGGCTACGAGGGAGACGGCGCCCTGGGCCACGCCGCCCAGGATGATGACGCCCTGGAACTGGCCTTTCAGTTCGTTGGCAATCCCCTGGAGCTGCTCGCCGTCGGCGTCGAAGCGCGCGATGAGCGCCGGGGTGCCGTTGAGCGTCTGCGCCTGGCTCAGGAGGTTGCGGGCGGTCTGCGCGGCGCGTTCCTGGGTGAGCGCGAGCAGTTGCTTTTCCAGGGCTCGCTGCTGGGCCAGCAGCGCTTCGATTTTCTTTTCCAGTTCGCCGAGGGGCGAGTTGACCTTGTCCGCAATGGCCCGGAGGAGCTGCCGTTCCTCGGAGGTTCGCCGGCACGCCTCCAGGCCGGCGAGGGCTTCGATGCGCCGGATGCCGGCGGCGATGGCGGATTCGGCCGTGATGCGGAACAGGCCGATTTCGCCCGTTGCCCGCACGTGGGTGCCGCCGCACAGTTCCATGGAGTAGCCGTTCAGCGCGCCGGGCTGGCCGCCGACCTGGAGCACGCGCACGACGTCGCCGTATTTCTCGCCAAAGCACTGCCGGATGTCGGGGCGGTTCCGCAAATCCTGGTAGCGGGCTTCGGTCCACGTGACGGGCGCGTTTTCGAGGATGCGCTCGTTGACCGCCTGTTCGAGGTCGGCCACTTGCCGCGGGGTGAGCGGGGCGCCGTTGAAGTCGAAGGTGAGCTTTTCCGGGCCGACGAAGGAGCCTTTTTGGACGGCGTCGGGGCTGACCACCTCGTGCAAGGCCCAATGCAGCAAATGCGTGGCGGTGTGATGCCGCTGGATGGCGGCGCGGCGTTCGCGGTCAACCGCCACCCGCACCGCGGCGCCGGCGGGGGGCGCGTCGCGGCCCGCGAGGTAGTGCAGCCAGGCGTCGCCCGCTTTCTGCGTGTCCGCGACGCGCCAGGTTTCGCCGCCGCGTTCCAGTTGGCCGGTGTCGCCCACCTGCCCGCCCATCTCGGCGTAGAGCGGGGTGCAGTCCAGGATGACGGCGGTTTTATCCTTCACGCCGACCACTTCCCGCACGGTGGCGGCGGTTTCCCACTGGTCGTAGCCGACGAACCGGGTGGGGGTTGTGGTCGTGATCCGGGAGAGTTCGATGACCTGCTTTTTCTGGGCGGCGCGGGCGCGCGCCTTTTGCGCCTCCATGAGCTGGTGGAAGCCGGCGACGTCCACCGTCAGGCCGCGCTCGCGCGCCATCAGTTCCGTCAAATCCAGCGGGAAACCCTGTTCGTCATACAGCCGAAAGGCGAAGGCGCCGGAGAGGGGCGCGCGCGCCGCGGACGCGTCGGCGGCCCGCGCCGCCACTTCCTCCTCGAAGAGCGCCAGGCCGCGGTCCAGGGTCTTGTTGAAGGTTTCCTCCTCGCGCCGGATGACCTGCGTGATGCGTTCCTGGCGGGCGCGGAGCTCGGGGAAGGCGGAGCCCATGCTTTCCGCCAGCGCCGCGACCAGCGGGGCGAAGAACGGCTGGCGGAAGCCGAGCGCGCGGCCATAGCGGACGGCGCGGCGCAGAATGCGGCGCAGGACGTAGTTGCGGTCGGTGTTGCCGGGTTCGATGCCGTCGGCGATGGCAAAGCTCAGCGTCCGGACATGGTCGGCAATGACGCGGAAGGCGATGTCCGCCTGCTGCGTTTCCGAGAGCGCCGGGGCGCCGGGGGCGGGCAGGGTGGAGTGGTATTTTTTCCCGCTGAGGCGTTCGAGCTGGTCGAAGAGCGGCCGGAAGAGGTCGGTGTCGTAGTTGGAGATGATGCGGTTGAAGTCGGTGAAGTTGCGCGTGTTTTGGATGATCCCGGCGACCCGCTCGAAGCCCATGCCGGTGTCCACGTGCCGCGCGGGCAGCGGCGAGAACGTGCCGTCCGGGTTGGCGTTGAACTGGATGAAGACGAGATTCCAGATTTCGATGCAGCGCGCGTCGCCCTGGTTGACCAGGCGGCCCTGGCTGTCGCCCCGGGGGGTGAGGTCCATGTGCAGCTCGCTGCACGGGCCGCAGGGGCCGGTGTCGCCCATCATCCAGAAGTTATCCTTCCGGTTGCCGTTGACGATGTGGACCTGGGGGTCAAGGCCGGCGGCGCGGAACCGGGCCGCCCAGGCGTCGCGGGCTTCCTGGTCGAACTCGGCGGGGTCGCCCCGGGCCGGGTCGGGCGCATAGACGGTGGCGTAGAGCCGGGGCGGGGGGAATTTCCATACTTCGGTGATGAGTTCCCAGGCCCAGTCAATGGCCTCCCGTTTGAAGTAATCGCCGAAGGACCAGTTGCCCAGCATTTCGAAGAAGGTGTGGTGGTAGGTATCGAGGCCGACGTCCTCCAGGTCGTTGTGTTTGCCGCCGGCGCGGATGCATTTCTGGGTGTCGGCGGCGCGGGTGTCGCGGCCGGGGCGGGCGCCCGCCCATTTCGAGACATCCGGGGCGCGCTGGCCGAGGAAGATCGGCACAAACGGGTTCATGCCCGCGTTGGTGAACAGCAGGTTCGGCGAGTCGGGCAGCAGGCTCGCTGAGGGCACGATGGTATGTTCCCGGGACTGGAAAAAGTCCAGGAACGATTGGCGTATCTCCGCACTGGTCATTTCCGACATTAGTCATTTCGGGGGCGCGGAAACAAGCCACCAATGGCGGCGGCCACAAATCAGTTGCCCTTCCGGCCCCGGC
This sequence comes from Verrucomicrobiota bacterium, assembly GCA_012517205.1. Taxonomy (GTDB): domain Bacteria; phylum Verrucomicrobiota; class Verrucomicrobiia; order Limisphaerales; family UBA8199; genus UBA8199. Next base: position 14,558 of record JAAYVL010000160.1, read on the forward strand.
CCGGCATTTCTGGAGGATGCGTTGCATCAACCGGCTTTGGGGAATCCTGGCGCTGGCCGCCGCCGCGGGTTTAAGCGGTTGCGCGCCGCGCGCCCTTCAAGTGACCACGGGCGAATCGGTCGTTTTGGCGGGCCAGGCGCCGGCGACGCTGATTTCCGACCCGTCGCCGGCCCGGGCCGTTGTGGTTCGCAATACCTACCGCGACGGGCTGGCGCGGACGATTCATTACGAGGCGGGCCGCGATTACCGGCTGGAGGCGCCCAACCGGATTCGGCGGACCCCGGAGTCGCGCATTCCGGATTTTGGGACCAACGTTTTGTATGGCCGGGAGGATTTCCGGCATGAGCAATTCCCCGGTTTTGGCAACGGCGCGTTCTTTGTGTATGTGGACTATGCGTATGCGGGGCGGCGGGAGCGCCCGCGCGGGGCGGCGGCGTTCGGGGCGGCGCGGCTGCCGGCCACGCGCCGGAAGCTGCGCGCCGGGCAGCCGGTGCGGATGGTGGCGTTTGGCGACAGCATCACGGCGGGCGGGGACGCCTCGGAACCGGGGTTGATTTTTTGGGAGCGCTGGGCGGACGCGCTGCGGGCCAAGTACCCGCGGGCCCGGATTGAAACCCGCAACGGCGCCACCGGCGGCGACACGACGGCGCAGGGCCTGCAGCGGCTGGAGGAGAAGGTGCTGCGGCAGCAGCCGGATTTGGTGCTGATCGGTTTTGGCATGAATGACCATAACCGCGAGGGGTTCGGGGTGCCGCTGCCCGCGTTTGCGGCGAACTTGCGGAGCATGGTCCGCCGTATCCGGGCGGAGACCGGGGCGGAAGTGATTCTCTTTTCGGCGTTTCCGCCGAATCCAAAGTGGCACTACGGCTCGCATAACATGGCCGCGTACGCGGCGGCGACCGAGCGCGTGGCGCGGGGAGAGCGCTGCGCCTTTGCCGATGTGTATCACTGCTGGCAGCGCGCCGCCGCCCGGAAGAAACCGGAAGACCTGCTGGGCAACAATATCAATCATCCCAACGATTTCGGGCATGCGATTTATTTGCAGGCCTTCGAGGCGCTGGGGTTGTGAGCGGCGGCGGGGGCGGGCGGGAGTGCCAGCGGCCCGCACCCAGATTAGGCGCCGAGAACAAAAGACCCTGCCGGGCGCGGAACGGCGGGTTAAATCGGGATTGCCAGCCGGGCGCGGCAGCGGCGATGATGCGGTGGATGAACAACCAATCGCTTACGGTGATCGCGCAAATCCAGGCTCAGCCGGGCCGGGAAAGCGCGGTGCGGCAGGAACTGCTGGCGCTGCTGGTTCCCAGCCGCGCGGATGCGGGCTGCCTGAATTACGACCTGCACCAGGGGCTGGATAATCCCGCCCTTTTCCTGTTCCACGAGACCTGGGCGAGCCCGGCGCACCTGGAAGCGCATTTGCGGAAGCCGGACCTGCAGGCCGCGCTGGCCCGCATCGGCCCGTGGCTGGCCGCGCCGCCCCAGGTGACGCGGTGGGAGAAGATCGGTTAGCGGCGGGCCGCGGGCGGCGTTACCGCGCGCTCACCCGCAAGCCGTATTTCGCCGGGGCTTTGGCGAATGACATGATTCCCTTTTCCGCCGTGGCGCCCACGTAGGGGTCGTTGCTGATGAGGATGTTGCCGTCCAGGTCGAGATAGTCGCACAACTCGGCCAGGTGCGCGGCGGCGCTGATCAGGATGCTGCTTTCGATCATGCAGCCCAGCATGGTCTTGAGGCCGGCTTTGCGCGCGGCGGAGAGGGCCTCGAAGCCGCCGCTGATGCCGGCCGATTTGGCCAGCTTCACGTTGACGGCGTGGAAACATTCCCTGGCCTGCGCCAGGTCCTTGATGGTGTGGTAGGATTCGTCGCCCATGATGGGGAGCGGCGAGCGTTCTTTGAGCCAGACCCAGTCTTTGACCGGCGTGGCGCTGGGCATGGGCTGTTCGATGAACTCGATATGCCCGTCCTGGGCCAGCCATTCGATCATTTCCAGCGCGTGCTCCTTGGTCTTCCAGCCTTCATTGGCGTCCACCCGGACCGTCTTGGTAGGGGCGATCTCGCGCAGCGCTTTGACGTTTATTTTATCGTCGGCCACGCCGACCTTCATTTTCAGCACCGGGTAGGGCGCCGCTTCCTGGACTTTTTTGCGGATGACGTCCGGCTTATCAATGCCGATGGTGAAGGAGCTGACGTGGTGATTCTCGCGGAAGCCCAGCCCCAGGTAATCGTAAATGGGTTTGTTGGCCAGCTTGGCCGCCCCGTCAAGCAGCGCGATGTTGAGCGCGCACTTGGCCGACATATCGTGCGGCGAGAGCGTGTCCAGATACACCATGCTCCCCTCGACATCCTTGAAGGAAAGCCCCCGCGGGTCCACCCGCTTCAGGAAAGCTTCCACGGTGTCCAGCGATTCGCGGTAGCGGGCGATGGGCGCCGCTTCCCCCCAGCCCACCGTGCCGTCCGCGCCGGTGAGTTCGACCATGACGGTTTGGGCGGTGGTCGAGCCGCCGCCGCGGGCGATGGCCCACAAGTGAGTTAATTGCAGATTGAGCCGCTTAAAGTTCAGTTTCACGCTGAAAAGGGAACCTTAAAACCGCCCCGGTGGCAATACTCTTCTTGCGCCTGAAACCGAGATGCGTTTGCCATTGCATTTCCGGCCATTCCGGGCACCTTAGGGCCACGATGGTTCCTGAATCGACACCCGACGCAACGAACGAGACCCCGCAATCGGCGGCGGACACCCGTCCGCACCGGCGCGGGCGGCGCGGCGGCCGCGGCCGGCGAAGCCCCGGGCGGCGCCCGGATCGTCCGGCCGAGCAACCCCCGGCGGCGGCTTCGGCGGAAGCTCCCGCACCGGCGCCCGCGGCGGCGCCTTCGCCGGAGGCAGCGGCATCCACGGCGCCTCCACCCGCTCCGCCGGTGACTAAGCTGGGAACCGCTCCGAAGGCGGACGCTTCCCGCGAGCCGTCTGCCAGCGCAAAGCCGGAACCCGGCCCAAAACGCCTGCCTCCGGCCCGTGCGGTGTCCCCCCCGCCGCCCAGCCCGCGCACCCCGGCCCGGCCGATGGCGGTTCAGGAGGCCATTGAAGAGGTCACCCGCATTATTGCCACGCTCCGCGCTACGCTCGAGGATATGGACGAAGTGCTGGAGACCCTCGAATTGGCCGAGCGGCAGAAGATTGCCGACGAGCAGGAAATTGAAACCCTGCGCCGCGGTTTGCGCCAATTGCATCGGCCTCGGGAGGACGGCGCCTCTCCGGCGCGGCGCTGAGCTGCGGAGTTGTTGCGCCGGGGGGTATGGGGTTTCCGTCTTTGCCGGTTCGCTTGCCGGCCCGGGGCGGCGGTGACGGATTCAGCGCGGGGGCGATGTGCGTCCGGCCCGGCGGGGCCGGGGTTTACATTCCCATGATTTGGTAGCCGCAGTCCACGTACAGGACCTGCCCCGTAATGGCGGCGGCCCCGTCGCTGGCGAGAAACAGGCCGGCTGCGCCCAGTTCCTCGGGCAGGACATTGCGTTGCAGCGGGGAATGGGCTTCGTAGTGCCGGAGCATTTCGCTAAACCCGCCGATGCCGCGGGCGGCGAGGGTGTTGACCGGGCCGGCGCTGATGCAGTTGACGCGGATTCGCCGCGGCCCCAGGTCGTAGGCCAGGTAGCGCGTGCTGGCTTCGAGCGCGGCCTTGGCGACCCCCATGACATTGTAGTGCGGCACGACTTTCTCGGCGCCGTAGTAGCTCATGCCGATGATGCTGCCGCCGGCGGTCATGAGCGGCGCCGCAGCCCGCGCCAGCGCCACCAGCGAGTAGGCGCTGACATCGAGCGCGATGCGAAAGGCCGCGCGGCTGGTGTTGAGGAACTGGCCCTCGAGCGCGTCCTTGGGGGCAAACGCGACGGAGTGCAGCAGCAGGTGCAACTGGCCGAAGCGGTCTCCCACCTGTTGGAAGACCCGGGCAATTTCCTCGTCGCGCGTCACATCGCAGGGGAGAATGAGGGTATCGCCGCCGAAGGTGCCTGCGAGTTCTTCGACGTTATCCTTGAGGCGCTCGCCCTGGTAGGTGAAAGCCAGTTTCGCGCCGGCGCCGTGCCAGGCCTGCGCGATGGCCCAGGCGATCGAGCGCCGGTTGGCCACGCCGAAGACGATTCCTAATTTTCCTTTCAGCAAAGACATACGTTTGTTTAAGCCGGTTGAACGGCGGCCCGCGCTTGACGCGGCACGCTCACCAGTAGGCCAAACCGCCCCGGCGGGCAAGTTAATTGGTGCCGCCGGCGCGCCCGTTCCGCCAAATGACCAGCAGGCCGCCCAGCCCCAGGAATAACAGGCCGCTGACGGCCAGCGTGCCGCTTTGGGCATAGTGAGAAAAGTAATGAAGGGAGAGGGCGCCGACCGCCGGGCCGACAAAGTTGCCCAGGCCGATGGCCGCTTCATGGATGCCGCCATGCTCGCCCTTGGTGTCGCCGAGGTCCATCGAATAGAACAGCGACGAGTAATAGATCAGGCCGGCGGCGGCGCCGAAGGCCAGTTGCGCCAGGATCAGCAGGGCCAGGCCGGGGGCCATCACGATGGCGGCAAAAGTGCCGGTCAGCGCCAGGTAAGCGGCCAGCAGCCAGCGAAACCGGTAATGCCAGCCGCTCCAGCGCCACAGCAGCAGAAAGGTTCCCACCCGGGAAAAACACCACAGGGAACAGCAATAACCGGCGATCATGGGCGAAAGCCCGAGGCGCCGGGCCACGTCCGGAATCACTGCGATGAGGGTGTTGATGGCGATGTAGGCGAAGGGGTTGGCCAGCCAGGCCAGCCGCAGAAATGTTCGCGAGCGGGCCACCGCGGGCGGCGGTGCTTCGGCTTCCGTGGCCGACTCCGGCGGCCGGGCGGGAGGCGTCGTCGCGGTCGGCGTCTGGCGGGCCAGCCGCTCCAGCCAGAGCGTCAGCAGGAGCTGTCCGAACACCATCAGCGCCGGCACGTAGAACATGCTGCGGGGGCCGAGCTTTTCGAACATCGTTCCGCCGATGAAATAAGCGAGGGCGCCCGTGCCGGACCAGATCAGATTGTAGATGCCCACCATGCGCTGCACGCCGGCCGGGGATTCGCCTTCGCTTACCAGCGCTTCCAGAGTGGGCCAGGTGAAACACATGCCGGAGACCGCCACGCACATCACCGCGATATGCACGCCGGGGGAATGGAACTGGCTGCCGATGGCCAGCGCGCCGATCATCAGGCCAAAGCCCAGCTTGAGCGCGAGGTAATAGCCATACCGCTGGGCGAACTTCCCGCCCTGCCAGGCCATAACGGCATAGACGACCCCGTTCAACGCCGCCAGCGCCAGGTTGGCTTTGTTGCCAAAGCCAAACTCGGTCTGCATGAAGAAATAGAAATAGTAGAAGTAATAGACGGTCGCAAAGGAGTTCAATCCTTCGAGCGTGAAATATCCAGCTTTCAGGCGGCGGGAAAACATAGCGAGCCGGGAGTGGGGGAGGGAGATGCGCGGGGATGCGGCGGCCGGATTTCTCAGGCCTTAACGATGTCCCCCGGGCCGGGATTTCGCCGCGCCCATGACCAAAGATGCGGGGCCAGGCGGCTGTGGGAGGCCGCCCGGAATGGCGCGGAATAAACGCGGGCCGGTCGGGGCCAGTGCCCAGGGCGCCCCGGCACTTTCCCCGCGGCGGGCCGGTGCGTCAACGGTGCGTTTATGCAATGCGGTTATCAAAGGCCCGGCTCAATAATCGTAAAGGCCGCTGTCGCGCGTGTAGCCGCCGCCAGGCCCGCCGCCCATCCCTCCCTCTTCATCGGGGCCGCCCAGGAAACCGTCGAGCACGTCGCCCATGTCCTCTTCAATCTTCTCCGGGTCTTCCCCGGCTTCGAGGCGTTTGATGGCCACATCGAGTTCTTTGGGCACACTGCCGGCCGGCATGAAGTCCTTCATCTTGCGCATCATGTGGGCCATGTGGCGGGGGTTGTTTTCGTCCAGGTGCTCCATATCGCGCTCCATCTCCAGCATGGCGCGCTCCACGCGCGGATCGTCCATATCAGGGATCGGCGATTCGTCCGTCGGCGCGTCGGTTTTTGGGGTGGGCTCCTTCAACCCGCGCACGGCAGCAAACCGGCTGATCTGTTTGGACAGGTTTCGATTGCCGCATCGGGGACAGACCGGCGAACGGTCGGGGTTAACCCGTTTGGACAGAAAGTTAAAGATCACCCGGCATTTCGGGCAGGCATATTCGTAAATGGGCATAGTTCGCTAACTAACTTCTTGCTGCAGCTTAACAGAATCCTCGTTCCGCGCAAAGAGGCAACCGTAGCCCTCCGAGTGTGGGTTCGGGCGGCAGAGGTCGAAGTCTTGGGAAGGCGTCAGGCTCGTCTCTGATGGTGCGGGAGGTGCCAGGCCCGGCAGGACGCGCCCCGGAAACGGGTTCGGGAAGTAGGCTGCGGGAGGGCTTCCTTCATCCCGCCGCAGAGTTCCAGGCGGGAAAACCGATACTTCGGGGTGAGAAGTGCCGCCGGCCCGGCGGCCTTACGCCGCCCGCCTCCCGGGCTGGCTTGCGCCTCCTCACACTCGCTGTTTTCCCGGAAGCCTTGGGCGTGGCTTGGCCACACATCGAAGCGGGTGCGCGCAAAACCCGAGGGAAATTGGGGTTGCTGGAGCGCAAAAACGAAGAGGCGCCCGGACAAGGTTTGACAGGCGGAGGCGGGCCTGGTCTAATGTTGCCTGGTTCGAATAAGCGCAACCCAGCAAAGGATTCCAATGACGACCCCGCAAACCCCGCACGGAACTGACAATGCCACTCCCTTTACGCGCCGCCGGTTTTTGGCCGGAACCGGGGCTTCTGTCCTGGCCTTTACGGTCCTGAAGCCGGGACTGGCTCGCGCCGCGGGGGCGAACGCGAAAATTAACCTCGGCCTGATCGGCTGTGGCAAACGCGGCAAATGGATCGCGGAACTCTTTGAGCAGCATGGCGGCTATCACCTTGTTGCCGTGGCGGATTATTTTCAGGAGCGCGTGGATGCGGTGGGCGAGCAACTCCAGGTGGGGGCCGCGCAGCGTTTTACCGGGCTGCAGGGCTACCGCCGGTTGCTGGAGCAGCAACTCGATGCGGTAGTTATTGAAAGCCCGCCTTACTTTCACCCGGAGCAGGCGGCGGCGGCTGTCGAGGCGGGCAAGCATGTTTATATGGCCAAGCCGGTTGCGGTGGATGTTCTCGGGTGCCTCAGCATTGACGCCAGTAGCCGGGCGGCTACTGCAAAGCAGCGCTGCTTTCTGGTGGACTTCCAGACGCGCGCCAACCCGCTTTACCAGGCGGCGGTGCAGGCGGTTCGCGCGGGGGAGATTGGCAAACTGATTTTTGCCGAAGCCAGTTATCATTGCGGGCCGACCTGGGATTCGATGGACCAGCTCTTGCGGCAGGACCCGAAGAACCCCGAGGTTCGCCTGCGCGCCTGGGGCGTGGACCGCGTGTTGTCCGGCGATGTCATCACCGAGCAGAACATCCATGCGTTGGACGTCGCCTGCTGGATGCTGGGGGCCGAACCGCTGCGGGCCTGCGGCACCGGCGGTCGCAAGCGCGAGTTTGTCGGCAATTGCTGGGATCACTTCGCGGTGATTTACCATTTCCCGAACGACCTGGTGCTGAGCTTTAATTCCCGCCAGTCGGGCTACGGTTATGACGATATTTTGTGCCGCGTTTATGGCTCTCAGGGCACCGTCGATACGCATTATTTTGGCAATGTCACCGTCAAAGCGAAGGAGTTCCATAGCGACGGCAAGGTTGGCAACCTGTATCACGACGGGGTGGTCGCAAATATTGCGACCTTTCACGACTGCATCACCCGGGGTGATTGGACCAACCCGACGGTTGCCCCCAGCGTCCGCAGCAACCTCACCACCATCCTGGGCCGCATGGCGTCCTATCGGAACGGCACGGTGACCTGGCCGGAAATGATGCAGGCGAAGGAGAAACTGGAGGCCGACTTCAAAGGGTTGAAGGCCTGATGTTGGCGAAGTGATCCGCCGGGCGCGGAACGGCCGTGGCGGACCCGGGGCGGAAACTGAACGGATGGCCCGGTTGCCCGCGCGTGCCGTCGGCGTCGGTGGAAGATTGGCGGCGTTCCTTTGCGCCGTTGCTTGCAACGGCGGATTGGCGCGGCCGCGGCAATTGCAAGTACAATCAGGTTTGGGATGAAAAATATTTCCCGCGGCACGGAAACATTCCTGTTTACAGCCTTGGACAGGCTGCTAAGCTTTCCCTGATAGAGAAGAAGCAGCACATGAAAAAGATCGAGGCCATCATTAAGCCGTTCAAGCTGGAGAGCGTGAAAGAGGCTCTGTCGGGTCTGGGCGTCGAGGGAATGACGGTTTTGGAAGTCAAGGGATTCGGACGACAGAAGGGCCACACCGAGATTTATCGCGGCAGCGAATACACGGTGGACTTTCTGCCTAAGATAAAGATCGAGGTGGTTTTGCCCGATGGCCAGACTGCCGCAGCGGTCGAGGCGATCGTCAAAGCGGCCAAGACCGGCAAGATTGGAGACGGGAAGGTCTTTGTCAGCAATATCGAGAACGCAATTCGCATTCGGACCGAAGAAACCGGGGAGCGCGCGGTTTGATTTTCCGGGTCGCTGCGAGCGGCGAAAAGAAGAGAAATGGCTTGATTTTATTGAGGGAAATCAGGCTGTGAATAACTCGTTAATAAGAGTTAATATCTTGTTCTCGTAGGGTTTAGGCGCGTTGCCTAAAAGCATCGGTCAGTTCGCCAAATTGGTTTTTGCATGTGGGGCGGCGAAAGCATCGAATAAAGAGCATTTGTGAGTTTTGGTTGTAAGTTATTGATTTAAATGGATTTATAGAGTGCACTGAATTTAAACAGAATGGAGATTTCCTTATGAAACAGCGATTTTTGAAAGGCGAGGCTGACGGGATGGTGCAAACTGCTATCGAAGGCGGCATTTAAGCGGGAACTGGCGGCTAAGTGAATAAATTGCCCGAAAAGCGGGTTTGGGGGCCAAAAATGCAAGCTTCCGCAGATAAAATCTGGAACGTGGCACGCGCGCAACTTCGCACGATGTTGAGCGCGGATCAGTTCAACCTCTGGTTTGAGCCGCTGCGCGTTTGTTCGCAGGAGAATGGCACCCTCACCCTCGAGGTGGCGAATGACTTTTGCGAGGTTTGGCTCAAGGAGAACTACCTTGATCTGCTGCAAGACACGGTAGCGGCAGCGTCCGGACAGCAGCTCCAGATTAACTTCAAAGTGGCCGGGACCAGCGGCAGCGAAGCGCCGGGATTGTCGTCGGCTTCCACGGCGGCCACGAAGAAGAAAGTCGCCGAGCTCGCGCTGGATCGAGGGCAGGGCAACCTGGAGTTGAAGGTTAACCCGAAGAACACGTTCGACACCTTCGTGGTTGGCAGCAATAACAATTTTGCCTACGCAGCGGCGCAGGCGGTGGCGCAGACGCCCGGCAAGGCGTATAACCCGCTGTTCCTGTATGGAGGGGTCGGCTTGGGCAAGACCCACTTATTGCATGCCATCGGGCAGCACGTGACGCAGCACAAGAAAGGCGCGCGGGTCGTTTATCTTTCGTCTGAGAGGTTTACCAACGAGTATATTGAGGGCATTCAGAACAACCAACTGGCGCGCTTCCGCAAGAAGTACCGGCAAACCGATGTGCTACTGATTGACGACATTCAGTTTCTGGCCGGGAAAGAGCGGATTCAGGAGGAGTTCTTTCATACCTTCAATGCCTTGCATGAGGCGCACAAGCAGATCGTGTTGACCTGCGACCGACCGGCCAGCGAAATCCAGAATCTGGAGCACCGGCTGGTATCGCGCTTCGAGTGGGGGCTGGTCACGGATTTGCAGCCGCCGGATGTCGAGATGCGCCTGGCGATTTTGCAGAAGAAGGCGCAGCTCATGAGCGTCCAACTGCCGGAAGAGATCATGCAGTTCATGGCCAACCGGATCCGGTCCAACATCCGCCGCCTGGAAGGTGCGCTGGTGCGCGTGGCGTCGTACGCACGGCTGACCGGCAAGCCACTGAGCCTCGATACGGTGGAGGGCCTGTTGCGCGAGATTCTCGCCGAGGAAGGCCTGGGCTCGATTAGCATCGAAATCATCCAGAAGAAAGTGGCCGAGTATTATGATATTCGCCTGGCGGACATGACCAGCCGGCGCCGACCGGAGAGCATCGCGTTTCCGCGGCAGGTGGCCATGTATTTGGCGCGCCAGCTCACGGATGCTTCCCTGAGTGCGATCGGCGAGGATTTCGGCGGGCGCGATCATGGGACCGTGCTGCACGCCTGCCGGTTGGTCAAAGATCGCATGGAAGTAGATGCCAAGGTTCGCCAGGTGGTCGGCTTCCTGGAAAAGCAGCTTATGCGCTGAGGTTTCCCCGGGAAATGGGGTGGCGGCGCGCAGTCAGCACCGGCCACGGTCCGCGGGAGGAGACACGATCACAGTGCCGCCGGATTCATGACGACGCCGATCATCGAGGTAAACAACCTCACCAAGGTTTTTCGCACCTACAAAAAGCAACCAGGCTTTGCCGGCGCGGTGCGGGGTCTGTTTCGGCGGAAGTATGAACCGACGCTGGCCGTTCGGGACGTGAGTTTTGCCATCCAACCGGGGGAACTGGTGGGGTTCCTCGGCCCCAACGGAGCGGGCAAGACCACCACCCTGAAAATGCTTGCCGGGCTGCTCTACCCCACCAGCGGGTCCGCGCGGGTGCTGGGGTATGTGCCGTGGCAGCGCCATGACGGTTACCGCCGGCAATTCGCGCTGTTGCTGGGGCAGAAGAACCAGCTTTGGTGGGACCTGCCCGCCCGGGAATCGCTCGAATTGAACGCCCGGATTTACGGCATCTCCGCAGCCACCCTGGAGCGCACGGTTGCCGAAATGAGCGAGCTGCTGGCCGTGCGCGATAAGCTCAATGTGAGCGTGCGCGAACTTTCGCTGGGCGAGCGCACGAAAATGGAACTGATCGCATCCTTGCTGCACCAGCCCAAGGTGCTGTTCCTGGACGAGCCCACCATTGGCCTGGACGTTGTCTCGCAGAAGATCGTCCGCGAATTTCTGCGCCGGCACAATGCCCGGCAAAAGACGACCATCCTGCTGACCAGCCATTACATGGATGACATTCAGGAGCTTTGCGAGCGGGTGATTATCATTGATCACGGCACGATTTTCTTCGATGGCCAGCTCGGCGACGTGGTGGACCGCTTCGCCGATTCCAAGCTGATCACTATTCAATGCCAGGGGGGCAGCCAATGTGCAGGCGAGCAACTGCGCCCCTACGGCGAAATTGTGGCCCATGCGCCGGGCAGCTTCCAGCTCAAGGTCAAGCGCGATCGCGTAATCGCGGTTTGCAAAGCCCTGCTTGACGAACTGCCGATCAGCGACATTGATATTCAGGAAGAGCCCATCGAGGATGTCATCCGACGTATTTTCGCGCGCTGAGCGCTTGCGCGGGGCGAAAGCGTCTCGGCGTCGGGGCGGCGGCCTCCCGGCATCCCGGCGGCGCGGGGGGATTTGCCGGCCCCGCGGTTCCGTCTGGCCAGACGCCGGAACTCTGGCAAACTGGGGGGGCTATGAAATCGCTCACCGAGCATCTGTGGTTCGAGACTCCGAACCGGCGCGACTACCTTAACATTACCAACACCGTCGAAGCACTGGTCCGTCGCAGCGGTGTGAAAGAGGGTTTATGCCTCGTCAACGCCATGCACATTACCGCCAGCGTTTATATCAACGACGCCGAAGACGGCCTGCTGCATGACTACGACGTGTGGCTCGAAAAGCTGGCACCGCACGCGCCCACCTCCCAATACCACCACAACCGCACCGGCGAGGACAATGCCGATGCCCACATGAAACGCCAGATTATGGGGCGCGAAGTTGTGGTGGCAATCACCAAAGGCAAGCTCGACCTCGGCCCGTGGGAGCAAATCTTCTACGGCGAGTTCGATGGCGGCCGCCAAAAACGTGTGCTCGTAAAGATCATCGGCGAATAAACCCCGCGCGTGCGGCCTGCGCCGTGCTTGCCAACGCCTTCCGCTTTGCGCTCGCGGCAGCCGGGAGCAAGTGGCAGGGGCAACCGGCATGGGGGCGGGCCAGGTACGCCGTGGGTTGGCGGCTTTTCGTGGCGGCCAACGCCAGGGTGAGCCGAACAGTTCGAGCATTCGCAATCGCATCGATCGTCACCGCACTTTGCGCCGGCGGTTTTCATTAAAGTTGACCTCGAATAAACGCCCCGCTAGCCTGAGGCGTCAGTTTGTGGTGACAAAGTATTGTGAACGACGCAGTCCAGCAGGCACCGCCTGAGGCCAAGGGTGCTGCCAGGCAGCCTTCGCCGGTAGCAACCGGAAGCACGCACGTTCCGATAATGCTGACGGCCTGGCTTATCTTCAGCGCGCTATGCAGTTGTGCCGGCTGGGTTTTATCCGCCGTTCATCAACTCAACGCCGTCGGCTATGGCGGGGTGTTTTTGGCGAGCCTGGCCGTGGCGTGGGTGTTGCGGAAGCGCTTGTTTCCGGGGAAATTCCGTGGCTGGAGTTTGCGAAAAGCGCGGCGGCGCTTTCGCCGGTCGTTTCCGCTGGCCTTTCTGCTTCTGGCGCTGCTGGCGATTTTGGGTGGCCTAATTCACGCCCCCAGCAACTATGACGCGCTGGCATATCGGGTCCCGCGCGTATTGCACTGGCTGGCGGATGGGCAATGGCATTGGATTCATACCGACTTTCAACGCCTGAACACCCGCGCTTGCGGCATCGAATGGCTCTCGGCGCCCTTGATGGTCTTCACCCAAACAGACCGCTGGCTGTTTATAATCAATGCGGCATCCTTTTGCCTTTTGCCGGGGCTGGTATTCAGCTTGTTCACGCGGGTTGGGGTGAGACCTCGCGTGGCTTGGCACTGGATGTGGCTGCTGCCCACGGGGTATTGCTACCTCTTGCAGGCGGGCAGCATTGCCAACGACATGTTCAGCACGATGTATGCCTTGGCGGCGATAGACCTTGCCCTGCGAGCGCGGAAATCCGGGAAAGCCTCGGAAGTCTGCCTGTCGGTGCTCGCCGCAGCACTGCTGACCGGAACCAAAGCCACCAACCTGCCTCTGCTGTTGCCCTGGGCAATTGCCTTCGTGCCGACGTGGCGAATATGGTTCATGCGTCCACTGCCAGTGGCGGTTGCCATCCTGTTCGGTTTGGGAGCGTCTCTGGTGCCGATTTCAGTGCTCAATGCTAAGTATGTGGGGGATTGGACGGGATGGACTGCGGGAAGCCTGGTGATCGGCTCTGGGCCGGCCTGGCTGCATCTATTCGTTAACAGCATCAACTGGACTCTTAACAATCTGACTCCACCCGTGTTTCCTTTCACTTCTGCCTGGAGTCAAATCGCCAATATCATGACTCCCGCCTCGCTGACGGCACTGCTGGAGCAGCATTTCGAGCCGGGGGCGGCGCACTGGCGGTTACTCGAACTCCAGGTCGAGGAAGAGGCCGGCATGGGCTTCGGATTAACCACCCTGCTGGGCTTGAGCCTTCTGGCGATGGTCATTGGGCGCGAGCGGATCGTCCGGTCCGGGACGGCTCAGCCGGGCGATTGGGTGAAACGACTGGTATGCTTATCCGCGTGGATCAGCCTGATCTTCGCGATGCGGAAGCTGAACCTGAGCGGCGGGCCAAGGTACTTGGTGGGCTATTATCCCCTGCTGGTGATGGGGTTGCTGCTAAGTCCTGTGCATTCGGGATTGGTCCGAAGAAACTGGTGGCGGGCTTGGGCGTTTTTTGCGTACGGGCTGGCCGGGCTATTGCTGGTCATTTCACCGGCCAGGCCGTTATGGCCGGCAGGCTGGTTTTTGCAGCAATACGGCTCCCGGCTGCAGTCCAGTCGGCTGGGCTCGCGCCTGCTCAACGCTTATACTACCAAAGGCTCGCGAGCAAATGTGTTCGCGCCAATCGTCGCTGCGTTGCCGGCCGATGCCTCCGTCCTTGGGTTCTATGCGGACGACTATCCGGAATCTTCCCTCTGGAAGCCTTTTGGAGCACGCCGCATCCTGCATGTAAAGCGTTCGGATTCTCCTGACGCAATCCGCCAGCGCGGCATCAAGTACCTGCTTTTGACAACGGACAGACTCCAGGAACCATGGCCGGAGTGGCTTCAGCGCATGGACGCGCGCGAGCTGAAAATGGTCAAGTTAAAGATACAAGGACACCTTCCTCCGCTTGCCTGGCACCTGGTCGAGCTCAAGCCGCATGGCCTCAACCAGAATCACCCAAATCCTGAGCTAAAGCATTCGTATGAGCCTTGAACCAAAAAGCGAAAGCCCCGCGTCCCAGTTGGTGGAATCGCCTGCCGCGCCCCTTGAGTTGACCATTGTTATGCCCTGTCTGAATGAGGCGGAAACGCTGGCTGCCTGCATCCAGAAAGCCCGCCTGGGCCTGGAACGGGCGGGCGTCCGAGGGGAAATCCTGGTTGCGGACAACGGCAGCACCGATGGATCCGTCGCCCTCGCGGAGAAGTTGGGTGCGCGCGTGGTGCATGTGAAGGAAAAAGGGTATGGCAGCGCGCTGCGCGGCGGCATTGAGGCCGCCCGGGGCAAATGGATTATTATGGGCGATGCGGACGACAGCTACGACTTCTCCCGCATTGAAGGGTTTGTTCAGAAGTTTCGCGAGCAGTACGACCTGGTTATGGGATGCCGGCTGCCCAGCGGTGGCGGCACCATTCAGCCGGGGGCGATGCCGTGGAAAAACCGCTGGCTCGGCAACCCGGTTCTTTCCCTGATCGGGCGGGTGTTTTTCAAATGCCCGGCACGGGATTTCCACTGCGGGCTGCGCGGGTTCACCCGGGAAGCCTACCACAAGATGGAGTTGAAAACCACCGGAATGGAGTTCGCGTCGGAGATGGTGATCAAAGCAACCCTGAAATCCCTGCGCATCGCCGAGGTCCCCATCACTTTGCATCCGGACGGGCGCTCGCGGCCGCCGCATTTGAAGCCCTGGCGCGACGGATGGCGGCACTTGCGGTTCATGCTGATCTACTCGCCGCGGTGGCTGTTTCTGGTGCCGGGATTGGTGCTAAGCGTGCTGGGAGGAGGGGTTGGGGCGGTGCTGGCGTTGATGCCGATTCACCTGGGCCGCATTGAGTTGAGCATCGGCACGCTGGCTGTGGCGGGAGCCTCGGTGGTGATTGGTGTTCAATTGGTTGCTTTCGCCTTCTTCTCCAAAGTCTTTGCCATTGGCGAAGGGCTCCTGCCCCAGGATCCGAAGCTCTCGCGGATGTTCAAAGCCTTTACCCTGGAAAAGGGAATATGCCTTGGCCTTGTCATCCTGGCCGCGGGGCTGGGGTTGCTGTTGCATGCCGTTTGGATTTGGAAACAGGCCGGCTACGGGGAGTTATCCTACGGCGAGAACATGCGGCGGCTGATCCCGGCGGTCACGTTGATTATGGTCGCGGTCCAAATCTGCTTTTCGAGTTTCTTTCTAAGTGTGTTGGGGTTGAAGACCGATACGCGGCAACCTCCGAAAATATGAAATCCCTTGATCGCGTCTTGCAGCGTTGGCGCATTGCCAAAGCGCGTCCGTTCATTACTGACGGCGCCCGGGTGTTGGACATTGGCAGTTCGGATGGTGCGCTCTTTCAGCAGCTTGGGAGAAGGTTAGGGGGTGGCGTAGGAATTGATCCCACGTTGCGTCAAAATGGGCGGGTGGACAACTTCTCTCTGATTGCCGGCCGATTCCCCCAAGACATGCCTTCGGTGCCGGCTTTTGATGTGATCACCATGCTGGCGGTGTTGGAGCATTTTCCTCAAGCCGGCTACGCCAGTTTGCGTTCGGGCTGCTCCCGATTTTTAAAGCCGGGCGGCCACCTGATCATCACGGTGCCCTCACGCCAGGTGGATTTCATCCTCAAAGTATTGCTGGCCCTGGGCTTGATTGATGGAATGTCGGTAGAGGAACATCATGGCTACGACGTGCGGGAGACAGCGAATATTTTCCCGCCACCGGAGTTTAAGCTCGTGAAGCGCCAACGCTTTCAATTGGGCTTGAACAACCTGTTTGTGTTTGAGCGACAGGGGGAAGCGTAAAATGGCCCGCGTGCGTGCGCTCAAGGTCAGACCGCTCTCCCGCATTTTCGCGCGGGCTTGCGGCAGGCATTGAAACTGCGGCCTCAGCGCGACTGGCCCGGCAGGCGCACTTTGGCCAGGTAAATCGAGGTCTGGCCCTCGTGGCTGGAGTAGTAGCTCGCCCAGAGCAAGCCGTCGTGCCACACCAGGCCGGGGTAGCTGCAATCGCCGCCGCTCGGCAGAATCAGTTCCGCCCGGACCGATTCCCCATTCATGCGGCCGATAAAGGTTTTGTCCGTGGCGGGTTTTGATTGGTACAGGCGGCCGCCGGCGATCATCGTGCCGTCGGGCAGGACCAGAAAATTGGGCCCTCCGATCTGCCGGCCGGCCGAATGCCAGCGCCAATCGGTGTACGGCGGAGCGCTTTGGCCGATCCAGGCATCTTTATCCTGATCCGGGGCCAGGCCCTCGCGGCGCACCAGGGCAATACAATCGTCATTAGCCAGAAAGCGGATCGTGGCTTCGTTGGGCCGGCCCGGCACGGCGAGTTTCGCCACCGGGCGCCAGTCCACGCCATCCGGGCTGGCCACCAGGGTAATCCGCCATTCATTCGTGGGCAGCAGGCCGCCGGCGATGTTGTAGGCGATGCCGTAGGCGCGGTTTTGGTGCCAGGTGACGCGCCAGAGCCAATCGTTTTTCCCGAGCACGCGCCGCGGCGCGGTCCAGGTGCGGCCATCCGGAGAGAAGGCCACGCGCGGCTGGCGCTCCTTGAAAACGCGGCCTTCGTACACCGAGCCGCCCAGCACCAGCATCAGGCGGCCGTCAGGCGCGAGGGAAAACTTGGGGTCGCGCAAATCAATGCCTTCCTCGCTTAGCATCGCGGCGGAATCCCATTGCCGGCCATCCGCGGAGGTCAGCACGCGGATTTTGCCCTGACCGCCCACATGCGCCGGCGCCTCGCGAAAGGTGCAGAACCATTTTCCGGCATGCCGCGCCAGGTCCGTGAACGCATTGTGCGGCGCGGCATTCCAGATGCAGTTCACGGAGACCAGTTGCGGGGCGCCATCCGAAGGCTGGGCGAGCACGGGACCGCCCCCGAGCGCGGCCAGCAAAAGCAGCCACGCCCCGCGCCGCCGGGCAAGACGGGGGCTCATGTCAGCCGCCGCCCGCACCGGGCTTTTTGTCCGCCCATTTCCCGGTGGGCGGGTGGTTGAAGCGGGCAAACCGGTCGAGCAGGCGTTCCACATTGTCCTCGACCACCAGCGTCTCAAAGTGCTCGGGCTTGAGGAAACGCTCGGCGCGCAGGTGGGCCAGGAAGTCCACCAGCCGATCATAAAAACCCGCCACGTTCAGCAGGCCAACGGGCTTGTGATGCAAGTCAAGCTGGAGCCAGGTAAACACCTCGAACAGCTCTTCCAGGGTGCCAATCCCGCCCGGCAGCGCGATAAAGGCGTCGGCCGGCTCGGCCATCTTCTGCTTCCGCGCGTGCATCGAATCCACAGTGATGAGCTGCGTCACCCGCTCATGCCCCAATTCGCGCGCCATCATCCGGTGCGGGATCACGCCAATGACCTCGCCGCCCGCCGCCAGCGCCGCATCGGCCAGGATGCCCATCAGCCCGACATTTCCGCCGCCATAAACAACCGTCACTCCCCGCGCCGCCAGGGTCGCGCCGCAATGCCGGGCTGCGGCGGCATATTCCGGCCGCGCCCCGGGACTCGAGCCGCAATAGATACAGATTCGCCTCATCCGGGAGGGAAAGATTGCCCGT
Source organism: Verrucomicrobiota bacterium (assembly GCA_012517205.1). Taxonomy (GTDB): domain Bacteria; phylum Verrucomicrobiota; class Verrucomicrobiia; order Limisphaerales; family UBA8199; genus UBA8199. The sequence continues at coordinate 32,362 of JAAYVL010000160.1, forward strand.
CAAACACGCACCCGTCCGCACATCCGGCCCCGCCCCCCATCTCCGCCGCGGCGCGGTCCGGGTCCCTTCCCATCGCCGTCTCCGGGGCCGTTTTTTCGCCGGGCAAGCGGGCCGCGTTTAGAACTTGTTCTTGCGGTAAGCGCCCAAAGCCGGGGCGTCGGGATTCACTTCCGGGCCGAAGTAGCGGAGACAGACCAGCGGCTCGGTTTCGCTGGTGTTCTCGAAGATGACGCCCGCCCGGGCGCCGTCCTCGGTGCAGAAATATTCATCCTCGGTCAACTCGCCAAAGCGGATGAGCTTGGGACTGTTGAGCGGCTGGCCGTTTATCTTGCCGACGCCCTGGACGCAGATCAGGCCGTAGGCGCCCCGGTCTTTGATCGTGCATCGCACGCCGGCCTCGACGGTGAGTTCCTTGGCCGAGAAAAGCTGCTGGCCGTCAATCTTGCCATACACGATCCAGCGGTCCACATAGCCCTCTTTGCGGGTATCGGCCACCGGCACGGGTTCGAGGTAATGGTGGTCTTTGAACTTCGGGTCCACGTTGGCCTCCCAATCGAGCTGGTCCACGATGAAGTCCAGGTCCTTATGCTTGTTCCGGGGCATGTCTTTGACCAGGAGCGACCACGGCACGTAGCGGCCTTCGACCATGCTTTGGTACATGCCGAAAACATCGCTGCCCCACTGCGGCTCGTAGGTGCAAAGCGAGCCGGGAGCGTGCAGGATGCAGGGCCCCACCAGCCAGCCCGTGCCGGGTTTGAGCCGGTAGGCCTTGGAGAGATCAAGAATGCCGTTGTCGCCCTTATTCCAGTCTTCCAGGCATTTGCGCACCTGGGCCTTGGTGATGCCGGGCTCCAGGCCGAAGAAGGTGTAGGGGAAATTGTTGCCGACGTTGTTCTGCTGCGGCGGGAAATAATACGACTCGGGCTTGCCCTCCTGGCCGACCAGCCGGGCCTGCCGGGCGTTCTGGTGCATATGCAGGGGGATGGGCCCCATGTTATCAAAGAACTTCGAATACACCGGCCAGCGCCCATACTTCTTCCAGATGGCCCCGCCCACGAGCGTGGCGCCGCATTCGGCCACCGCCTGGCGCAGGGTGAACCGCTGCCGGCCCGCGACGCAGTAGCTGAGCCCCTCGTCGGGCACGCGGCCCTCATTGGCGGCCTCGGTGGTCGAGGCAAACCAGCGCTCGTCAATGCCGCCGCGATGGGCGCCATAGGCGTAGGTGTCGTCCGGGTGCAGCTTGATGCGCAAGCCGGGCTGGAGGAAGGAGCGCGGAACCCAATTCGGCGCGAGGCGCAGCAGGCCGCCGCTCTCTTGCAGGGCGGCTTCCGCCAGGGCTTTCACGTTCCGGCTGACCATTCTAAGCGAGGAGACAGTTTTCATAAGGAGGTAGCAATGTGTTAATGGCGTTGAATCTATGAAACAGCGTTCATCGGTTGCGGAGAGCAGCTTACGCCAGCCGGGCGCGGCCTGGCAAGCGTTCGTTGCCGGCGCCGCCGGCTTTTTCCCGCCTCAGTCCCGGGCCTCCGCGCGCACGCGCTTCAGCCAGTCCTCCGCGCCCAGCAGGACGGCGCGCATCATCTCCCGGCGAAACTCCGGATCGAGCATCTTCGCCTCGTCCCCGGGATGCGTCATGAAAGCCTGCTCCACCAGCACCGTGGGCATCCAGGTGTTGGCGCGCAGCGGGTAGTAATTGAAGTTGCCCACATTCCCGAAATCATTGAGGCGGGGGATCTCCAGCAGCCGGGCGTGGATGGCCGCGGACAGATCCCGGCAAAACGGCCATTTGTAATAGGTGCTCGTGCCCGACACGCTCAAGTAGCCGCGCGCGTGGCCCGCCGCATTGGCATGCACGCTGATGAACAGGTCGGCGTCGGCGGCCACCGCCCGCCGCACGCGCGCGCCCAGGGAAAGAGCTTCGTCCTGCGGGCGAACCATCACCGTCCGCGCGCCCGCCGCCTCCAGTTGCCGCGCCAGCTCCTCGACGGCCCACCGATTGATGTTCTTTTCCTGGCTGCCGCTGACGCCGCGCGCGCCGGAATCGCTGCCGCCGTGGCCGGGCTCCAGCGCCAGGACCAGGCCCCGCAGCGGCGAGCCGGGCGCCGCGGCCAGCTTCGGCGGGCGCCGCACGCGCAGCATCACCGCGTCATTGGTCACCCCCCACTGGTAGCCCCACAGTTGCGCGCCGTTGAGCTCGACACTGACCCGGAGATGCCCGGCGGCCACCTGCTGGACCGTCACCTCGCGAATGACCCGGGCGGCCGGGCGATGGCTGATCCACGTGGCCGCGTGATGCGCCCCGTAGAAATCAATTTCCAGCGCGGCGCGCCCCGCGGCGCTGCGCGCGGGCGTGACGGCGAACGGCACCGGCGCGGAATAGGGGATGGCCACCAGGTCCGCCGCCTCGTTGCCGCCCACCGAGAGGCTGGTAAACGACAGGTGCGGCGGCGGCGTGCCCGGGGGCGCCCATTCCACGGCCCGGCGGGCAATCCAGCCGTCCTGGCCCGGGCTGAGCCGGACATGATAATTCCCCTCCCGCATCCCCGTGACGCGCAGCAGCGTGCCGGCGGGCAATTCCGCAAGGTAGGGGCCGCCGAGGCGCACCTCGTGCAGCCCGAAGCTCAGGCCCGCGCCCTCCTCCGTCACCCGCACCAGGCGCAGCCGGGTCTCGTCCCACAAGTCCACCGTTGCCCGGCCCGACACCTCCACCACCGGCTCGCCGGTAACCCGGAGGCCGTCCGCCTCGTTCGGCCGGGCCCGGAGACGGAAGCGCACCGGCGCATTGGTCGTGTCCGCCGTTGCGCCGGCCACGAACGCCGCCCGGTAAAAGCCGGTCGGCTGGCCCGTGGCCGCGTCGCGCGTCTCGTGCATCGGCTGCCAGGCGCCGGCCGACAGGCAATATTCGGCCTCCTGCCCGGGCGTGCCGCGGAAACTCAATTCCAGAACATCCCCGCGCGACAGGATGCAGTTCTGCGCCGGCTCAAGGCTTTCCGCGTCAATCGCCAGGCGGCGCTCCTTCGGCTCCGGCGCCGCGGCGGCTTCCGGCTCGCGCTTCACCCGCACGACCTGCTCATGCTTTTGCCCGTCCGGCGTCGTTGCGACCACCCGGAGCTGGTTTTCTCCCAGTTGCAGCGGCACGTTGTCGCGGGCGAATATCCCGGTCGCAAAGACCTCCGCCGCCTGGCCCTCCACCCAGACCTTCGACCCGGGCGCGATGCGGCCCAGCACGTGCGCCACCGCGCGCGTGGTGGTGGTGCTCTCGCCGCGCGGATCAAGAATCCGCAGCCCCGCCTCCGGGTTCGCTTCGGCCGCCGCCGCCGCGGCTGCCGACGCCGGCGCCCACCCCAAAACGCCCAGGGCCAGCAGCAGCCCCCACCGGGCTCG
>JAAYVL010000152.1 GCA_012517205.1 Verrucomicrobiota bacterium
AAAGAAAGCGCCGGCGCTCGCGGTGGCGGCGTAGCGCGCGATTTTGCCCCCTGCGGCGGCGCCGCCGCAGGGGGCAAGCCAAGAAACACCTTGAGTGGAAACCATGATAACCAATTTGCTGAACTTGACGGACACAACTCACTTCTTTCCGTCCCAGCATCCAAGCTAAACGCCGTTTTTCACCTAACCTCCGTCTTTCCAAGCCTTTCGATAGCTGCCTCCAAGCCGTGTACAAGGGGTGTACAAGGGATGCCCACCGGGTGTACATGCTAAAATCCTATGAACTTCTGGTGAGCATCCCTTGTACACCCCTTGTACACGGCTCTTTGGGACGGTGTCGAAACGGGGATGGGAAGCTGCTGGAATTGGAGGATTAAAGGGATGGTTTGCGGTCTATGGGGCGGGGCGGATTGGGGCTGTGGCGTATCGGCTGGCCAGCCTCGGAAAGCAGCATCGCTATCGCAAGGCAGCCAAGGCCGGACAGGATGGCCCGTTCAAAAGTGGGTTAACAGGAGGGGTTGTTTGACTGTGCCCGGCTTGAAAACGGGAGAAAAGGGGCATGCGCGGGAGATAAGGTTCAGTTTGCCACTGCCGGAGCCTGTCTTTAAGTGGAAAATCTCCTGCCCCCCGGGGCTCAGGCACCCCTGGCTTCCGCGCCTTTATTCGCATCGGAATCCAGCCCGCGAAAGCAGCCCGGCCGGCGATTCTAATCCGCTTGCCCATCCTTCCTGAATTGCACTAGTCTGCGCCTCGTATGGATGAACATGTACCGTCATCGCCGATTCCACCGCCGCCGGTCATCGGATCTCCCCCCCCTGCCCCGCCCCGCCGCCGCAGCCGCGGCTGGATGATCCTTGCCCTGGTGTTGCTGGCACTGCTGGCAATCAGCGTGCTCTTCAACCTCGGGCAGTTTCTGGCCGGGGTTATGCCGGTAACCGTCGCCGGTTCGCCGGCCGGCGGCCCGCGCCTCGACGAGGTCATCAAGGAAGACAATAAAGCTTCCAGCAAGATTGCCCTGATTGAGGTTGACGGCGTCATTACCAGCCAGGCGCTGGACCAGGCCGGCCACAGCATGGTGCAGGTGATCAAGGCGCAACTGAAGCGCGCGGAACAGGATGACAAGGTCAAGGCGGTGATTCTCCAAGTGGATTCTCCGGGCGGAGAAGTCCTGGCTTCGGACGAAATTGCCCGGGCCATCGCCGAGTTTCAGGACCGGCCGAAGGGGAAACCCGTAGTGTGCTCGATGGGGCGGCTGGCTGCGTCCGGCGGGTACTATGTATCCGCTCCCTGCCGTTGGATCGTGGCGAACGATCTGACGATCACCGGCAGCATCGGGGTAATTCTGAGCACCTGGAATTACCGGGGCCTGATGGACAAGGTCGGGCTGCAGCCGGAGACCTTCAAGAGCGGCAGGCATAAGGACATGCTGAGCGGTTCGCGCGAGCCAGGGTCAATGACGCAGGAAGAACGGGACATGGTGCAGGCGCTCATCAATGAGACCTATGCCAAATTCACAAACGTGGTGGCAACCGGCCGCGAGCTGGCACGCGGCAGGAACCAGGGGGAGGGCCGCGCCTTAAGCAAAAATTGGCCCCAGCACGCGGACGGCCGCATACTCTCCGGCACCGAAGCTTTCAAGCTGGGGTTTGTGGATGAACTGGGCACGCTGGAGGATGCCGTTCGGCGGGCGAAGTCCCTGGCCGGGATTCGCAACGCCAACCTCATTAAATATCAGCGGCGCTACGATTTGTCCGACCTGTTCCAGTTTTTTGGCCAGACCGAAAGCAAGGTCGTGAAGGTGGATTTGGGTCTGGAAATGCCCAAGCTCCAGGCCGGCCAGCTTTACTTCCTCCCGTCCATGTTCCTGCGCTAACGGGTGAAAGGGGTCACTGTCATCACGCACCCGCTGGTGCGCCACAACCTGACCCGTCTGCGCGACGAACGCACCGGGCCGCAGGAATTTCGCCGCGTGCTCAGCGAGGTCGCCGCTTTGATGGTGTACGAGGCGACCCGCTCATTCGCGGTCGCGCCGCTCCGGGTCAAGACGCCCTTGTCCCGGGCGGCCGGCCATCGCCTGCAGCGCGAGGTGGTGCTGGTGCCGGTTTTGCGGGCCGGGTTGGGGATGCTGGATTCGATTCTCCAGCTCATCCCGCACGCGCGCGTGGGCTTTATCGGGCTGAAACGGGAGGAGACCACACTGCGGGCGACTTCCTACCATCAAAGCCTGCCGCCGAACCTGAAACCCTTTGAGGTAATCCTGATCGAACCCATGCTGGCCACCGGGGGCAGCGCCGTGGCCGCCCTGGATTTGCTGGCCGAGTTGGGAGCCCGGCATGTGCGCGTAGTCAACCTGGTCGCCGCGCCGGAGGGCATTCGGCGCGTGCGCGCCCATTATCCCAAACTGCCGATATTTACCGCTGCCGTTGACCGGCGCCTGAACCGAAAGGGCTATATTCTCCCCGGCCTGGGAGATGCCGGCGACCGGCTCTTTGGCGTTTGACATGAGGAACCGCGAAACCCTCCTGATGGTGGCGGACAGCGAGCGCGACGCGAATATGCTGTATGCCGTGGGCATGTTCGTGCCGGACCCGTTCATCTGGCTGCGCCACCGGGGGCGGGATTACGTGCTGCTGAGCGATTTGGAGTTCGACCGCGCCCGCCGGCAGGCCCCGCACTGCCGCGTTTTGTCCCTCAGCCGCTACCAGGCGAAACTGCGAAGCCGGGGAATCCAGCGGCCGAAATTGGCCGGGATTATCCTCCTCCTGTTGCGCGAACGGGGTATCCGGCGCGTCGTGGTGCCGCAAAACTTTCCGCACGGCCTGGCCGCCGAACTGCTGCGCCGCCGCATTGCCGTCAAGACTCGCCCCGGCAGCTTCTTTCCCGAGCGGGAATGCAAGTCAGCCGCCGAGGTCAGGAAGATCCGCGCCGCCTTGTTGATGGCGGAAATCGGCATGGCCGCGGCGATGCAGGCGCTGCGCCGATCGAAGATTGGCAAAGACCGCCGATTGGTATATCGCACTCTGCCGTTAACGTCGGAGCGGCTTCGCGCCATCATTGACGCCGCCATTCTTCAAGCGGGCGGCCTGGCGCAGCACACCATCGTTGCGGGAGGCAAACAGGGCTGCGACCCGCATGAAACCGGCTACGGGCCTTTGCGCGCGCATGAGCCCATAATCCTGGACATCTTCCCGCGCTCGCAAAAGACTGGCTATTTCGGCGACATCACCCGCACCGTCGTCCGCGGCCGGGCCACCGAAGCGATTCGGAAGCTCTACGATACGGTGCTTCGGGGCCAGAAACTGGCCTTCCAGAAGCTGCGCCCTGGCACGCCGACCGCCCAGGTGCATACGATTGTCCAGACATTCTTCCAGAACGAAGGCTACCCAACCGGCAGGCGCAACGGCCGCATGGAAGGGTTCTTTCATGGCACCGGCCACGGGCTGGGTCTGGAAATCCACGAAGCGCCGCGCGTCGGCTCGGCCTCGGCGGGCGCCCTGCAGCCGGGCCAGGTGGTCACCGTCGAACCCGGGCTTTATTATCCCGAACTCGGCGGCGTCCGGCTGGAGGATGTCGCCCTCATCACGCGGCGGCAGCCGCGCAACCTGACGCGGTTCGAGAAGGTTCTGGAGGTTTGAGCGGCGGGGGGCGCGCCCTCGCCCGCCACGGCAGCCGGCAGTTGCTTTCGCCCGGTTTTGCTCTATGCTCGGCTCATGAAAAGAGCAACGAAGGCACCCACCGACCCGGAACTGCAACGGCGCATCCAGGCGCTGATTGACTACAAAGGCGGCGGGCACAACGAAGAGAGCGTTGCCGACCTCGTCGAAAATGCGCTCAAGCTGTTAAAGGACGTGGAGCATACCGGCGACGTGCGCGTCATCCAGACGGCGCTGCGCGAGTTGCGTTATGCCTTCAAGCTCTTCGCCCCCTACGCGCATGTGCGCAAGGTCACCATGTTTGGCTCCGCCCGGACCCAGCCCACGCGGCAGGAATATCAGCAGGGAGTCGAGTTTGGCCGGAAGATTGCGGCAGCGGGTTTTATGGTCATTACCGGCGCCGGCCCGGGCATCATGCAGGCCGGCCATGAGGGCGCCGGCCCGGAAAAGAGCTTCGGCGTCAACATCCGCCTGCCCTGGGAGCAAAGCGCCAACCCCGTCATTCGCGAAGATAAAAAACTGGTCACCTTCAAGTATTTCTTCACCCGCAAGCTGATCTTCATCCGCCACGCGGATGCCATCGCCCTGTTCCCGGGCGGCTTCGGCACGATGGACGAGGGCTATGAAGCCCTGACCCTCATGCAGACGGGCAAAAGCCAGTTGATGCCGCTGGTGCTGATTGACCGCCCCGGCGGCACGTTCTGGAAGACCTGGGACCGCCAGGTGCGCGAGCACCTGCTGCGCGACCAGCTCATCTCGCCCGAGGACCTGAACCTCTATCAGATTACCGACAATGTGGATCAGGCGGTCCAGATCATCACGCGGTTCTACCGCAACTTCCACTCCAGCCGCTTCGTCAAGGACCTCCTCGTGATCCGGCTTAAACACGCCCCGAGCGACTCCGCCCTCCGGGCGATGAACGAGGACTTTGCCGACATCAATACCGGTGCCCCGATCAAACACTGCCAGCCGACGCCCGAGGAAGTGGCGGACGCTGACCACTTGGATTTGCCGCGCATCGCCTTCAACTTCAACCGCAAGGACTACAGCCGCCTGCGGCAGTTGATTGATGTGCTTAACTGCGTTTGAGGACTGCCCGGGCGGGCGCGCCTTTTCCGTGAACCCGGGCGGGGGGATGGGCCTGATGCGTTTGGGCGCGGAAAACCGTCCGCGCTCGCGCCGACTATAGCTTCTTGAGGCGCAGGTTCTTGAACTGCGCCATCATCGGCGGGCCGGCATGGAGTTGGAGCGCCAGCACGCCGCTCAGGGCTCGTTTGGCCTCATCCTCGTCCTGCACCTCCACGGTTGGCTTGCCGTTGATAATATGCTGGAGGCGGTTGCCCCGGGCGATGATCACATACTCGTTCCACTCGCCGGGCTTGATCGCCGCGCCGATTACGGCCGGATCGCCCAAAGACCCCAGCACCTGCTTCTGGCCATCCTTGCCGAGCAAGACCTTCTCGCCGCGCAAAGCCAGGATGCCTCGCATCCGCTCCTCGTAGAGAATGCCGGTGTAGTTGGGGCCTGCCTCCATGTCAGCCTGGTAGCCGCCGACGACCCAATTCGTGGCATCGAGAACTTTGCTGCGATACTGAATGCCGGAATTGGCAAAGCCCTTCGCATCGCCAGGCGTAAGTTTGAACGCGCACCGCAGCTCGAAGTCGGCCACCGTCCCGTTCGTCCAGATCAGGAAGGTATTGCCTTTAGCCGGATTATCCGCCGTGGTCCGTCCGGTGATGGCTCCATTCTCGACCGACCAAAACTTCGGGTCGCCCGTCCAGCCGGTGAGGTCTTTGCCGTTGAAAATGCGGAGGAAACCCGCCTTGTCGGCACGAACCCCGGTTGGCGGTGGTTGGCTCTGATCCGCCGCGGGCACTCGCGCCGGCCACAGCAACAACCCCGCCCCGATTGCCAGGATGCCAATACTCTTGCCGTTCATACTCTCATTCTGCTGCCGGTTCGTGTTTCACCATGCCCCGGTTCACGCCGAAACCCCCGGCGCGCGGCGCAACGCGCTACGGCCACCCTTCGCCGGCTTAAGGGTCTGGCGCAAAAACTTGAGCCCCTTCACCGCGATCTCATTGCGCGTCGGCTCGATGCGCCGCCAGATGGCCGCCGCGCGCGCGATGACTTTCACGTCCGTCGTGAAGGATTCGATCACCACGTCGCCCTGGTAGTCAATCGCCCGCAGCGCCTTGGTGATGCAGCCCCAACAAATGTGATCGTTGCCCGGCGTGCCCCGATCGCTCCCGCAGGCATGAAAATGGCCGAGCCGCTTGCCCGCTTTGCGAATGACCGCGCCCTGGCATTTCTCCTCGATGTTCATGTGGAACGTGTCGAGGTGCAGTTTAAGCGCCGGGCAACCGACCGCCTTGACCAGCTTGAGCGCCTGGTCGCAGGTGTTGATGAAATCCGTCTCGAAGCGGTTGAGCGGCTCCAGGCAAATCTGCTTTCCCCGCTGCTGGGCATACGCGGCCAGAACCTTGAGGTGCTTCACCACCGTCCTCCACTGCTTCCGGTATTCGGCGGGCGGCACCGCCTCCGCGCGGCCCACGGATGAATAGACCGGGCCGACGACTGACCGGCTATCGAGCACGACCATCTGGTCTATCACGCGCTTCAGGTAGTCAAGGCTGTTCCGCTGCTGCTGGGCCGTGCCGCGCAAATCGCGATCCGGCCCCAGGCAAGCGCAAACCGAGCCGCAGACCAGCCCGTGCCGGTCCAGTTCGCGCTTCACATACGCCGGATCAATATGCGCCGGGTCCTCGATGGGTATCTCGACCGAGTCGAATCCCCATTGTTTGAATTGCCGGAACCACCGGGTGCTGTCGTTCGTAAACGGCGAAGTGAAGAGAAATGTATTAATGCCAAATCGCATAATCACCGGCAAGGCTACCGCATCGCGCCGCCGAGTCAAAGCCTTATCTCCAACCGTGCCTCCGGCCGCGTCGCAACTCGTCAGGCCGAATCTCGCAGGCACAAACCCCGCGCAATCCCACGGCGGGCCTCCTCCGATCCAGCGGGGATTCCTTTCGTCGCCCGCGATTCCGTCCGGCCGAACGAAAGGCCTGGCGCTAATCCGCGGAAGCTTCGGGAGTTGCCTTCAAGGCCTCGGCGACCAGGTCCAGCAATTTCTGCTTGGTAAATGGCTTGGGCAGAAAGGTATAGGCGCCAATATTGGCGGCGCTCTCAATGATCTGGTCGGGTTCCAGCCCGGAAATCACGATAATCACGGGCTTTGACTTGCTTTCACTGATGCGACGCAGCCAGGTAGCCACACTAAACCCATCCCAGGTATCGTCAGGCGAATCCTTGGCTAGTTGAATGTCCAGAGTGACCAGGTCCGGCTCCAGTTCTCGGGCTTTGGCAACTGCGGTGGCGCCATCATAGGCCGTGGCCACTTCGTAGCCGGCCGCCTTTAACGCGTCCACAATCAGTTTCTGCGCTACTTTATCATCTTCTACTACCAGTATTTTTTTGGCCTTCATCGGTGCGTGGCATTCGCTGCGGTTGCGCCTAATATGGCCCCGGGGGATTCCCGCCGTCAAGCTCGCATCCTTCGGTGTTCAGGCCGAAAACTGGCAATCCGAGCAAGCGGGCGGCAGCCCGGGACAGGAATGTCTCATCCGGAGACACACTCGTCGAATGATAAGACGCCCCGCACGGCGCCGCGCGGGAAACAGGGCAACGGATTGTCCGAAAACCGCCAGTTCCTCTCCTCGCCGCGCAAGCACGCCCTCCGCAAATGGGCGGGGCCGCCACCCGCGGGCCAACGGCCGAAATCCGCAACGCCAATTTTGGCCCTGGATGTGCTACCAAGGACAACTCGGAATTGGTTCACGTTTTGGGGCAGGAATGCCCCTTAACCAGACGGCTGCACGCGGAACAGGCCGCACCGCGCGCCAGCATTGTGGAAACGTGATAAGCATCGGCGGCATGTGGAAAAACAGTAAATGCATAGGTAACGCGCATGGGTCTGCCTTTTTTTGACAGAGCAATCGGCCAGAAACGCGACCAAATAATGGCCGTGGATCTCGGCAGCCGCACCACCAAGGCGGTGCATGTGGCGCGTCGCGGCCAGGGCTTTGCCCTCTGCGGCTATACCCTTCTGGATGCTCCCATCTATGAGAAAAATCTGCCGCCGGATTTGCTCAGCGAGCATCTCAAGACCGTTCACCAAATCCTCCGTTCCCGAACCCGGCATGTCTGCCTCACGGTTGGCGCCAACGAGGCCCAGGTGCGCCATGCCGAACTTCCCAATATGCCCGTCAAGGACATGCGCCAGGTCCTCAAACTCAATTCCAAATCCTACCTCCAGCAGGACTTGTCCGGCCATGTGTTCGATTGCCATCCCTGCGCCCCGGCGCGGGCCAACCAGACGAATAACAAAGCCTCCGCCCCCGCCGGCCTTGCCAAGCAAAAAGTGCTCGTCGCCGCGGCCCGCCAGCAGTTCGTGGACGACTTCTCCCAGGGCATCAAGGGCGCCGGCCTGATCGCGGCATGCATCACCCCGGCCCTGCTGGGCCCCGTCAATGCGTTTGAAAAAGTCATGCCCGAACTGTTTGAGGTCGGGACGGTGGCCCTGGTGGACCTGGGCTTCAAGAATTCCTCCATCTGCCTCCTGCGGGACGGGGAGCTGCTGCTCAGCCGCGTCGTGGCCATCGGCGGGGATCGCATGACCGCCGACCTGGCCGAAAACCTCGGGATCAGCTACGCCGAGGCCGAGGGCATCAAGATCGGCATGCCCCAGGAAGTCCAAACCCAACTCGAAGCCCTCCTGCTGCCCCTGGGCCGCGAACTGCGCGCCTCCATTGATTTCTTTGAACACCAGCAGGACCAGGCCGTCAGCCTGGCCTTTGTCACCGGCGGGCCCGCCCAGTCCGAATTCATCATGGAGACGTTGCAACGCGAAATCATGATCGACTGCAAGCTGATCAAACCAACCTCTTTTCTGCAACTGGAGCTGCCGCCGCAACAAGCCGTTGAAATCGAGCAGGTCGCGCCCCAGCTTACCGTCGCGCTGGGCGCCGCCCTGGCGGCTCTCTAACCCCGACTGGATTTATGATTCGCCTTAATCTTCTTGCCGAAGCCCAGGCCGCCGAAGAACTGCGACGCCGCGACCCCGTCAAGCGCGCCATCTGGCTGGCGGTCCTGATCGTGGCGCTCATGCTGGCCTGGAGCAGCTCCCTGCAGCTTAAGTCCATCCTTGGCCACAGCGAAATCAGCCGCCTCGAAGCCGACATCAAATCCCACACCAGCCAATACGAGCTCGTCCTCGCCAACCAAAAGCAGATCGCGGACATCAAGCAGAAAATCACCGGACTGCAGCAGTTGACCAACAATCGCCTCCTCAACGGCACGCTGCTCAACGCCCTCCAGCAGACCACTTTTGATGAAGTCCAGTTGCTCCGCCTGCGCGTCGAACAGCTTTACACGACCGTCGCCGGCACCAAGGCCCGCACCAACGAAAGCGGCACCCTTATCCCGGGCAAGCCGGCCACCGCCACCGAAACCATCCGGCTCACGCTCGAAGGCGGCGATTCCAGCGACAACCCCGGCGACGGGCTGAACAAGTACCGGGAAGCGCTGGCCAACGCCCCTTACTTCAAACAAAATCTGGTCCCCACCAACGGCATCACGCTCAAAAGCCTGACGCCCCCTGAGATTTCCGCGCTCACCGGCAAACGGAGCGTGATCTTCTCGCTGGAATGCCATTACCCCGAGGTAACGCGATGAACTTCCGCAAACTCCCCAAGGAAAAACGCAACCAGTTGGTCCTGGTCGTCCTGCTCACCCTGATGGCCGTCATCGGCCTCTACTACACGCTGATCCGGCACCAGAACGAAAGCCTCGCCAAGCTCGCGCAGCAAAAAACGGCGGCCGCCCAAAAACTCCAGGTCGTCCAGGACACCCTCCGCCGCGCCCAGCCCATCCAGGCCGAGTTGGATGAAATCCGCAAAACCCTCACCGTCGCGGAGCGCGATGTAGCCTCGGGCGACCTGTACGCCTGGGTGATCAACACGATCAATAAGTTCAAAGCCTCCTATCCCGCGGTTGAACTCCCGCAATTCAGCCAGCTCGGCCAGGCGGTGGAAGTCAACCTGTTCCCCAATTTCCCCTATAAACAAGCGGTGCTGACGATCGGCGGCACCGCTCACTTCCACGAACTGGGCCAGTTCATCGCCGATTTCGAAAACCAACACCCCCATATCCGGCTCGTGAACCTCAGCCTCGACGCCACTTCCGCCTCCCCGCTGGCGGAATCGGAAATGCTGGCCTTCAAGATGGACATTGTCACCCTGGTCAAAAGCAACCCCTCCTGACCTTCTCATGCGCCTTATGCAAACCCGATGGCCCGCGCGTTGCGCCTGGATTCTCTCAACTGCCGCCGCCTGCCTTTGCCTCTGCTTCGGCAGCGCCCGCGCCTACGCCGACCCCGCAGCCGCGCCGGCCCAGCCTGGCAACCCCGCCGCCGCGCCGGCCAACCCCGCAGCCGCCGAAACGGAGATTCCCCAGTCCGTCTTCATCAACCCAACGACCCCACAGGAAGGACGCGACCCCTTTTTCCCCAATTCCCGGCGGCGCATCAAAACTCACGTGATCGTGCCCACCAACGCCCCGGTCACCGTCGTGGAGCTGGAATTGAAGGGCATTTCCGGTTCGGCTGACCGCCCCTTGGCCATCATCAACAACCGAACCTTCGAGCCCGGCGAGGAAGGCACCGTAGTCAGCAAGCAGGGCCGCATCCGCGTCATCTGCAAGGAAATCCTCCCGGATTCCGTCCGGGTCATTTTCAACGGCCAGGAACGAACCCTGACTTTGCGCAGCCTGTCCCCGATGGACAAGAGCCGTCCCTGACTCCGTCCCCGGTTCCCTCCTCCGCGGTCCGCATCAGTTGCAAACCGCCCCGGCCTTTCCGTGCCCGGCTCACGCTGGCAATGAGGCAATTACGCGGTCAAGCGTCGCCGGCGTCACGAGATCGCCCAACCCGTCCTGGCACAACTCTTCCCGGACTTTTTCCCGTATCTGGTCGGGCGTCAACGGCTGAGCCTCGTCAAGATAGCCCTCGCGCATCAAGTAATTGCGCAGTTCCTGCGTTGCCTGCTCGCGCCAGTTCCTGAGTCCTCCGCTTTCCAACTCCCGGAGAAGCCTCCGGGCATCGTAACCCACTCTCTGGGAAAGATCGCAAACCCGATCCAAAAACACCCTGCTCACGCCGTCCGCATCAACGAGCGCTTCCCGCGTCAATGGCTTGCCCCGCCCGATGCGCCAGGCCCGGCAGGCGTAACGGAAGGCGGCGCCGGTCGCAAACACCCGCTCGCGGGCCTCTCCCAATTCCGTATAGCCGGCGTTTTGGACCATGCGCTCCAGCGGCCCCAGCCGTTCAATATCCGAGCTAAGAACCCGGTAAAGAAGCGGCACGTCCTCGATCACGTGCCAAATATGAAGCTGGTCGAGATTGGGATCCCAGGGGTCCACCCCGGGCACTTGCAACCTCTCTCCATATTGACGATGCGAGCAATCGTCCGGCGCCGGCCAGGCGGGCCGCAAAGGAGGCGGGGGCGGCAGCGGGCGGCCGCTCGCTTCGGCCCCGGCCCTCACCGCTTGCAAATCAATCACCCTGCCCGCCATGCCCGCTTCGGCCAGGCAAGCCCGCCACTTCCCCACCTCGTCGTTTTGGGCGGTAAAGTAGAACACCTGCCGCCCCGAACGCGCAATTTCAATCACGGCGGCAATGATATTGCGGGTGCGTTCGTCATCGCAGGCAGCCAGCACCTCGTCCAGCAGCAGGGGCAGCGACCGCTCCTCGCTCTCCTCCAAAAACGCCAGGCGCACCGCCATCAGCAGTTGCACCCGCTCGCCCGAGGACAAATCCGTAATGGGCCGGCGCGCTTCGCCGCCACTGGCCGCCATTAATTGCACCCCGCCGCCGCCCGGGTCCTCGACTTCGAAAGTCAGCCGGCCCCGGGTGAATTGGCTCAGCAATCGTCGCGCCCGCGCGAGGACTGGAGGTTCCAGTTCGGCGCGGATCTGATCCCGCAGCCACGCCACCAGCGCGCCGCCAACCGCCAGCTCGGCATTCCGTTCCTCCTGGGCAAGCAGCTTCGCATTGGCCGCCGCCAGTTCCTCGAGCCGTTCCGAAACGTCATAGCCCCGCGCCGCCTGCTCCAGTTCTGCTTCCTTTTTGGCAATCTCCTTGCGCAACGAGGCCAACTCCTCTCTCCCCGCGGCAGCCGCCTTCAGATCGGATTTGATCTGCGCAAGCCCGCGCGCAAGCAACTCCTCTGCCTTGCCCAGTTCCCGCCGCGTTTGCTTGACGCGCGCGACCGCCAGCTCCCAGTCACGCGTTGCCGCCGCAAATCGCTCCCGCGCCTCCAGCAACCGGGCCAGGCCTGCCAGACCCCCCTCGGCCAGGCCAAGCCCCCGCCAAAAAGCGGCCAGGTTTGCCGCGGCCTGATCGCGAGCCTCAGTCAACCCCGCGGTTTCCTTTTCCAGCCGTTGGCGCGCTTGATGCAACTCCTGCCAGCGGCAACGCTGCTTCCGCAAGTGGTCAATGCGCGCTGATGCGAAATCGAAGGTCAGCGGCAAATCGCCCGCTCCTGTCACGCCGGCCGCCTCCAGGCGCGCCCGGCACGCCTCCCGCGCCCGCGCCAGCGCCCGGTCGGAATCCGCCGCCGCCGCGCGGCTCGCGGCGTGCCGCTGCGTTGCCTGCTGCCAATCGTTGATTCGCTGGACCCGCAGGCAAATCCATGTTTTGTCGGGGTCGCCCGCCCCAATGCCGTGCCTTTGTTCAAAGTCCACGCAGCGGCCGGCCAACTGCTCCTGCCCCTGCTGAAGCTGGGCCGCGCGGCGTTGATGGACCAGGCGAGCCTGCCCCATCGCATCCTGATCCACTCGCCGCCGCTGCCACTCGATCAGTTCGCCGAGCACCGCGCGGACCGATTCAACCGACCAGGGGGCCGGATCGGGCAGGGACAAGCCCGCATAAGTCTCGCGGTGCGTCGCGGCCGCATCCGCCCGAGCCGCGATCTGCCGGTCCCGGCTCCGGTCGCGCCCGGATAGCCAGGCCGCCACGCCAAAAACGGCCGCCGCCACCAGCGCCCCGGCCGCGAATCCCCAGTGAACCAGCCCCGCCCCAACCAGGGAAGCCGCCGCCAGAAGAACGCAAACCACTCCCAGCTTGACCAGCGGGAACGGCGCGGGAAGGTCGGCTGGCAGTGCCGGTGCGCGCAGCCAGTTCGCCAGCGCCTCGATGCCGCGGGCCAGCACTCCCGCCTCAGGCAGGCTCTCGGCGGCGGCGGGCAGCAACTCCAGGCGTTCCCGCTCCGTTTCGCACTCCCGCTGCAGGGCCCGCAGCGCCAGCGCCTGCTCGAAAAGCGCCTGGGCTTCCCCAAGCACGGCTTGATCTATAATCCCGGCCTGGACGGCTTCGGCGCGGTCGAACAGTGCCGCGGCGGCCTGCGCCAGCGCGGTGGCGTCCTGGTTCATGGCCCGCGCATCCTCCTGCGCCCGCTGCTCGGCGGCGCGCAAAGTCGCGAGCGCGGCTTCCAGCGCCGGAAAATCCGCCGCCCGCCCGGCCTCGGTGATTCCGACGTCGGCGATCAGGTCTTCCTGCTCGGCCAGCTTCTCCTGGTGGCTGTCCAGGGCACGGCGGGCATCTTGCTCTGCTTGTTCCAGCCGTGCCCGTTCCTTATCCTCTCCCCCATAGAGTTGCCGCACCACGGCGTCAAAAGCTTCACGCTCCTCCCGCTTCTGCTCTTCCTCCTGCTCGGCTTCCAAGTGCCTTAGCGCGCGTTCGAGGTCGTCCCGGGCAGACTCCTGTTCCTCCAGTTGGCGGCGCTTTTCCTGCTGCGTTTCCAACTCGGTGCGGCTCCGGTCCAACTCCACCTGCCTGTCCCGCGCGCTCCGGACCCGCTCCACGGCCTCGCGCCGCTCCCTCTGCAGCGCCTGTGGCCTTGTGGGGCCGGCGGCGAGCCCGGCGCGGGCGGCGCATTCCTCCAGGTCAAACCCTCCCGCCGCCTGCCGGTGAATCTCCCGGGCAAAAGCCCGATCATCGTCCACCAGCAGCTCCGCGACAGGCATCCGGTAGCGCGCATGCAAGTCCGGGCGCCCCACCGGGAGCAGCCCGCTCGCGCCGTCAATCGCGCTCGTGACGTGCCCCGCCTCGATCTCCACCCGCCCCTCGCGCGTCTGCTGGGCGTCCGTGATTTCCAGCGCGCCGGACACCGTGGCCCGCGCCAGCGCCGGTTCCACCTCCGAAGCCTGGGGCCACAGCAACTTCTGCATGACCCGCAAAAGCGTTGACTTCCCGGAACCATTGGGGCCGTGGATGATGTTGATCCGCGGCGAAAGCTCCTCCAGGGCAAAACCCTGGCCCCGGCCGATCCCCAGCGCCTTGACGATTTCCACCCGGGTAAACCGCGCAAACTTGCCGTTCATGGCAAACCTCCCCCGGCATCGGCCGCGCCGGTGGGCTCCAGGCTGCCCAGCAGCTTCCGGGCGGCCTGGATCAGGCTTTGCCGCAGGGCGTCATCACTCAACTGGAAGGTGGATTCGCTGTCCCCCTCCCTGACCTGCGACATGAACGTCAGATCATTAACCGCCCGGCGCGCCCTGGCTCTGACCCGCTCCACCGCCTCCGAATTCCGCCCGGCTTCCAGGTCAAGCACCAACCGGGACAGTATGCCCGGAAGGGCTTTGCCCCGGGCCAGTCCTTCGAGATCAAGCGGCGGCACCACCCGGTTGTCCGTCTTGCGCACCTCGACGGCTACGGCGGTGTCCAACTCGCGCGCCTCCCGCAGCTCTTCCATGACCTGATCAACCTCGCGGGCGGCCAGCGCTGCCGCCCCCTCGATCACCAGGTCAACCACCAGTTGCCGCAAGCTCTCTCCGCCCGCCTGGCGGGCCGTTTCGGCCTCAGCCCGAAGCCGATCGCGCAAACGAACCCGAAGCTCCTGGGCGTCCGCCACGGAATCGGCATTCACCGTGACGCCTTCGTAGCGCACGGAAGACAACGCCACCTGGACGGGGAGAGTTATGGCCGTGGGCGTGACCTCCGCCACCCACACGCCATGCGCCCCCTGCTCGCCAGGGTCAAGCGCCTGGGGACTGCCGGGATATAGCAGCCAGGGCGCGCCGGCCTGCGAATCGCAGTGGGGCGCGTGAATATGGCCGAGCAACCAACCCGCCACCGGCTTTGCCCGTAGCGCGGCCCCGCTCAAGGGCGCATAGCGCGAACCCCGGGCGTCCAGGTCGCCGTGAACCAGCCCGAGCACCGGCAGATCGTCCGGCAGGTTCGCGGGAAAAGCATCGAGCGGATCGCGGTCATGGGATTCCGCCGGAAACGACCACCCCACCACGCGAAAGACCGTCTGGCCACCCCTGGCAACCGGATGACACTCCCAATTCCCCCCCTGTCCCAGAAGAGTGAAGCGATGCTTCTCGTCCGCGTACTGCTGGGCCAGTCCCGGCAGCACGTGGTAATCATGATTGCCTGCCACGGCAATGGTGCTGATCTCCTGGGCCGCCAGCCGCTGAAGCCCATTCGCGAGCGGGCCGGTAGCCTCGAAGTAGCGATTGGATTGATCCACCAAATCGCCGCTCAGGATAACCGCGCCTATTCCCTGCTCAATGGCCAGATCAACCAGGCGCTGCCAAACATCCGCGGCGCGATGCCCCGCGCAATCGCCCCTCACGCTCGAGCTTGACCTGCCCAAATGCAAATCTCCGGCTAACAGGATGCGCATAGAAATTATCCTATAAATATTTTCCCCCGGAACGACAATTCAATTTGCGGCTCCACGCGGAATCAGCCGAAGTTCCCGCCTTCCTTTTGCCCCTCGCATCGCCGCCTCTTTTTCCGGCCCTTCCGCGCAACCCGGCTCACTGCGATCGCCTCCACCCCTGTCAACGCTGGGAGCCCTTTCTGCAATCGCTATCTTCGTTGACCGCCGCCTCCGGCCTGATACCCTTTTTCCGGTGGCTGGGGACAAACCGCTGCCCGGTTAACTGACCCGCGTGCGCGGGCCGCCGGGCCGCCTACCCGGCTTGGCAATCAAACAACTATGGAAGTTTCACGCTTATGAAATTACTCGATTCCCCCCGCTCCGGACGCCTCGGAGCTTATGTCTATTACTCGACGCCCTTTGGCCAATGTTGCCGGGCGTTAACCATGCCCCGCGACGCCCGGTCTCCCGCCCAGGCCCGCGCCCGCGCCAGCTTCGCGGCCTGCTCCCAGGCCTGGGGCCGGAGCCTGACCGAAGCCCAGCGCCAGCGCTGGGTGGCCGCGGCGCAAACCGTTCCCAGCCGGCCGTCGGTGGGCCAATACGGGCCCCTCAGC
>JAAYVL010000169.1 GCA_012517205.1 Verrucomicrobiota bacterium
AACCCTCGACCACCCGGAGACCGAAGTCTGCGAAAACGGCGAGGAGGACTTCATCCACTTTAACCGCCTCACCCCCATCTACCCGCTGACCGAGGGGCTGCCGCAGCGCTGGCTGCGCGCGCTGATCTGGCGGACGCTCGGGCAATTCGCGGACGCGATTCGCGCGTCCGGGCCGGCGCGGGCGCTGGACGCCGCAGTCCCCGCGCTGCCCCCGCGCGCCCAGGCCATCCGCTGGCTGCACTTCCCGGACGACCCGGCGCAGCCGGAACTGGCCCGGCGGCGGCTGGCGCTCGAGGAGTTCCTGGCGCTGCAGCGGCGGATTCAGCTTCGGCGGCAAAACTTCACCGCCCGGGCCCGCGCCCGGCCGTGCGCCGGCGATAACCGGCTCATCAAACCCTTTCTGGCGCGGCTGGGCTTCACGCTGACCGGCGCGCAGACCCGCGTCCTGCGCGAGCTGCGCCGCGATATGTCCGGCGCCCACCCCATGCGGCGGCTGCTCCAGGGCGACGTCGGCTCCGGCAAAACCGTCGTCGCGGCCTGCTGCGGCCTGATGGCGCTGGAAAGCGGCTATGGCGTCGCGCTCATGGCCCCCACCGAGGTCCTGGCGGAGCAGCACTTCGCGAATTTCACCCGCTGGCTGGAGCCGCTGGGCGTGCCGGTGGAACTCCGAACCGGCAGCCGCAAAACGGGCGCCGGAAGCCCCCCGCGCGCGCCGGGGCTGACCCTCGGCACGCACGCGCTGCTGACGGCGGGCTTTGCCCTGCCCGGCCTGGGGCTGGTGATCATTGACGAGCAGCATAAGTTCGGCGTCGCGCAGCGCGAGCAGTTGGTGCGCAAAGGCGCCTACCCGCACCTGCTGGTGATGACCGCCACCCCCATCCCCCGCACGCTGGGCCTGACGCTCTACGGCGACCTCGACATCTCCGTCCTTGACGAATTGCCCCCCGGGCGCGGACGGCTCCAGACGTTCGTGCGCGCGCCGGACAAGCGGCCGCAGGTCTGGGATTTCATCCGCGGCAAGCTGGCCGCCGGGCGGCAGGCGTATATTGTTTACCCGCGCGTGGAAGACGCCGGCCCCGGCGGCCTCAAGGCCGTCACCCGCGAATACGCGGCGCTGCGGCAGACGCTGGCGCCCCACCGGGTGGGCCTGCTGCACGGACGGCTGCCGCCGCGGGAAAAGGAGGCGGTCATGGCCGCCTTTCGCGCGCGCCAGATTCACGCGCTGCTGGCCACGTCGCTCATCGAGGTCGGCGTGGACGTGCCCAACGCCACGGTCATGCTCATCGAGAACGCCGAGCAGTTCGGCCTGGCGCAACTGCACCAACTGCGCGGCCGCATCGGGCGGGGCGCGCACGATTCCTGGTGCATCCTCGTCGCCGCGGCCCAACATCCCGAGGCGCGCGCGCGCCTGCGGGTGCTGGCGGAAACGACGGACGGCTTCCGCATCGCCGAAGCCGACCTCCGCCTGCGCGGCCCCGGCGAATTGCTCGGCCAGCAGCAAAGCGGCCTGCCCCGCTTCCGCTTCGGCGACCTCGCCGCCGACTTCGACCTCATTCAGCAAGCCCGTGAACTGGCGGCGCGCCAGCCCGAGGCCTGATCCACGCCCCAGTCGGACGCCTACGCCCCGTCCATCCAGGGCATGGCCGCTTCTTTGGGTGACGCTTGTTCGGTTCGTTCGGATTGTTCGGCCCCAACCGGGGCCGGCGTCGGCCTGTCAGCGCTGGAATAGATGCGCCACACGGCATTATGGTCTGCGACCACCCCTCGCTCCCGCAGCCAGGCCGCGATTTCCCGGAGGGAAAAGCCTTTCTCATCCTTGAGCAGCCGGATGGTATCGCGATAATCGCCCAAACAACGCCGGCGCGGCTCTTGTTGCGCCTCGGCCCGCAGCTTTTGCGGGTCTGCCAGAAATCCTTCCGCTTCCATACTCCCCTACTTTACGCGAACAAATAGAACAGTCAAGAACAAACCAAACATACCCCAAGCCGAAGCCCAGAATCCCGCCTCCGGGCGGGGGGTCGCCGCCGCCGGGGCCGGGGGTGCCACAGTTTTGGGGCCGCATTTGACCTCTGCGGGGCTTGTGCACTCCAATATCCCGGCCGGGGCATTGCCCCTGCTCCAGCCTTTGGGAGCGCTCAGAGGCCCGCCCGGGCTCGTTTGCGGCCCAATTCCTGGCGGAGGGCGTCGAGCGGCAGCGTATTGACCACGTCCTCGCGGGTGAGCCAGCCTTTGCGGGCGATGCCCGCGCCCAGGCGC
>JAAYVL010000118.1 GCA_012517205.1 Verrucomicrobiota bacterium
AGAACGGGCAGAGCGACATCACGGAGCTTTACACCGCCCGGTTTGGGCAACCGTCGCCGGGGCAGAAGGTATTTATCGTCACCAGCCAGACGCGGAACGGCTGGAAGGGGCCGAACTGGGTCCACAGCGCCATCGTCCCGCTCCCGACCACGGCCAAATCTCAGCAAGCTACTGAAAAGGCACCAGTTAAGAAAGCGAAGCCCGCCTCCACCTCGTCCTCTTCCACCGCTCGCACGATCGTTCCTTCTTCGTCGTCTCAGGCTATGTACAAGGGGAGTACACCGGAGGCGCGGCAGGTGCGCATGGATAATAAGCATGAACTCCTTTTGAGCATCCTTGGTACACCCCTTGTACACGGCTTATTGGGAGCCATAGGTTGGCTGGGGAGGTTGAGGAAGTTGGGGGTGGTTGGGATGAGGGCTTGATGAGCGCGAATTGATATTATTCGGTTGCTGAAGCGGCAAACCGGCGGCGCGGAGCAAAGCGTGGTGCTCCGTGGCAGGGAGGGGTCTGCCGGGATCAGGGCGTTCGTATCCTGGCTTGGGGCCGGAAAGCTGATATTTCCGGCAAGCCCGATTCGGGAGGATGGACGCCCTAGCGGGCTTTGATTTCGAGGCGCCGGAAAGGTAAGGCGTGCGAGGCGGCTTGCTTATCCGGACCAGGTTTGAAGAGCGTTTGTCATTTCGGTCGGCCCGGGCGGAAAGTGGCCCCGGGTTCGGCAAGCATTTTGACGTTCGGCTCATTCACTTGCAGGGCAGGGAATGATGGCAACCCGGTTCCTGGGCTTGACGTCCGGCTCCGGGCGCGGCCAGATTGGCGGTCATAAATCCTGACCTTCTCGATTAATTATGAACCGACGACGCGGAAAACCGGCCCGAAATCTCCTGGTCTTATGCCTGCTCAGCCTGGTTTGGGTTGCGGACAGTTCAGGCGCCTCGGATCGGCGGCTCGATGCGAGCGATATTACCAAACCGGACTTCTTTCCCATTCTGCCCTGGAGCCCGTATCACGGCTGGCGTGCGCCGTTTATCACGCACCGGCCAAGCGGGCTGGAAAGCATTGCGGACTGCCAGTTCAACCTGGCGGGTTTTGTTTGGGCGCAGGACTTGCGCCGCTGCCGGAAGCTCGGCTTGGGGGCCATTCTCGTGCCGGCCGCGGCGGAGGTCACCTCGCCGGGTTATTACCGCGAATGGAAAAAACTTTCGGATGCGGAGATTGAGGGCCGCGTTCTGCGCATGGTCCGCGCGGCGGGGCGGAACCCCGCCGTCAAGGGCTTCTACATCATGGACGAGCCGGGGATCATGGATTTTCCGGCCCTGGGCAAGGCGGTGGCGGCGGTAAAGAAGCACGCCCCGGGCAAGCTGGCCTACATCAACCTGTTTCCCAATTACGCGACGCTTGGCGCGCCGAACATGTCCCAGTTGGGCACCTCCAACTACACGGAATACCTGGAGCGGTTTGTGGCGGAGGTTCGGCCGCAGGTGATCAGCTATGATAACTACATGGTGCAGTATTCCGAGGACTTGCGCGAGCCGAAGAAGGCGGCCAGCTATTACCGCAACCTGCTCGAAGTCCGGCGCGTGGCGCGGGCGCACCAGCTTCCTTATTTGAACATCGTGAGCGCCAACCAAATTCGGCCGCATACGCCCATTCCCTCGCCCGCCAACCTCCAGTTCCAGGCCTATACGACGCTGGCGGCCGGGTATCGGGGGATCACGTGGTTTAATTATTATGGCCCGGGGTATAAGTACACGCCGATTGATCCCGCGGGCCGCAAGACCCTGACGTGGGTTTATTTGCGGGACATCAACGCGCAAGTGGCCGCGCTGGCGCCGGTGATGAGCCGGTTAACTTCGACCGGCGTCTTTTTCAGTGCGCCCGCGCCGGTGGACGGCCTGCCGCTGCTGCCGGGCAAGTTGGTGGAGTCGGTCGCCTGCGATGCGCCGGTGATGGTGGGTGAGTTTCGGCACGCCGACGGGGAGGCGTATGTCATGGTCGTCAACCTGAGCCTCGAACGTTCCGCCCGGTTCACGTTTCAGGCCGCCTCACCGCGGGAAACCGTCCAGGTCATCTCCGCCGGGGACGGCTCCCGCTCGGATTACGACCTGAAGAACGGGTTGTGGCTGACCGCCGGCCAGGGGGCGTTGCTGGCTTTAGGGCGCTGACGAATCGGGCCCGCCGTCCCCACCCGGAGGGAGGGTGGCCCCCAAGCCGCGCCGGCGGCGCGGGCGGGACCGGCCGGCCGGGGCAGCGGATTTCGGCGCGGGCGGAAAGCGCAATTCCGCCGCCTTGAGAACGCTCACCCGGCCGTGGGCGGCGAGGTTGGCCCAAACCCAGTTGTAGTACGCGCGCACGGTGCGGGCGTTGAGGAGGGGATTGTCGGTCGTGGTGTGCGCATCGGCGACGACGATGACGTGGAAATCCCGGCTCAGCGCGTTGCGAAGCGTGGCGTCCACGCAGAAGTCGGTGGCGAAGCCCGTCAGCAGCAGGGTGGTGACGCCGCGGGAGCGGAGCGCCGCTTCGAGCGCGGTGCGATAGAACGCATCGCACGTGGTTTTGCGGAGGATTAATTCGCCGGGGCGGACCTGGAGGTGCGGGTGCAATTCCCAACCCGCGCGGAAGGGGGCCAGCTCCGGTTCGGAGGGGTCGCCGTCGTGCTGAATGAAGATAACCGGGACGCCGGCCCGGCGGGCCTGCGCGGTGACCGCGTTGATGCGGCCAAGCACGGAGGCGGCGGCGAAAGGCGGAGGCTCGGAGCCGAACAGCCCGCGCTGCACATCAATCACCAGGACCGCCGCGCGGGCGGGCACACTCGGCTTCATGGCCGCGGGGTTACGGCCGCCGTTCGCGGATGGCGGCCAGGATGCCGGCCACCACCTCGGCTTTGGGTTGGGCGCCGAGGCTGCCCCGGCCGTGGACGCGGACGCTGACGGCATTGGCGGCCAGGTCGCGCGGGCCGACGACCAGCATGGTGTGGACTTTGGCCTGTTCGGCCTGCTGGATTTTGCCGTTGATCTTGTCGTTGCTGTAATCCCCCTCGGCGCGCACGAGGTGGGCGCGCAATTCCCGCACGAGGGCCTGGGCGTAGTTCACCAGCGGGGCTTCCTCGCCGATGGTCAGGACGCGCACCTGCTCGGGGGCGAGCCAGAGCGGGAAGTTGCCGGCGTAATGCTCGATGAGGAACCCGATGAAGCGCTCATGCGTGCCGAGCGGCGCGCGGTGGATGCACAGCGGGGTCTTCTCGGTGTTGTCCCGGTCGCGATAGACCAGGCCGAAGCGCTGGGGCACGGCGAAGTCCACCTGGTTGGTGGCCAGGGTGAACTCACGGCCAATGACGCTCCAGACCTGGACGTCAATTTTGGGGCCGTAGAAGGCGGCTTCGTTGGCCACCTCGACGTAGTTGATGCCGGAGTTTTTGAGCACGTCGCGCACCATGTTCTCGGTTTGAAGCCACAGTTCCGGTTCGTTGACGTATTTGCGGCCCAGGCCTTCCCGGCCGTGGGTGCTGAAGCGCATGAGGTATTTCTCAATGCCGAAGATTTTGAAGTATTTGAGGTACATCTCGTTGACGGCATTGAATTCCTGCGCGAACTGCTCGGGGGTGCAGTAGATATGCGCGTCGTTCATGTTCATCGAGCGCACGCGCATGAGGCCGAACAGTTCCCCGGACTGCTCGTAGCGGTAGCAGCAGCCGTATTCGGCCAGGCGCAGCGGCAGGTCGCGGTAGCTGCGCGGCACCGCCGCAAAGATGCGGTGGTGATGCGGGCAGTTCATGGCCTTGAGGTAGTAGCGGGTGCCCAGCGCGCGAAGCTGTTCCGTCAGGGTGTGGATTTTCTGGTCATATTCCCGGTGGGCGGCCGACCCCTCCGGGCCCGGGGGAGGCTCCCCGTTCCCGCCGGGGGCGGCTTGCTTGAGCGCTTCCAGTTGCGCTTCGAGGTCGCGCTTTCGGGAGTGCTCCTCTTCTTCGAGCAATTCCATGGGCGGGAACATGCTTTCGGCATAGTAGGGCAGGTGGCCGGAGGTGAGATACATTTTCTCTTTGGCAATGTGCGGCGTTTTGGCGCGCACGTAGCCGGCCAGGAACTCGGTTTCCTTGGCCAGTTTCTCCAGTTCCTCGAGGATGGCCGTGCCTTTGGGCAGCCAGAGCGGCAGGCCGGGGCCGGTGTATTCGGTGTCAATGGTATAAAGGCCCATCTCGGCGCCGAGCTTGCGGTGGTCGCGGCGCCTGGCTTCCTCCAGCATTTGAAAATACGCGTCGAGCTGGGCCTTGGTTTTGAAGGCGGTGCCGTAGATGCGCTGGAGCTGGGGGTTTTTCTCGTCGCCCTGGTAGTAGGCGCTGGCGACGGTGGTGAGCTTGAAGGCGCCGATATTGCCGGTGCGCATGACGTGCGGGCCGGCGCACAGGTCTATGAAATCGCCGGTTTTGTAGTAGCTGATGGGTTCGTGGGCGGGGATTTCGGCCAGGTTGCCGAGCTTGAACTTGCTGGGGTTGCCCGGGCGCTCGCTCAGGCCGCCCAGCCGGCCGCTCTCGGAGTCCTTGATGGCCTGCTCGCGGGTGACGACGATCTTCTCGAAGCGATGGTTGGCTTTGATCTCTTTCTTCATTTCGGCTTCGATGGCGGGGAAGTCCTCCGGGGTGATGCGATGCGGCAGGTCCACGTCGTAATAGAAGCCATTTTCGACCGCCGGCCCCGCGGCGAACTGGGCTTCCGGCCACAGGCGCAGAATGGCGGCGGCCATGACATGGGCGCAGGAATGGCGCAGCCGTTCCAGGTCGGTCATCTGGTTGCGGTCATCGAGCGTTTTGCGTTCGTCTTGCATGGTTCTTATTTAAGCACAAAGGGATAAAAAGGGACACTGAATCTTTTGGTTGCGGTGGAAGGGCGATGGGCATTTGCGCCGGCGGGCGGTGCCGCCGCCGGGGACCGGCGGCAGTCTCCGGCGGTGGGGGGCTACATTTGCCGGGCGGCCAGCGCCAGCTTGCGGCGGAAGTCCTCGCGGTTGCGGGCATCGTAGAACTCGGCGGGGTTGAAGTCGTCGGTCAGGATGCAGCCCTGCGCGGGAGCGGGATGCACCACGCCGGCATAGAGCGACTGGACCTCGCGGAGGATATAGGGATGAACCCGGGACAGGTCGGGTTCCCGCCGAAAGGCCAGTTCGGGTTGGTCCGACGCGACAAAGAAGATGGCGCCGTCGCCGCTGGCGTGCGCCCGCACGGAGGGGAATACGGCCTGGAGGGTGTGGTGGAGGGAGGTGGAAAAGAAATCGCGGCCTTCGTCCAGGCTGCCAAAGCTGTTGATAACCAGCGTTCCACCGGGGCGGAGCACGCGGCGGATGGCGGAGAAGGCTTCCCGCGTGAACAGGTGCGTGGGCGAGCTGTCGCCCAGGAAGGCGTCGAGAATGACGGTGTCATATTGGCGGCGGCAGCGGTTCAGGAAGTGGCGGCCATCGTCAAGGGTGAGGTGGATTTGGTTGGTTTGCAGGTCGAAGAAGCGAACGGCGACCGGCACCACCGCGGGGTTGATTTCCACCACGTCCACGCGCACGCCCCGGTGGGCCAGTTCCATGGGCACGATGCCGACCCCCAGGCCGATGCAAAGGGCGTCAGCCAGGCGGGGGGTATAAACGTCCGCCAGCCCGGCGAGCGCGCAGGTGAACAGGGAGACGCTGAGTTTGCGTTCCGGGTCGTAGGTGTTCTGGACAAGGTTGTCGTTGAGATACATGCGGTAGGGGTAAGCGCGCGCGTCCACCACCTGGAGCTGGCCGAAGTGGGAATTGCCGCGGAACAACTCGACGACGTGGGCGTAGGCCGGCGTTGAGCTCAGGGAGCGTTGCCCCGCCGCCGCCGCGCCCAGCGCCAGCAGCAGGAGCAGGGCTGCGGCGCCCCGGCGCCGGGTGAAAAGGAAGTACCCCGCGCTCACCAGCATCAACCCCAGCGCGGTGCCGGTCATGGTGCGCGAGTTGGGCAGGAGGGGAATCAACAGGTAGCCGATAAGCAGCGTGCCGGCCAGGCTGCCCAGGGTGCTGATGGCGGTGAGGCGGCCGACGTTGCCGCCCACGCCGGCCACGGTGGAGGTGATCACGCGGACGAGGTAGGGGCCGGTCGTGGCCAGCAGCGCCAGCGGAATGAAAAAGAGAAGGGCCGAGGCCAGCAGCGAGCCGACGGGAAGGCTGAAGTCGAGGCACCAGTAGGCCAGAGGTTCGCAGAGATGCACGGTGAGAACCAGGTAAAGGGCCGCCGCGAGGATGGCCCAGTACAGCCGCGCGAGCTGCGGGGACTGGTCGGCCAGCCGGCCGCCGGCGTAATAGCCGCAGGCCAGCGCGACGAGCGTGACGGCAATCTGGGCCGTCCAGACAAAGTGCGACAGGCCAATGTAAGGCGAGAGCATTTTGGCGCCGAGAATCTCGATGATCATGATGGCGGCGCCCGTGACCGCCGCCGTGAAGTAGAGGTAGCCGCGCAGGGGCGGGGGCAGGGTGGCTGGGGGCGCCGGTGCGGGACGTTTTTTCACGGCGAAGGTTTTACGCGAGGCGGAGGGCAGACGCAACGGCGAATGCAGACGCCTGGCGCCGTCATCCGCCTTGTTTGCCGGGCTGCGTTGAGGCAGATGCCCGGCGGGATGAGGGCCGCCCGGGAAAGGGGAGGCCACGGAATCGGGCGCGAGGGAGGGAGTGGTTGGGCAGACTGGTTTGCCGCCGGGGAGAGGCGAAAAATGAACGGCAAAGACCGGACGGGAAAAGGAGATCCCGACGGCAAAAGCCGCAACTGAAACCGGGAGCCGGGCTTATTCAGCGGCTTAAAAACGCGGGGTCCGGGAAAAAGAAACCAAATGCGCTTGCTATTGGCGCCTATCTCCCTCATAGTAGTCGCAGACTAGAGATAATTTGATTTATGGCTGATGTAGCAAACAAATACCCAGATAACGCTCCGGGCAAGTATTACGTAGATAATCAATGCATTGATTGCGACCTGTGTCGCGAGACGGCTCCGGATAACTTTATGCGCAATGAAGACGGCGGTTATTCGTACGTTTCCAAGCAGCCCGCGACTCCCGAAGAGGAGGAGCGCTGCAAAGAAGCGAAGGAAGCCTGCCCGGTGGAAGCCATTGGCGACGACGGGGCCTAGCCGTTTTGCTCGTTTCATCCCGCCCGCGGCCGTTCGCCGCGGGCTTTTTGCTAAAGTGCGTCCTCCGGCGCGGCTCGAGTGGAGGAGTTGCGGTACCGTTGTCGTTGCCGTGCTTCGGAAGCGGGGCGGTGTTGTGCCGCTGACGAACGAGGTTTCCAATTCCATTGTTTGCGTTTGACTTGAGTCGGCTCGTAGCGATAATCGCTCTACCAAAGTAAATTATGGCCAAGCTTGTTGTCCTTAGCGCGGGAATGACCGGACGCACACACGAGTTGCAGGTGGAGAGAACCACCATCGGCCGGGTTGAGGATAACACGTTCACCATTGCCGAGCCTTCCGTGTCCAGCCATCACTGCGAGGTATTGCTGCGCGGCAGCGATATCGTGGTGAAGGACCTTAATTCCACCAACGGCACTTACATCAACGGCGAGAAAATCACCGAGGCCATCATCAAGCCGGGTCAAATCCTGCGGTTGGGACAGGTGGAAGTGCGCCTGGAAACGGACGCTCCCGCGGCCCCGGCCAAGAAGAAGATGGATCAAACCCTGGTCATGCAGCGCGGCGTCAGCCTCAACGACCTGGAGCAGAGCGCGCACGGCGGGGGATTTGATACGAAGGGAACGGGATTTACGAAGAAGACCGACAGGGGCAGCAAGGTTTTCTGGATCGTGGCGGCCCTGGTCGGGTTGATTATCGTGGTGGGGCTTCTCTACGCGCTGACCACGATATCCGGCAAATAGATCAGCCTTCCTTCAGCCAGCGGGCTGCATCCACGGCGGCGTAGGTAATAATGATGTCCGCGCCGGCGCGGCGCAGGGCGAGGAGGCTTTCCAGCACCACCGCGCGCTCATCAATCCAGCCCTGGGCGGCCGCCGCCTTGACCATCGAGTATTCGGCGCTGACTGCGTACGCGGCGGTGGGATAGCCAAAGGCCGTTTTTACCCGATAAACAATGTCGAGGCAGGACAGCGCGGGCTTGACCATGACGAGGTCGGCGCCTTCCTGAATATCCAGTGCCACCTCGCGCAGCGCTTCCGACGCGTTGGCCGGGTCCATCTGGTAGCTGCGCCGGTCGCCAAACTTCGGCGCGGATTCCGCCGCTTCGCGGAAGGGCCCGTAGAAGGCGGAGGCGAACTTGGCGGCGTAGGCCATGATGGGCGTATCCGGAAAGCCGTGCCGGTCCAGTTCCGCGCGGAGGGCGCGCACGCGGCCGTCCATCATATCGCTGGGCGCGACCATGTCCGCGCCGGCTTCCGCGTGGCTTACCGCCGTGCGGGCCAGCAATTTCAGGGTGGGATCGTTGAGGATGCGGGCGCCGGATTTGTGGCGCTGGACCAGGCCGCAATGGCCGTGTGCCATATATTCACACAGGCAAACATCAGTAATCACCAGCAATTCGGGCAACTCCCGCTTGAGCAACCGCACCGCCTGTTGCACGATCCCGCGGGCGGCGTACGCACCCGAGGCCCGGGCGTCCTTTCGTTCCGGGATGCCGAACAGCAGGACTGCCGGGATGCCGGCTTCGAGCGCCCGGCCGGCTTCGTGCAATAATTCATCGGGCGATAGCTGATACACGCCGGGCATGGCCGCAATCGGGCGGCGCAGCTTGCGTCCGCTGCGCACGAATAACGGCAAAACCAATTGCCCGGCGTTCAACGAGGTTTCCCGCACCAACTGCCGCAGCCGGGGTGATTGGCGCAGTCGCCGGGGGCGATGCGCGGGGAAGGAGCCCGCTGGATAGAAACTCATGCCCGGATTCTAAAAACGCGGCGCAAAGTGCAAAGCCTAAACTGCATCACCGGGCGGCGGGTTTTGCCCGCCTCCACCGCCGGGCCGATGGTGGCTCCGAAAGACCCCGGAATAGGCGCTTGCCAAGAGGGGCTTTATTTCGCACAATACCATATTATGAAGAATCTAATTGGCGTCATCGCCTTTATTTTGGTTCTGGTGTGCCTGGGGCTGGGGATTGGGCTGATCACGATCAAGAAGCAGGCGACGGATCAACAGCATGATCTGACTGAGAAGAATATTGCGTTGTCAAACCGCCTGGTGCAGGCCAATGACGAACTGGATCAACAGAAGCAAACCAATGCCCTGCTGGAAAACGACCGCGAGGAGCGGAAGAAGGCATTCGAGGCGCTGACAAATAACTACACCCAGGCACTGATCTCCCTCGCCCAGACCGCCAATACCCTTGCTCAAACCGAGGCCGCCCTCAAGAGCAGCCAGGAAGAAACCGCCCGGCGCGATGCGAAGATTGCGGAGTTGGAGGAGCAGAACCAGGCGCTCGACAAGCGGGCGGCGGATTTGAACACGGCGATCACCGATTTGACCCGCCAAATCGAGGAGACGAAGCGGAAGCTGGCCTCCTCCGAAGGCGAAAAGGATTTCCTTAACAAGGAGCTTAAGCGGCTCATGGCGGAAAAGGCCGAACTGGAGCGGCAGTTCAACGATTTGGCCATTCTGCGCGCGCAGGTTTCCAAGCTGAAAGAGGAGCTTTCCGTCGCCCGCCGGCTCGCCTGGATTCGCCAGGGTCTCTTCGCCAGTCCGGATCAAAAGGGCGCGCAAAGGCTGATGCGGAGCCCCTCCGCGACGCAGCCCAAAGCCCCTCCGCCCAATTACGATCTCAATGTGGAGGTCACCGCCGACGGTTCGGTCAAGGTTATCCCGCCTTTGACCAATCGTCCCCCGGCGACCAATCCACCGGCCCACTAGCAACGCCGGGCGGGCTGTGAATCCGCGGGGGCTTGTGCCTGCCGCCGACTGGACTATTTACCCACGACTATGCCGACTTACGAATACGTTTGCGAGAAATGCGGACATCGTTTTGAGAAGTTTCAGCCCATTACCGCTCCGCCTTTGACGGCCTGCCCCAAAGACCTGTGCGCCCGTCAACCCTGGGGCAAAGGCAAGGTTAAACGGCAGATCGGCGCGGGCGCGGGCCTGATTTTCAAAGGCAACGGTTTTTACATTACCGACTACCGCAGCGAGAAATATAAGGAAGCCGCCAAAAAAGACGTCCCCCCCGCCGCTGCCTCCAGCAGCACGGAGAAGCCCGCGACCAGCTCCGGCGGCAAGCCCGCCGCCAAGCCTGCGGGCAAATCGGCCTCCAAGGCCGCCGCCAGGAATTAAGCGCCCTGGTTCCCCGCGCCAATGGCCGGGCCGGGTCTTTCCGTGATCGGGTAAAAATACCAGCGCCGGCAGCGGGAGGCGGATGCGAACAACAGGCGATCCGGAATGAAGATTCAGGTCAAAGCAGTCACCGGGTTGGGAATGGCCCTGGCAATGGCCTCGGCCCTCTGGCTGCCGGCCGGGCCCTGCTGGGCCGGAGCTACGCAGTTGCCGGCGAACCTGGTATCGGCGCGGAGCCAATCCGGGCAATTCGTGGTCTATGCCGGGTCCACCCCGGGCTCGATTCCGCCTGTCCTCGAACCTGCGAAGAACCAGGGTTTCATTCGGTTGGAAGCCACCCTGGTGGCGGTATCATGCGAGCGCATCAAACAGCTTCTCACGCGTGAACTGGACGACCCCGCGCCGTGGCGCGGCACGATTTACCTGGTGCTCTATCCCGCCCGCGGGGCCAGCGACCCGATTACGATTACCACGGAGCGGTTCAAGGACGAGTCGCATTACCGGGTGGATATGCCGGACGTGGTGGAGCGGATTCGCTACGTGCGGGCCGTGGTGCAGGTCTTGTTAATCGAGATGGCGAATCGCGCAGGCTGGGCTCAGGCCGCGGAGGTTCCCGCCTGGCTGAGCGAAGGGTTCACGCAGTTGCTGCTGGCGGCCAATGAAGTCGAAATCATCCTGCCCGCGCCGTCGGAGAGCACGAGCGGCCTTAATCTCAGCACCATGACGGTCCGAAGCCGCAAAGAATCCCTGGAGGACCAGGTCCGGAAGAAGCTGCGCGGGCGCGCGCCGCTAACCTTTGAGGACTTGAGCTGGCCTACGGAGGAGCAGCGGTCCGGCGAGGCTGGCGAGGTTTACTCCGGCAGCGCGCATTTGTTTGTGGGCGAACTGCTGCGCCTGCCGGAAGGCCGCGCCGCGTTGCGCGGAATGCTGACGCGGTTGCCGCAGCACTACAACTGGCAGTTTGCTTTTCTTAAGGCGTTTAGCCCCCGCTTTGAACGTCCGCTCGATGTCGAAAAGTGGTGGGCTTTGTCCCGCGCGCAGATCCTCGGACGCGAGCCGGCGACCGCCTGGTCGCTGGAGGAAAGCTGGCGGAAGCTGGACCAGGCGTTGCGCGCGGCCGTGCTGGTGCGCGCTGCGACCAACGACTCTCCGCTGCGCGCCGACGTGCCGCTGCAAACGGTGCTGCGCGAATGGGAACCCCAACGGCAAATCCTGGCGTTCGACCACGCGCTGCGCCAACTGGAGTTGCTCCGTCCGCGGCTGGCTCCGGAGCTGGCCGGACTTGTGGAGGACTACAGCCAGGCCATCAAGGCTTACACGCAGCAGCAGGGCCGCGGCGGGGCGGTGCTTCCCGCCAGCCGGAAAGCCAGCCAGCAGCGGGCTATCGAAGCCGCGATCCAGCAACTCGACGCGCTGGATGTCCGCCGCCAGGCCATGCTCTCTCCGTCATTGGCACCGGAGGCGGTTCCGCTTCCCGCCGCTTCCGCCCCGCCGCCTTGATGTTGCACCCGGCTGAGTTGGGGCGGGAGTTGCGCCGCGACGACTTTTGCGCCAGACTCGGGCGGTGAAACCACGCGTTCGCTTTGCGCCTAGTCCGACGGGGTTCCTGCATATAGGCGGGGCTCGCACGGCGTTGTTTAATTGGCTTTATGCCCGGCATGCGGGCGGGACTTTCATCCTGCGCATCGAAGACACCGATGCGGCACGCAACACCCAGGCGGCTGTCGAGGTTATCCTCAACGGCTTGCGCTGGCTGGGGCTGGACTGGGACGAAGGCCCGCTGAGCGGCGATCCCGCCGGGCCCAGCCGCGGCGACTACGGTCCTTACTTTCAAAGCCGCCGCCGGGACATTTACCAGCGGCGGATCGAGGCCCTGCTCGCGAAAGGGCTGGCGTATGAAGCGGACGGAACGATCAAGTTCAAGATGGACCGTGCCCCCATCCTCATTCCGGACCTGGTCGTCGGCGATGTGCGACGCGAGTTGACCGACCGCGAGCAAGCGGACCCGGATTTCATCATCGTGCGCTCGGACGGGCAACCGGTGTTTCATTTCGTCAACGTGGTGGACGACCTCGAAATGGGCATTACGCATGTCATCCGCGGCGAAGACCACCTCAGCAACACCGCCAAGCACATCGCCCTGTTCCGCGCGCTGGATGCCGACCCGCCCCAATACGCCCACATCCCGCTCATCCTGAATAGTGATGGCACCAAGATGAGCAAGCGCGACCAGGGCGCCTCGCTCATGACCTACGGCGAGGAAGGCTACCTGCCCGAAGCGCTGGTGAACTACCTGTGCCTGCTTGGCTGGTCGCCCAAGGGCAATCGTGAAAAAATGCCGCTTACGGAAGTGATTGCAGCGTTCGACCTGCCGCAAATCCTTCGCCACAATGCGCGGTTCGATCTCGCCAAGCTGGTTTGGCTGAACGGCGAATACCTGCGCGAGTTGAGCGACGAACGCTTCTACGAGTTATCCGCCGAAGCGCTGCGGCGCGGCGGGTTGGAGCTTGCCCGGTATCCGGACGCCTACGTACGTGCCGCGCTGGAAACATGCAAGGGCAAGGTGAAGCTGTTCAGCGAATTGCCGGCCTACGCCGGGTTCTACTTCACGGACGAAATAAAATACGATCCTGCGGCGGCGGAAAAGGAGTTCACCCCGGAAAACCGGCCGCGGGTGGACAAACTGCGCGCGGCACTGGCCAAACTGGAGCCGTTCGAGCCGGATCCAATTGGCGCGACGCTCAAAGCCGTGGCGCAGGAACTGGGCGTGAAAACGGGTGTGCTGGTGCATCCTACGCGCCTGGCCTGCTGCGGCAACACCGCTGGCCCCAGTCTCTATCATTTGCTGGCAATCCTCGGCAAAGACCGCGCGTTGGCGCGCCTGGATCAGGCGCTCGCCCGGATGGTCTAGGCCACCTTCCTTAACCGGCCAGGTTGCGGTTCTTGGCGCGCGAATCAGTTGCCAGTCGCGCCTTGAAGGCCAGCAGTTTCTTCTGGAGCGCCGCATCTCCGACTGCCAGGATTTGCAGCGCGAGCAAGCCGGCATTGCGGGCCCCGCCAATCGCGACCGTCGCCACCGGTATGCCGCTGGGCATTTGTACGATGGACAACAGCGAGTCGAGCCCCTTCAGTGCTTTGCTCTCGATTGGCACCCCGATTACCGGCAGCGTGGTAAACGCCGCCGCTACCCCCGGCAAATGCGCCGCCCCTCCGGCTCCGGCGATGATTACCTGCAAACCGCGAGCCCGCGCCGTCGTGGCATAACGCTCCAGGTCCCGTGGCGTGCGATGCGCGGAGATGACCCGCTCTTCGCTGGCCACGCCAAATTCAGCGCAGGCCTCCGCCGCCGCCTTCATGGTGGGCCAGTCGGAGTCGCTGCCCATGATGATTCCGATCCGGGGTTTGGGAGTTTGCTTCATGGGCGGTATGATTTACTTTGGTTTGTGGAAACTCAATCCTGAAATGGCCGGTTGTCGCCGAATTGTAAGGCTGGCTTTGTTAGGGCTGAAACTATGGCGATTACCCCGAGTGCGTTGCTCACCGGGTGCGGCGTCCGCCGATGGAGTTGACGAAGCGCCCTGATGCAGGCACAGTCAATTCAGGCTTGGCCATGACAACCGCCAACAAAATCACCATCCTGCGCATCCTTCTGATTCCTGTTTTTGTCGTGGCGGTGCTCTACTATGGGCAGGGGGGCAAGAGTGTGCACTGGTGGTTAGCGGTGTTGTGCTTCGCTACCGCGTCCATTTGCGACGGTGTGGATGGCTATATCGCGCGCCGCTTCAATCAGCGCAGCGAACTGGGCGCCATGCTCGACCCGCTGGCCGACAAGCTCTTGCTGGCCTCCGCCGTGATTGTGCTGAGCTTTGATCACCGGCCCTACTTGGAAGCAGTCCCGCTCTGGCTCACCGGCACCATTATTGGCCGGGACATGTTGCTGTTAATCGGTTTGCTGGTCATTCGGCTAATGGTCGGGAAATTCACTATCCGGCCTCGGGTGGTGGGCAAGGTCGCCACGGTGTTGCAGATGGCCGTCGTGCTGTGGATCCTCTTGCGATGGCCGCAACGCTGGCTCTTGTTCTGGACCATCAGTGCCGCTGTCTGCACCGGTGCTTCAGGGTTGTTATATGTTTGGGACGGCAGCCGCCAGTTGAGCGCCCACCCGTCGGCCAGTCCCAAGCCCGGGAGCTAAGCCTTTTGCAGTTGGGGCTATCTTGTTGCCCTCGGGCGGCCAGGTGATTGACCTTTGCCGGGATTCCCGCCACCTTCCCGGCATGCTGAATACCGGACCGCTGAAACAATTTCTCGAAGACCAAATGCCGGCCGCTCTGGGTATTTTGCGGCGCATGGTAGAGATTAATAGTTTTACGGGGAATCGTGTTGGCGTGAACCAGCTTGGCCGATTTACGGCCCAATGTTTTGCGCCCTTGGGGTTCAGCGCGGAGTATGTACCCTCGGCCAACCCGGCTTGGGGCGATCATTTGGTGCTGACGCGGCGCGGTTGTTCGAGCAAGAGCCTCGCTTTGATTTCGCACCTCGATACCGTATTCCCGCCCGAGGAAGAGGAACGTAATAACTTTCGCTGGCAACTGGAAGGCGACCGCATTTTTGGTCCAGGCACACACGATATCAAAGGCGGCTCAGTGATGATGTGGCTCGTGCTGTCGGCATTACAGGTTCAGTTCCCGAAGTTATTTGCGAACATTACCTGGAAGCTGATTTGGAACTCTTCTGAAGAATGCTATTCGCCTGATTTTGCGGAAGTCTGCCGCACGCACTTCGATGACGGCACGCTGGCGGCGCTGGTCTTTGAATCCGAAGGGCGCCTGGATAATATCCCGCAGTTGATCGTGGCTCGCAAAGGGCGGGGGACCTGGCGGGCGACGGTCGGTGGTCGCGGCTCGCACGCTGGCGGCAAGCACGCGCACGGTGTCAACGCCATCGTTCAACTCGGCCGCACGGTGCAACGCATCGCCGCCCTGACGAATTATGAGCGTGGGCTCACGGTCAATGTTGGCACCATTAACGGCGGAACCGTGCTGAACCGTGTTCCGCACGAGGCCGTGGCGGAGGGGGAATTTCGCGCATTCACGCCGGAAGTCTTTATGCAAGCCAAGCAGGATCTGCTTGCGCTGGCGGGGCCGGGCGAGGTGCACAGTTCCGCCGATGGTTATGCCTGCAAGGTCCAAATTGAAATCCTTACCGAATCCGCTCCCTGGCCAAGGAATCCAGGCACCGACGGACTCTTTCAGCTTTGGAAACAGACCGCCGACGAACTTGGGTTGGCGTTAAACTGCGAAGAGCGGGGCGGCCTGAGCGACGGCAACCTCATTTGGGATGTGGTGCCCACACTCGACGGCCTCGGCCCCTGGGGCGACAACGACCATTGTTCCGAGCGCAGCCCCGACGGCTCCAAGCTGCCCGAATTTGTGGAAGCGAGCTCTTTTGTCCCCAAGGCCGTGCTGAACATTGCCGCCCTCCAGAAGTTGTGCGGTTCCTGAGGCTGGTGCCCGGCCGTGCTCATTCGGGCGATATCGTGTCTAACATCGCAACTCTCGCGCGGGGCCTTGTCTCCTTTCCCATAAAGCATGAAATAGAGGCGTCAAAGGTTGACAGTTCTATTATATTTAAGAGGTAACTGAGCAATATGACTGGCCCGCGTTCCGTCCGCAATCTTGCCCTGATTGGATTCATGGGCAGTGGTAAATCTTGCGTGGGTCGGATGGCGGCCGATTTGCTCCATTTCACCTTTTTGGACACTGACCAGGTCATCGAGGCGCGAGCCGGGAAGAGGATTAGTGACATTTTTGCTCAGGACGGCGAGAGGGTCTTTCGTGAGTGGGAGCGACGGATAGTCGAGGAACTGACCCGGCGTGAGAAGACGGTCATTGCCACCGGGGGCGGATTGCCGATCGACCCGGACAACCTGACCAGCCTTAAGACGCATTCGTTGGTCATCTGTCTTTGGGCCTCGCCGGAGACTATCTGGGAACGCACGCGTGGCCACAGCCACCGGCCGTTGCTGAACGAGAGTGATCCATTGACAAAGATTCGCCAGCTTTTGGCTGTCCGGGAGCCCTATTATCGCCAGGCCGATGTGCTGGTGAACACCGAGATGCGGTCGTTACGCGAGGTCGTGCAGCATGTGCTGCACCAGTTTTGTCTGGTGCGATCCGGTCACCGATGAAAGAGGCTCTTCGGCAGCGAGCGCGTGAGTTGGGCTTCGATGACTGCCGCGTCACCACCGCCAGTCCTCCGGAGACTGCTCCGTATTTCCAGCAGTGGCTCGCCGCAGGACGGCAAGGTCGAATGGCTTGGCTCGAACGCACTATGCGGGAGCGAACAGATCCGCAGGTAGTGCTGTCCGGGGCCCGAAGCATTATCACGCTGGCAGCCAGTTATCACTGTCGCGGTTCCCAAACCGGTTCCGTCGCCCGCTATGCTCGCTTTGACGATTATCACAACATCCTGAGCGAGCGATTGAAAATACTCACTGATTTTGTGAGCCAACTAGGGGAGAGCGGCACTCGCTCGCAATGGTACGTGGATGTCGGCCCGGTGCTGGAGCGGGATGTGGCTCAGCGTGCCGGGCTGGGTTTTATTGGTAAGCACACCAACCTCATCAGCCGCCGGTTAGGCAACTGGTTTTTTCTCGCTGAGATTATCACTACCCTTGCCTTGGAGCCTGATCTGTCGGAGCGCACTCGCTGTGGTTCCTGCCGGCGTTGCATCAAGGCCTGCCCAACCGCGGCGATAATTGCCCCCTTTCAACTCGATGCACGGTATTGTATCTCCTACTTGACGATTGAACTGAAAGGGAGCATCCCGGTCGCACTGCGCCCGGCTATCGGGAATCGCATTTTTGGCTGCGATGAGTGCCTGCTGGTGTGCCCGTGGAATCGCTTTGCTCGGGAAGGGCAGATCATGAAGACGTATGCGCGCCCGGGGTTTACGCAACTGGATTTGCTAGACTTGTTGACTTTGGGGGAATCGGAGTTCACGCGTCGTTTTGCGGGCACGCCCATCCAGCGCGTGCGACGTCGCGGCCTGTTGCGCAACGTCTGCGTTGCGTTAGGAAACACCGGTGGTGAGCCAGTTTTGGCGGAACTGCATAAAGCAACTAATGATGCAGACCCGCTGGTAGCGCAGCATGCTCAGTGGGCGGTAGAGCAAGTGACCGCACGGATTAGCACCCATCGCGGAGTTCTTCCGGATTGAAACAGATTTGCATAGACACAGCGCCAGTTGTCTTTACTCCGGCGTATCAAGTTTGGGAATGGACAACCTCCTCGAAAAGTTAGATGCGGAAGGTTCACCATTCGGTGTGAGAGAGAGTAGGGTAAATCCGTTATTTCAATCTCCATCATCGCGCCGAAATTGATTTAGGCATCTAAAGCTTGAACTTGCGGTTAAAAATCGCTAGGAGTGGAGCAATAAATGACAACCTGCACGCATTTCTTATGAAGAAACTCAATGTCGGACTTATCGGTTGTGGTTTCATGGGCCGCACGCACTCGAATGCGGCGCGCCGGGTGAACAACTTTTTTGACCTTGAATACCAGCCTGTGCTCAAAGCCGTTTGTGATTTGGATGCGGCCCGGGCCCAGGCGTTTGCCGCCCAGTGGGGTTACGAATCCTGTGAAACGGACTGGCGCAAGCTCATTGCCCGTCAGGACATAGATATGGTGGACATTACCGTGCCGAACGACTTGCACCGGGAAGTGGCGGTGGCGGCGGCTAAGGCCGGCAAGGTGATTCTGTGCGAAAAACCGCTGGCGCGCACCGGCCCGGAAGCTTTGAAAATGGTGCAGGCGGTCGAGCGGGCGGGCGTCCCCAACTTTGTGTCCTACAATTACCGGCGTATTCCAGCAGTCACCCTGGCCAAGCAACTCATAGACGAGGGCAGGCTTGGACGGATTTTTCATTACCGCGCGAAGTTTTTGCAGGACTGGACGATTTCCAAAGACCTGCCTCAGGGCGGTCCGGCATTGTGGCGGTTGGATGCGAAGGTCGCTGGCAGTGGTGTGACCGGTGACCTGCTGGCCCACTGCATTGACACTGCGCTCTGGCTCAACGGTGATTTAGAACAGGTAAATGCCATGGCGGAAACCTTTATCAAGCAGCGTAAGCATACAGTTTCCGGCAAGGTCGAGAAGGTGGGGATAGATGATGCGTGCGCTTTTCTGGCGCGATTTAAGAATGGATCACTGGCTACATTTGAATCCACCCGTTTCGCCCGCGGGCACAAGGCGCTTTACACCTTTGAAATTAACGGCGAGCACGCCTCCCTCTTCTGGGATCTGCATGATTTGCATCGCTTGCAGTACTTTGATCACCGCGACGCGGGTCGTGTCCGGGGTTGGCGTAGCATCCACGTCACTGACGGGGACCATCCGTACATGGGAAAGTGGTGGGTGCCGGGGCTGCAGATTGGCTACGAGCACAGCTTTGTTCACCAGCTTGCCGATTTTCTCCAGGGCTTGGCCACGGGAAAATCTGCACGTCCGACCTTCCGCGACGCACTCCAAACACAGTACGTCTGCGATGCCGTGCTCAAGTCTGCAAAGACCCGCCGTTGGGAAAAGGTGCCGAAGGTTAAGTAGCTAAATATTCCCTGCCCCTTATAAAGACGGCAGGTCACCGTGCCGGCACTCTGCCAGTTGAACGTTTCAACACGTAAACGGCCAACTTTCCGGAAGCAGGGCCTGGGTGCGTTCCATCGTGTCCTTGCCTATGAATCAGCCTTCAACTCACGCTGACGCCCATCAAAAACTCGGCATTACTGTGCGTCTTTTTGAGTTTGTTTAACACCAGTTCCATCGCCTCGACCGGTGGCACTCCAGTGAGTGCCCGGCGCAGGATGACCACTCGATTGTATTCGTCCGGATGATAAAGCAGTTCTTCTTTGCGCGTGCCGGAACGCTCGATATTGATGGAGGGGAAAATGCGCCGATCCACCAGTGCGCGGTCCAGGCAAATCTCCATATTGCCGGTCCCTTTGAACTCTTCAAAAATCACCTCATCCATCCGTGACCCTGTATCTACCAGTGCCGTCGCGATGATCGTCAGGGACCCCCCTTCTTCGATATTGCGGGCCGCTCCGAAAAACCGTTTGGGTTTGTGCAGGGCGTTGGCATCCACACCGCCGGATAGGATCTTACCCGAATGCGGCTGCACGGTGTTATAGGCACGCGCCAGGCGCGTAATCGAGTCCAACAGGATAACCACGTCGCGCTTGTGCTCGATCATTCGCCGCGCTTTCTCGATCACCATTTCCGCTACTTGTACGTGCCGCTCCGGCGGTTCGTCAAAGGTCGAACTGATGACCTCTGCCCCTCGGCAAGTTCGTTCCATGTCTGTTACCTCTTCCGGGCGTTCGTCGATCAGCAGGATGAACAGGTAGGTCTCCGGATTATTCTTCAGAATGGCGTTAGCCACTTTTTGCATCAGCACCGTTTTGCCTGTGCGTGGCGGGGCAACGATCAATCCACGGCTGCCTTTGCCGATCGGGCAAACAAGATCCAGCACTCGCGTGGAAAGCTCGTCTGGAGTGGTTTCCAGAATAAAGCGCTGGTTGGGGAAAAGCGGCGTCAGGTTGTCGAAAAGAATCTTGTCTTTTGCCTTGTCCGGTTCTTCCTGGTCCACCGCCTCGACTTTCAGTAGCGCAAAGAACTTCTCCTTTTCTTTCGGTGGACGAATTTGGCCTGCTACCAGGTTTCCAGTTTGCAGGTCGAAGCGACGAATTTGCGACGGCGAAACATAGATATCTTCTGGACAGGGCAGATAATTAAAACTTTGCGAACGGAGAAACCCAAAGCCTTCAGGCAACACTTCCAATACCCCCTCTGAAAACAGCACTCCGGCCCGCTCCGCGTTTTTTTGCAGGATATGAAAAATAACCTCGTGCTTGCGCATTGTTCCGAAGTTCTCCACCTCAAGGTCCCGCGCCATTTGGTTCAGATCCGGCATGGACATCGCTTGCAATTTGGCAATGTTGACCGAAGCCGGGGCCCCGGGCTCCTTTTCCCTCTCCGGGGCGTGTTTTGTCCGTGGCGGTTCCTCTACTAGTGGTTCCACTGGCGTGGAGGGCGGCGCCAATGCTTCCGCGGGTGCCTCTGCCGTAGTGTCTAGTGGAACGCTTACTCCCGCGTCATTGCCGTTTAAGGGCGCAGCAACAACTTCTTTGGCCGCTTTGCTTTTGGCCTTTTTTTTTGGTCTTGGCATAAGTCAGTACGTTTAGCCTGTAAAATGTATTTCGGGTAAGACCGCTATGAAACTGTCTCTCAGTCCAGCCCTTTGACTGGGCAACTACCGCTTCGATTAATTTAATATGGAATGGCCGCCTACCAGGAGCATCGTGTTAACTTTCCAATTATTCCGCGGTGCGGCAAGGGAAATCTCATCAAATTCAGCGGCAGCCTGACGTATTCTTCTTGGGCTGTCAAGTCTTAGCTAATGTCATAGTGCGCTGAAGAATTGGTCCGCCGTTCAATAGGGCAACGGAAACCGCGCGGTCAACTCGTGTACCCGCTGCCGCACCTTTTCGCTGACTTCCACATTCTTGAGGTCTAGCAACACCTCGCTGATCATGTCGGCAATGGCCGACATCTCGGATTCTGCCATGCCGCGCGTTGTGACTGCCGGTGTGCCCAGTCGGATGCCGCTTGCCAGGAAGGGGGACCGTGTCTCGAATGGAATCGTATTCTTGTTTACGGTGATGCCCGCCAGATCTAGAGCCGCTTGGCATTCCTTGCCCGTCGCTCCGCGTGCGCCTACGTTCACCAGCATCAAGTGGTTATCCGTGCCTCCGCTTACCAATCGGAAATTGTTCTGCTTCATTCCCGCGGCCAGGGCTGCCGCGTTCTTGACGATTTGCTTCTGGTACTCCTGGAACGACGGCTGCATCGCTTCCAGCAGACACACCGCCTTGGCGGCAATCACATGCATTAACGGCCCGCCTTGGATGCCCGGGAAGGTCTGTGAATCTATCTCCTTTGCGTATTTTTCCCGGCACAACACCAACCCTCCGCGTGGACCGCGCAACGTTTTATGGGTCGTGGTCGTCACAAAATCGGCGTAGGGTACCGGGTTTGGGTGCAACCCTGCGGCCACCAGCCCAGCGATATGTGCGATATCGGCCAACAGGTACGCTCCGACCTCGCGCGCGATTTGCCCCAACCGCTCGAACTCAATCATTCGCGGATAGGCACTAGCTCCCACCGTGATCATCTTAGGCCGGTGTTCCCGCGCCATCCGGGCTAGTTGCTCATAATCAATGCGTTCATCATCCTTCC
Source organism: Verrucomicrobiota bacterium (assembly GCA_012517205.1). Lineage (GTDB taxonomy): Bacteria > Verrucomicrobiota > Verrucomicrobiia > Limisphaerales > UBA8199 > UBA8199. The sequence goes on from JAAYVL010000118.1 coordinate 21,553, forward strand.
GCACTCCGTAATGGATCACCTCGTAAAACCGGCCCGAAAAATTTGCCTTGTTGCCATGCGTCAAATGCCCACCATGCGTCAGGTCCATTGTGAGCAGTTTGTCTCCGGGTTTGAGAAAGGCAAAATACACCGCCATGTTTGCCTGGCTCCCGGAGTGGGGCTGTACATTGGCGTGCTCGGCTCCAAAAAGTTTCCGGGCGCGCTCGATCGCCAATTGCTCAATTACATCCACATTCTCGCAGCCGCCATACCATCGCTTCCTTGGATAGCCCTCGGCATATTTATTGGTCAGCACGGATCCCTGTGCTTCCATTACGGCGGGACTGGTGAAATTCTCACTCGCAATTAGCTCAATGTTTTCTTGTTGGCGCCGGACTTCTTGCTTAATGGCTGCGGCCACTTCCGGGTCAACTGCTTGCAATCTGTAATCAGCGGGCATAATGCGTTTTTCCATAAAGGTTCCTTTCTTTTGGTGTCCCTCGAAATCCGAGGTGCGGGGCTCGGTCGCCCCGGATTCAATGAATCTCAGCAATGATGTGATCCCTCGTTTGATTTGGTCGCGGCAATCTACATATATCGCATATGAGCCACCGATCGGATCGCGAATATCTTTTTCACCCGGCCCCAGTTGTTCATCGAACTCGCGCAGCAGAAAGGTCTTTTCCCGTGCTGGTGGGTAGAGGGTGGCTATCGTTTCAACGTGACCGAGAGTCATGCCGAAGATGTAATCAGCCTGGCTGACTAGTTCCGCGGTTAGCGCCTGGCTGCGCAGACCCGAAATGTCTATATCCAGTTCTTTGAGGGCAGCGACCGCATGCGGAGTAGGAGGCTGCCCATCTGCCGCGCCGAGACCTGCCGACACCGCGCGATAATCTCCCCGTTCCCGGATAAACTGCCGGAAGATGCCTTCCGCCATCGGACTCCGGCACACGTTTCCGGTGCAAACAAACAGGATTGTTTTCATTCAATCATGCACTGGCAATTTCAGGAGGGCCAATCGCGTAACCATTTATCAAGCGATTAAGATCAAATCATCGGCCGAACCAACGCTAAGCCCCGCAGTAAATCCAGCGCCCGAGCTAACACCGGATCCCGGACAATCGGTTGCTCCGGTTCGCTTTCCCGTGGGGCGTTCAGGCTTGCCTCGCTTAACCCCTCGTGCCGCTCGCGCATCAGTTCCGCCTCATTCAAGCGCGGTCGCCGCGTTGCTGGGGTCGCTCCTGCAATACCGGTTCCAACTGGCAGATTCGTCTTCGCTAAAGTTTGAAAAGCATCGGCAAAATACTTTTGTTCCTCAGCCGGATTGACAGCTACCACAATATCCGGAGTGAGCCCTTCTGTGGTCAGCGCCGAGCCATCGCCTAACTGGATCATCGCCGTCGCAATTCGCAAACGAACGCCATTTTTCAAAGGAAACTCCTGTGTCACCTGTGCCTGGCCTGCCGTTTTTCCTCCCAGGAGCAAGGCGGTTCCGGTCTTCCGCAGCACCGCTGCCATCGCTTCTGCGGCCTCCGTTGTTTGCCGATTCACGAGTACTGCCACAGGCACGCAGATCGCGTTGCTCTTTGTCTGCGCGCGCACTATTCCGTTGCCACAATCTAACAATGGTTGCTCCTTTTTTACGAATAAATCCGCTGCCGCAGCGGCCGCTGCGTAATCATCACCCCCTGCATAGCGCAAATCCAGTATAAGTCCGTTAACCCCGTTTGCAGATCCCGGATTACTCCATGTTCGAGCAATTGCTTCCGATAAACCCTCACCTACCTGCGCGACCCGTATATACAGGATGTCTCCTTGAAACACTTCCGCTTTGCTCACCCGAGGTCCTGCCATCGTCCGAGGAGCCTTCCCATTGGTAATAAGGACCACTCGCGGGCTGAGTTCCGCCACCAGTCCCCGGACAACGGCCTCGTTCAATTGCGTCTCGGTTATCCCGACCAGATGGGAGCGGATCAAGTCATATACTTCTTTGCAGTCTGGCCCGGAGGTCTCCTCAGCCGTGGCTACCGTCAGCAGTAAGCCCGCCAACCCGCCACATAGCACCAGCCAGACCGTCACGAGACAACTGGTTCCAATTCGTATCATGTATTGCTATAATGTCCCCTTCAGGCTTCAAAGTAAAGCTAACGGTCTACCATGGCGTGAGCAGGCGAGCTTTAATTGGAGGCAATTTGATGTGTCGGCCGACCCGCGATCCGTTGCAACTATAACTTGTCTGGGCTGCTTAACAAGTGCGCTACGCGAGCCAGAAGGCGGCCCGCCGCACCTCCGTCCAGGACGCGGTGATCGAAGCTTAAAGTGAGATTTGCTTCCATAGCCGGCACGAACTGGGCTTTCGACGTGTCCCAAGCAGGCACTGGGCGAGCCGCGCCCATTCCCAGGACCAGCGTCTGCTCCGGCAGCGGGATAGGCGTCGCCCAAGTCAGACCAAAGGTGCCAAAGTTGGTCACGGTGGCAATAGAGCCGCCAGTGACGTCGGTTGGCAGCTTGCGTTCATGAGCCAGTTTGATCAACTCATCGTAGCGTTTCACCAAATCCTTGAGCGGCGTTTTTTCTGCGCTGCGAATCACTGGAACCAACACCCCTTCTTCGGCTTCGACAGCGAACCCGATATCAATGGCCGTAGGGTGAACAATCTTATTGCCGATGAGTCGGCCGGCGGGAGTGCTGTTTTCAGCCAGTGCCAAGGCCAGCGCCCGCAAGGCGTAAAGGGCCGGGCCGGGCTTGGGATCACACATCTTGCGGTGGTTCAGAAGCGGGTCGAAACAGACGGGCAAAGCGACCGTAGCCAGCGGCCGGGTCCAACTGCGTCGCATGGCGTCGGCAACAGCCACGCGCATGGGCGAAGCCTGCGTCAGCTTATGTCGTTCCAGATTGGCAATAAACCGTTCAAAGTCCTGAATGGTCACGCGCCCAGCGGCGCCACTGCCTGGGAGACCCGCCAAGTCGGCCGCATGGAGTCCCAATTCCATCATACGCGCCTTCATGCGCGGCGACATATAGCTGGCACCTTCAGCATTAGCCGGCACGGGCAGACCGCGAACCGTCGGTTGCACGCCTTTATGGCTGGCACCTGCCAGTTCCCGGCGTGAAAGATCAAACTCGGACTCATCTCCGCCATCATCGGCGGAGGAATCCAAATCCAAACCCAGCCGTGTGGCGTCTTCCGGGCTGGCTTCCAAATAGCCTAACACCGCGCCAACCGGGTAACTGGTGCCTGGCTTTGCCAGGAATCTTTCCATCCGCCCAGGGCAGGGTGAGGTTATGTTCATGGTGGCCTTGCTGGTTTCCACCTCGATGATGTCTTGGTCGGTTTGCACGTGGTCTCCAACCGGGACCAGCACGTTGACGACCGTGGCTTCAGCGATAGATTCGCCGAGTTGAGGCATGATGATTGGGATGGAGGGCATGGCGGCTGAAAAACGTTTACAATCGCAACAAACGGCGGGCAGCGGCGGCTATGCTGTGAGCCGTGGGACGATGTGCCGCCCACAAACTGGGATGATAAGGAACCGGGGTTTCTTTCGCGTTGAGCCGTTGCGGCGGGGCGTCGAGCAGCCCAAAGCCTTCACTGGTCACACGTGCGATCACCTCCGCCGTGACGCCCCCCCAGGGCCAGGCTTCTCCCACGCAGAGGAGCCTTCCGGTGCGTGCTACGGAGGCCATAACGGTATCAGTATCCAGAGGTTTCACGGAGCGGAGATCAACTACTTCAATCTCCGCTCCTTCCGACGCCAGTTCATCCGCTACTGCGAGTGCTTCATGCACCATAGCGCTGTAGGCCACCAAAGTCATGTCGCGGCCAGCTCGCGCAATGCGCGCTTTGCCGGTTGGCATGGCCTCGACGGGCAGTTGCGCGGCTTTCAGGTGGTAATACAAATACTTGTGTTCGCAGAAAATAACCGGGTCATCCAGCGCGATGGCTTCTAACAACATGCTGTAGGCATCTTCGACCGTGGCCGGAGTCATCACGATCAAACCCGGATAATGCGCGTAAACCGCCTCCATGCTCTGGCTGTGAAAGGGCCCGCTCCCGGAAGTGCCGCCGCAGGGCAAGCGCACCGTAATCGGGCAGGGCACGCGCGTTCGCCAATATAGCGTCGCCGCCTGATTAACTATCTGGTTGAACCCGAGCGTCGAAAAATCCGCAAACTGCATTTCAATTATCGGCCGCATTCCTTGAATGGCGGCTCCCACGGCCAGCCCCAGCATGGCATCTTCACTGATTGGCGAATCTATCACCCGCCCTGGAAAGCGCTGCGCCAGGTTTTTCGTAGCCTTAAAAGCGCCACCAAAGGTGCCGATATCCTGCCCATAAATGAACACTCGCGGATCATCCGCCAGCGCGCGCGCCTGTGCCTCGCGAATTGCATCCAGGTAGGTAAGGCTCATGGGGGGCAACTTTGGTCGTATCCTTCGCTCAAATGCTTGGAAGCCAGCGCGCTCCAATCCTCCTTATACGGATCGGGGCCGGCTTCCCGTTGAACCTGCGCGACGCTTGCTTCCGTTTCCTGCACCGCTTCATTACGCCACGCAGCCAGCGTGGGGGTATCCACCCAGCCCTCTTCCACCAGGAAACTCTCCGCGACTTTCAAACAATCCCGCCCCACAGGGGATTGCTTCAAATTCGGGTCAATGTAGCCTGCGTCGTCATGTTCGCCGTGGCCGCAAAGCCGGAGTAACTGCGCCACAACCATTTGCGGCCCGTTGCCAGCCCTTGCCCGGTTGACCGCGCCTCCTATTACTCGGAGGCAGGCGGATAAATCGGTGCCTTCCACCGCTTCGCCCTGAATACCGTAACCTGCGGCCTTGTCCAGCAACGAAGCGCAGGCAAATTGCCGCTCCGTGGGAGTGGAGTATGCGTATTGATTGTTGGCGATAATCAAAACCAGGGGCAGCTTTTCCACCGCCGCCTGATTCACTCCTTCGTGAAAAGAGCCAGTGGAAGTTGCGCCATCCCCCACACTCGCCACTCCTACCGTGTCGGAAATTCCCTTGAACCGATGGGCCAGCAGCGCGCCATTGACCATGGAAATCATGCTGCCCAGATGACTGATCATCGCAAACACCCCTTCCCGAGGCCGTCCGCGATGGACATTTCCATCTCGTGCGCGCATGGGGCCCAACGGCGATCCCAGGTAAGTCCGTACGGCGTCCAGAATCGGTTCGCCAAAAGCCAGCCGCCCGGCTCCATCGCGAATAAGTGGTGCGAAAATGTCTCCCTTACGCAAGGCCAGTCCTGCGGCGACACTTAACGCTTCCTGGCCGCGGCCGAGGAAGACTCCGCCGTGAATCTTACCCATGCGATAAAGGCTCGCGAACTTGTCGTCCAGGACGCGAGCGAGCAACATCACGCGGTAGGCCTTCACATAAAGATCACGAAAGGAGGAATCCCCGCTAACCGCGTGGTGGCTGAGCTGAGCATGAGCCATACACGGGACTGTATCCGCCTCGGTATCTTCTGGCAATGTTTCTTTAGTGTCTTGAAACATGGCAGATGCATCTCAGTTTCAGACACCGTCATTAAATGAGAACTTTGCGGCAATGGTTTCGGTATTTCCTGGACAGACTGCCGCGCGTTCTTCTGCCCCCGAAGGTTCGCCACATCGGAACGCTTATTCAGACTGAAATACAACCGATTCCTTTGCCATTCGTCCTTGCCTCCTCTCCCGGCCATCGTTTTATTGCCGTAGCATCACTGAACCCGCTCCGGATTGTCTCGGGGGGTGGTTGGGGGAAACGTGTATATCAAAGTAAATGTTCAGAAGTAGCGTGCAGACAGATAGTTACGCAGAGGAACAAAATAAGCCAACCCTCGTTTCGGTGATCCTTTTCAATCCCGCTTGGGAAGGTAACCAGGGGCCTTCAATCGTGTTGCGATTTGTTTCACGGCGACAGAAACCATTTTCAAATTATCTGTATCTCTGAAAACTTACCCAAATGGGCAAAGTGTTCGATTAGGGCCTTTGTTTAGTTTTAGGTAAGCGTCGCATATCACCCTCAGCTAAACCGGCATGAAATGCCAGGGGTGGCCGGGCCACCGGGGAGATAATCGGGTTGGTACGGGCCGCGAATTGGTGTTGAATGTGCTTAATACAGACCGGTTTATTGGATGTTTCATTGCAGCGAATAATAAGATTCTAGGACCGCCGGACTATGAACACGCCTGCGTCTCAGGTATTAGTAGTCGAAGATGATCCGCGTTTGCCGGAGGTGCTGGCGAGCCTGTTGCGAGACGAGAACATTACCCTCGTTACTGCCACCAATGCGGTTGCTGCCTTGCGGTTGGCGCGTACGCGGCCATTCGATTTAATCTTACTCGATCTCGGCTTGCCGGATGCCAATGGGTTTGAGCTGTTGCGGCAACTAAAGGAGTCTCCCGCGACCCAACCCATCCCCGTTATTGTTTTGTCCGCGTGGAACAGCAGCAGCGACAAGTTGCGCGGGTTTGAACTGGGCGCAGTGGATTATCTGACGAAGCCGTTTGAGGGAGGAGAGTTGCGAGCCCGCCTGCGTGCCGCGCTGCGCACTAAACATCTGCAAGACGAACTGACGCAAGCTAATCACGAACTGCTGGCCGCCCGTTTGGCCGCGGAGACCTCGGCACGGGCCAAAGCGGAGTTCCTGGCCAACATGAGCCATGAAATCCGCACTCCGATGAACGGTATCATCGCCATGACCGGTCTGCTTCGGGAAACCCCGTTAACTTCCGAACAACGCGGGTATTTGGAGACGATTTATTCCAGCGGCGAGTCACTGCTCACCATCATCAACGACATCCTGGACTTCTCGAAGATTGAATCCGGCAAGTTCGAACTGGAGAGCCAGCCCTTCGATTTATATGGGTGTGCGGAAGAAGCGCTTGATCTGCTGGCCCCGAAAGCTGCGGAAAAGAAACTGGAACTGGTTTGTATGTGGGCGGACGAGGTGCCCGAGCGGGTGTGTGGGGATGTCACTCGCCTGCGGCAGGTGCTGGTCAATCTGCTGAGCAATGCCGTCAAGTTCACTGCCGCCGGCGAGGTCGTAATTGAGGCGGAAGTTTTATCGGCTCCTCTGCGCGCCGAAAAAAATCGGGAGCCGTGGCAACTCCATTTTAGGGTGCGTGACACGGGCATCGGTATTCCCGTGGACCGGATGGCCCGGCTTTTTAAGTCTTTCAGCCAGGCAGACGCTTCCACTTCGCGCTGTTATGGCGGCACCGGGCTTGGCCTGGCTATCAGCAAACGCCTGGTCGAGTTGATGGGAGGCAAGATGTGGGTTGAGAGCGTGCTGCAAAAAGGGTCAACCTTCCATTTCACCCTTCCTTTGCGCACCGCGAGCGACCAACCGCCGACGCCAGCCAAAACTCCGCCGCCGCAACTCGCCAACGTCCGGGTTTTGATAGTGGACGACAACGCCACCAACTGCCGATTTCTCAGCGCGCAGGCGCGCAAATGGGGAATGAAGCCGCGTTATACACAACGCCCTTTGCAGGCATTGGAATGGCTGCGTGCGGGCGAAGGCTTCAAATTGGCGATTATTGATCAGGATATGCCTGACATGGAAGGAATCAAATTGGCCGCGGAAATCCGCCAGTTGCCCAAACAAGGCAATCTGCCGCTCGTGCTGCTCAACCCGCCGGGCTTTCGCGTTGAAGGTCACGATGGCGCCAACGCGTCACCTGTCAATGGGTTGGTCAAGCCAGTTAAGCCCGGTCGGCTTCAGGAACTCCTGGTTCGCATCATATCCGGGGCTCAGCCCGCCGCTCCCCGAGCGCAGTCTTCCCCCAAGGCCGACACTACGCTGGCGCACCGTTTGCCCTTGCGCGTTCTTTTGTGCGATGACAACCAGATTAATCAGAAGGTAGCCTTGCGTTTGCTCCAGCAAATGGGCTATCGGGCCGATCTGGCGGTCAATGGTTTGGAAGCTCTGGCCGCGTTGGATCGCCAGCCCTACGATCTGATTTTCATGGATTTGATGATGCCCGAGATGGGTGGGTTGGAGGCTGCCCGCGCCATCCGCGAGCGTCAGCAACGGCCCGCACAATTCCCTCATTACAAGTCTCCGATTATTATTGTGGCCATGACGGCCAGCGCGATGCCGGGGGATCGTGAAAAATGCTTTGCCGCGGGCATGGACGATTACCTTGCCAAGCCCGTGCGGCTGGAAGACGTGCGCGCGATTGTGGAACGGTGGGGACCGGTCGCAGGCACAGCTAAAAGTGAAGCCTCCGCTGCGGCAAAAACTCCCGTCTCCGCAGCGGCGAAAGAGCCGGCCTCGCCCGCCGGTTCGCCGCCGGTGGGCTCTAGCGCGCCCGTGGACATGGCAAGGCTTCTCGACTTTACGGATGGCAGCCCTGAAAACCTGCGCGAACTGGTGACCCTTTATCTGGACCAAACCAGCGCGCAAATCGAGCAAATCGAGGCCGCCGTGCGTGACGGCAAAGCCCAGGAAGTGCGGCGCCTGGCACACAGTTGCGCCGGGGCAAGCGCCACCTGCGGAATGACGAATCTGGTGCCGCTGTTGCGTGAGTTGGAACGCCTGGGTGCGGAGAATGTTCTGGCGAATGCCTCCGAATTGGCTCGCAGAGCGGGCATTGAGTTCCTCCGCATCCGGGAATTTCTGGAGGCTTACCTGGTCGAGCACGCCAGCCTCGCTGCTCGGCCTTAGCCATGAAAAAATTACTCATTATCGAGGATGATCAGGTCGTAGCGAATATTTACCGCCACAAGTTTGCCGTTGAAGGTTATCAAGTTGACGTTGCCCTGGACGGGCTGGCTGGGCTGGAAAAGGTCCGCCTTTTTCGACCCGACGTAGTCATTCTCGACTTGCTGCTGCCGGGAGTTTCAGGGGTGGAAGTGCTCAAACAGCTCCGCGCCGAGACGGAGTATGCAAAGTTGCCCGTTGTCGTCTTTTCGAATACCTACTTATCGAGCATCATGCAGGAGGCGTGGAAAGCAGGAGCCACCCTGTGTTTGTCCAAAGCCAATTGCAGTCCCCGGCAACTGATTGACGGGGTGCGGAATGCGCTTTTTCCTAATGACGCGTCGGCTACCCTTTTCGCGCCCCCAACCGCGGCTGCCGGGGCCATTGTTAGTTCACCGCTCACGGCGGAATCTCCGGCCGCCGAAACCCATCCCGAAACCAGGGATCGAGACGCCGCCTTTCAAGCCGACCTTCGCAATTCTTTCATTACCAGTTTCCCGGCCACGCTGGCAACCTTGCGCTCACTCCTCAGGGAACTGAATCAGGCCGGAGACGAGACTGCCCGCCTCAAGCCGCTCGGGGAGTTATATCGTCGCATTCATGCTTTGACCGGCAACGCCGGCATTGCGGGCGTGCCCCATGTTGCCCGCTTGTCTGACGCGCTGGAAGCTCTGCTTAAGGAACTTTGCGAAACGCCCCGGAACATCAATGCCTCCACCCTGCGCACGGTCGCGCTGGCGGTTGACGGTTTGGCTCCGCTTGGTGAACAGAGTGTTCCGCCGAACCAACCGCAAACGTCGGCGCCCAGGGTTCTGGTTGTGGACCATGAAACCCTCTCGCGACGCGCTTTGGTTTACGCTTTGGAGAAGGCAAAGCTCGATTCGGTCAATATAGATGATTCGATCGCAGCTTACGAATTGCTGGTCGGGAACAGCTTCGATTTGATCTTTCTCGACGTTGACCTGCCCGGCCTGAACGGGTTTGAACTCAGCGCCCGGCTTCGTGCATTGCCGGCGCACCAGGCAACCCCCGTGGTGCTGGTCACCAGCCTTAGCGACTTTGAAAACCATGCAAACGCTCCGCAGAACGGAGGCAACGACTTTATAGGCAAACCGTTTCTATTCATAGAGGTGGTCGTCAAAGCACTGGCTCATGTTCTTCGCGGGCCTCTCTTTGCCGTGCAATAAGATTTTGACCCTACGCACACGCTGGAAACGCCTTTGCCCCAAGGTTGCGGCTTAAAACGGAACGATTCGGTTGGGTAGCCCAACCGCCCGCTCGCGTCCCTTCGGAACCAGGGTAACTCTGATCGTTCAGGCCATAGCCATGGCGAATCCCTTATTTGGCGAATTCAATGGCATGGCTGTTGAATTTCAAACGTCTTTTGTCCGTGAAATCAATGGCTTACGTACACGAAGAGGAATGAATCGAAGGCGGAATCTAAAATTGTTATGGCTTAGGCCTACTATGGCCGCGCCTTGGCTATTCCCTACCTCTAGGCCGTGTACAAGGGGTGTACAAGGGATGCTCATCTGATGTACCAACTAAAATCCTATGTATTCCTGGTGAACATCCCTTGTACACCCCTTGTACACGACCTAGAGGTAGGGTAAGTTCAAGGTGCCTGGGTAATGGCTATGAATGTCTGGCAAGGTCGAAACGACAAAAGAGGACAATAGGATAATCGATAAGTTTTCTAAAATCAGTCGGTTATAAATATCGGGTTGATAAAAAGCGGCTTTTTAATGAAAAGAAAGGACCTGAATGGCTTTTGAATGCCTTATCTGAAACGTTGCTGTTGCGTAATCCAATCGTACGCCATTGCCCTGTTGGAGTCTAAACGGATCTGGCAGGCCAGTGGATAGTTTCAACGAGCCGTTTGGTTGGCGAATTCAACGGATCGGTCACTGTACCCCGAATATTTTCACCTGTAAAACCAAAGACTTGCGCGTTTAGTGGCGCGAATTGGGGATAAAATCTGAATCATTTCGGCTAAAAGAAACTTGTCCTTAACAGGCATCAATCTTAGACTTCTCCAATGCATTGGAAGCCTTATATCCTCAAAGGGGTGGTCCTGGGGGGGGCCATGGTGTTTGTTTCCTCACTCCTGCAAGCGCAGACGAATCAGCCGCTCGTGTTGGCCGATGTGAACGGTTTTAACGACACGGAACTGTATCCGCCGGGCAATCTGCAATTAGTGACGGACGGAGGGGCCAGGTGGGAGCCGGCACCGGGCACCCCTGCGCAAATCGTCCCGCTGGTGGGGGATAGTCATGGACAGGTATTGCGACGAGTACAAACCGGGACGGACAACATGGATTTCTTGCATTTCCCGCCGGTCTCTGACGGAACCCTCACCGTCAGCCTGGAAGCACGGGCTTCGACGGCTGCCACTCGCACCTTGGATGTATTTCTGCTGCCGGATAACGATGGCGAGACTTGTCTGTTGGGCTGGGGAACGGTGAGCAACCAACTGGCCTACTACGACGGCTCACAATGGCGGGCTGTACGTCATCTCGATACCAACTGGCATCATGTGGAAATGATCAGCTATCTGAGCGGTCCCAGGTTTGGCACTTGGGATTTGAAGGTAGATGGCTCATTGCTTGCCACAAATCTGCCCTGGCGGAATCATCACCCGCCGAACAAAGCCTATAATCGGTTGCGTTTGGGAGGAATCCGTGGCGTGACAGGTTCCTATGCTGATGTGGATAACCTGGTCATCACCGCCGAGGGCGCGACCGGCGCACCCGAGGTTTTTTACCTGACAAACATATCCGTTTTGACGAACGAGTTTCGGTTATCGTTTGAGACTCAAACCAATGCTGAATACTGTATCGAATACACGCGCGCATTGACCAATGAGGTTTGGTCGCCTTTAGCCATTGTCCCGGGCAGTGGACTCGTAGCTTGGTTTACCAATGAAACAGCCACTAACGCGGCTCGTTTTTACCGGGTGAAGAAGTTGCCGCCGCCCGGCTACGCGGACGGCTATCGCGGTATCTGGTTCACTCTCGGGCAGTTCTCCAGCTACGGCGACAAATACTCGGGCGGTCTGGGCACCTATACGGCCAATCACATTCCTTTGGCCATCTATGCGCCTCAGGTTAACAAAACATTCTTCACCTACGGCGGCACGCTCAAAGATAAGCGCCACCTGCTGATCATGGTTTCAGAATACGACCACGCCACTGGGCAGGTGCCTCGCCCAACGCTCGTGCTCGATAAACACGGGGTGAACGATCCGCACGACAACGCTTCCCTGGCGCTGGATGATCAAGGCTTTTTGTGGGTGTTCGTCAGCGGCCGTGCCGCCGCACGGCCAGGCTGGATTTTTCGCAGTCGCACGCCTTACAGCAGCGCCAGTTTTGATTTCATCAGGCAGGATGAAATGACCTATCCCCAGCCGCGGCACATCCCCGGCTTCGGGTTCTTTACCCTGTTCACGAAATATACCGCCGGACGCGAACTCTATTGGATGACGAGCAGTAATGGCGTGACCTGGAGCCCGCATCGGAAACTGGCCGGCATAGGGGGGCATTATCAGGTCAGCAACGTGCGTGCGGATGGGTTGGTGGCTACCTTTTTTAACCGTCATCCCGGGGGAAATGTTGATAAACGAACGGACATATATTACGCCCAAACGGCGGATTACGGTGCCACTTGGACCACGGCGGCCGGTGTGCCGCTAGTGCTGCCGCTCACCACGACCAATAATCCCGCCCGCATCTTCGATCTGGCGTCCGAAGGCAAGTTGATGTACACTTGCGATCTAAATTTCGACACCAACGGCCACCCGGTGTTGCTCTATATTGTCAGCCGCCATTACCAACCCGGGCCAGGCGGCGATCCGCGCGAATGGACAGTGGCACGCTGGAACGGCACGCAATGGCTGACCTCGGTGGTTTGCACATCCGATCACAATTACGATATGGGCAGCCTCTACATTCTGCCGGACAAATGGCTTATCATTGGGCCAACCCAAGTTGGACCACAACCCTGGCAGACCGGGGGCGAGATGGCGCTTTGGACCAGCGTGGACCAGGGGCAAACCTGGACGATGACTCGCCAGCTTACTGCCAACAGCCTTTACAATCACACGTACGCGCGTCGTCCCTTGAATGCTCAAGATCCCTTCTTCGCGTTTTGGGCCGACGGACAACCAACCCAATTCTCGCCTTCGCGGTTGTACTTTGGGGATTCCTCCGGCTCAAATGTTTGGCGGTTGCCGTATGAGATGACTGCTCCGCTAGCCACCCCAACACCATTAAACTGATCGGGTTGCCAGCCAAGTGTGTGTCCTGCGTTTGGCGGCTCAGACCAGCCTTGGCTTCCCGGTGGTTCTGTCGCCCGCTTGGACGCGCAGGTATTCCTCTCAAAGCCGCTCGCGCAAGCGGGCGAGGTTAGCCTCAATCCGCTCAAAGTAAGGATTGGGGCCGGCAGGATAGGGGTCGTTGAGAAAGATATGCACTCCCGAAAAATCGCGGTCCAATTTCACCCGCACAATCTTCCGCCAAAAATCCGGGGTCTTGCGGATTAGGTCTTCGGCACTGGAAAAGCTGGCAACAAAACTGGTCTGATCTTTTGTGTAGAGGGCGGCTTCAGCAAACTCGGAAAAGAGAACCGGGAGCTTATCCACATAATCCTCCGCTGCCATCTGCCCCAGCAAGTCGGCAGTCGCCAAGCAGGAGCCTGCGATTCTTTCCAATTCGCTCTGGAAAGTTATGGCTTCCAGGGTCGCATTCACGCCGGTGCATGAAATCATGTTCTGCACGGCTTGGATGTCAGTAGCGCCAAACCCCTTCTCCTGAAGAAACTGAGCGGTAAATTCAGCGCTGCGCTGGACATGGGTGAGCGTGTACTTGGCTCCCGTGCCTTCTATATCATCGCGTTTCTTGAGATAGCCGGTGTCGTGAAAAAGGATGGCGGCCAGGGCGAGTTGGAACATGCGCTCATTAAGCCGGGGCTGCGCGTTAGCCAGATGGCGCCCCCGCAACAGGCGGGTCAGACAAAGAACCCCTTGGAGGGTATGCTCAAAATCATGGTACCGGGCATCTACCGCCTGATAATCCCGGTGTTTGCCGCTAAAACAATCAATAGCCCAATCAAAAAAGCGTCCCACAAACGCCAAGTCAGCATGGGGAAAGATTACGAGATAGGCAGTTTCGACCTCAGCCTGTACGGCGGTTGGATTGCGGGTGACAACCGTAGGATACATTTAATTTCAGGCTAGCATACAGAACGAAAAATGCACGCCCAAATTACGCCGGATTCAGCTTGCCAAAAGGTGAACAGGTTTTAGATTCGGGGCATGTCAGAAGCACAACTGTCGCAATACCTCCCGGTGTTGATGCTCGGGATGCTGGCGGTGGTATTTTCCTTTGGCATGTTGGGCATGTCCGTCGTCCTTGGCAAGCGAGGCAAGCGGCCCGCCGTCAAAGACACCCCTTATGAATGTGGCATGGTGCCGATGGGCGAGGGTACGCCAAGGTTTTCCATCAAGTTTTACCTCGTGGCGATGTTGTTCATCCTGTTCGATATCGAAGTCATTTTTCTTTATCCTTGGGCAGTTATCTATCGGGATATGCTCAAGGAAGGCGGTGGAGCGATTTTCGGGGCAATGGCGGTGTTCCTGGCTGTTCTGCTCGTCGGCTATCTCTACGCCTTGAAGAAACAGGCCTTCGCTTGGAAGAATTGAGGAGGGATTGCGCTACCCTGTCCGGGGGAAACGTTTAACCGCAGTGCTAACTCTCGATGACCCATTGGAGTTGGGCCTGCCTCTTGCTGGATAACCATCTGGTTCGTTCTCGTAAAAAAATAGTCCGGATGGCCTGGACCTTGGCAGGTATTTTGGGGTGGGGAACCCCTGGGGAGGCAAAGGTCGTCAGCCACCCGGACAAAAGAACGATTACCTAACACTAACCCATAGCAACCATTTCGTCGAGCCTAAAAATACACGAATAATCTTTTTTTGCAACCGCAAATCAAACGCGCCTTGCCAGTGTTAAATGTATCCCCAATGGTCCCGGCGGCAACGCTCCTGTTCGCGACGCAATCTCAGTCGCTGGCGCTTTTCGCGAAAGCACAGCCACCCCAAGTAACCCACAAGTCCAGCCGCCAATACCGCCAAACCTGAGAGAACAGCATCCGCCAAAAGCGGTCTAACACACTCTAACATAGCCCGGTATGGTTAACCATAAACCAAATGCCAGGCTTGGCAAGACTTTGTTCGTTTTGGTGGCGCCGCGCTAATTGACAATCATGATGCGGAAGAAGCGGCTGGGAATTCGCCCGAATTCATCCAGCAGGCTCGCCACCACCGTCGCCGTGCTCTCCGCCGCGCTCACATCCGTCAAATCCGTCCATTCCGCATCCGTCACCTTGTCCTTATACTGCACCCGATAGGTCTGGTCCGGAATCGCATTCCACGTCAGCACAATCGTCTCTCCCTGCAACTGCGCCCGCGTAATCACCACCGCCCCCACCACTTCCACCGCAAAACTGCGCTCCGCACTCTGCACCGGCGTCCCGTTGTCACTCACCCGTACCGTAAAGGTCTGCGTCGTATCCGCCTCCGCCAACCCCGGCGTCCACTGAATCGTCCCCGTCCCCGGATCGATCGTCGCCCCCGCCGGCGCCGTCTCCAGACTGAAGTTCAACACCTGCGGCGGCGCGTCCGGATCACTCGCCGACACCGTAACCACCACCGGGCTGCCCGCATGCACCGTCCGATCCGCGATCTCTCCCAAACTCGGCGCC